>NZ_JBGONI010000001.1:0-331387 GCF_041439035.1 Vibrio sp. 1F263 | reverse complement strand
AATGCTTTATTGATTTTATTGTTAATTTATAGACTCATCTAAGCGGAGAAGAGCCCAATCCTTAATATCACCAAACCACAAATCAAGCGTGATAGCACCATCGCCTAACACAATGCGGTGACATTCGGGCAGGGCAATCGGGTAGTGTTCTTGGAGTTGTGTCGCATACTCCGCTAATTCTGGCCACGATTGGTGCGCTTTGATTAGATCATCTTTATTTAAAGGATATTTTTCAAAACTGATGAAATGTAACTCTTTGGTCGTAGCTTGTGGGTTATCTTTAAGAAAAGCATCGAACCATTGCCAGACTGCGAGAAAGTTTAAACCTGTACCAAAACCGGTTTCAGCAATCACAAAACGGCGTTGTTGATGTTCAACCCAACGCTCTGGAAGGTGGTTTTGTTTTAAAAAGACGTAGCGAGTTTCTTCTAAACCGTTAACATTAGAGAAGTAAACGTCGTCAAATTGGTCTGAAACTGGCGTGCCAGACTCATTCCATTCCAGCTCTGCATTAGTAATTGAAGTCATAAAATCTATCATTTTGTGATTTGAAGCGATATGTTGGTAGGGATTGTACGAATTTCTAGGAAAGCTGACCACTTTTGTTAGGCTTCTTAGTTATCATCTAGCTGAATTTAGAATTATAGGAATGTCACATGAAACGAGTCGTAATCACCGGTATGGGTATTGTTTCAAGTATCGGTAACAACGTCGAAGAAGTTTTAGCATCACTGAAAGAGGGTAAATCAGGTATTACCGCTTCAGAGCAGTTCAAGGAAAATGGCTTGCGCTCTCAAGTTTGGGGTAACCTAAAAATGAACCCTGCTGACCATATCGATCGCAAAAAAATGCGCTTTATGGGTGATGCAGCGGCATTCGCTTATCTTTCAATGGAGCAAGCAATTGCTGACTCTGGTTTAACTGAAGATCAAGTATCTAATGACCGCACGGGTATCGTAGCGGGTTCAGGTGGTGCTTCATCTCTAAACCAAGTAAACGCAGTAGACATCATCCGTGAAAAAGGCGTGAAGCGCGTTGGCCCATACATGGTTCCACGTACAATGGCTTCTACGGTTTCTGCTTGTCTAGCAACACCTTTCAAAATCCGTGGTGTGAACTACTCTATGAGTTCTGCATGTGCAACATCTGCACACTGTATCGGTCACGCAATGGAGCTTATCCAACTTGGTAAGCAAGACGTAGTATTCGCTGGTGGCGGTGAAGAACTAGATTGGTCTCTGACTATGATGTTCGACGCAATGGGCGCACTTTCTACTAAGTACAACGACACGCCAGAATTGGCTTCTCGTACTTACGATGCTGACCGTGACGGTTTCGTTATCTCTGGTGGCGGCGGTATGCTAGTTATCGAAGAACTTGAGCACGCTGTTGCTCGTGGCGCAAAAATTTACGGTGAGATCGTGGGTTACGGCGCAACTTCAGATGGCTACGACATGGTTGCTCCTTCTGGTGAAGGCGCGGTTCGTTGTATGAAGATGGCAATGCAAAACATTGATGGCGTTGACTACGTGAACACTCACGGTACTTCAACTCCTGTAGGTGACGTTAAAGAACTTGGCGCAATCCAAGAAGTCTTTGGCGGCAACAGCCCTGCAATCTCAGCAACTAAAGCGATGACAGGTCACGCTCTAGGTGCGGCTGGTGTACACGAAGCAATTTACTCAACGCTAATGCTTGACAACGGCTTCATCGCACCAAGCATTAACGTTGCAAACCTAGACGAAGCGGGCGAAGGCCTAGACATCGTAACCGAAGCTCGTGAACAAGAGCTAACAACGGTTATGTCTAACAGCTTTGGTTTCGGCGGTACGAACGCAACGCTAGTAATCAAAAAATACCAAGGCTAATTGAAGCTAAGGTTAAATTAATAAAAGGTTAATCGTTAATGGGTGACGTGAGTGCTGATTCAACACGCACAGGTCACCCAGTAATCATGACCAACAGAACAAAGCTTTTTAAACATAGATTTTCAAACGTGTTTTTAAACCTTAGCTTTGTAAGCTTCGCTTTAGAAAATAGTTTTTTAAATTTGAGTTTAGAAATTGAAAGGTTTCCAGAGCTTGATCAGTACTGGCTTTGGTTAGTACTGGTTGAACAGACGCAAGACTCTGTCTCCTGGAGAGCGAGATAGGATCCTTTTGTTCTGGATGTTTGCCCGATTGTTTATTCAATCGGGCATTTTTCGTTTTAGTCTTCTGACTTTAGTTTTCTAATTTCAGGTAGTCGTTCTTATTACTGCTTTTGCTTTTGCTTTTGCTTGTGCGACTAGGCGATTCAACTCTTTATTTATAATGTATTCCAATTGCTACTCGACACCGTGTGTGGAATTTTGCACAATCATTTCAATTCACATTTAGGTCGATAGACCCCAACAAAAGTACTCGCCAAATGAAAATCTTAATCGACGAAAATATGCCTTATGCTGAAGCGCTTTTTAGCCAGCTAGGGGAAGTGACAATGAAGTCTGGTCGCACATTAACGGCTGACGACCTAGTTGACGTAGACGCTTTGATGATTCGCTCTGTCACCAAAGTGAACGAGTCATTGATCAGTAAAGCCAACAAGCTGAAGTTTGTCGGCACAGCGACGGCAGGTATGGATCATGTCGACCAAGAATTGATGAAAGAACGTGGCATTTTCTTTACTGCAGCCCCAGGCTGTAACAAGGTGGGTGTGGCTGAGTACGCGTTCAGCGCGATGATGGTGTTGGCTCAGCAGCAAGGTTTCTCTGTATTCGAAAAAACGGTCGGTATTATCGGCTGTGGCCAAGTGGGTAGCTATTTAGCAAAGTGCCTTGAAGGTATTGGTATTAAAGTTCTGCTGAACGATCCTCTAAAACAGCAAGAGGGTGATACTCGCGAATTTACTGAGCTAGATACTCTGCTTGAGCAGTCAGACGTCATCACTCTGCATACGCCAATCACTAAGACAGGTGAGTTCCCAACGCATCATTTGATCAATGAGCAAGTACTGAACAATTTACGTGCTGACCAAATTCTGATTAATGCGGCTCGTGGCCCAGTTGTTGATAACCAAGCGTTAAAAGCTCGCTTGCAAAAAGCCGATGGTTTCACTGCCGTTCTTGATGTATTTGAGTTTGAACCTGAAGTCGACTTTGAACTTCTTCCGTTGCTCGCTTTTGCAACACCTCACGTAGCGGGCTACGGTTTAGAGGGTAAAGCGCGTGGTACCACGATGATCTTCAACAGTTATTGTGAGTTTTTAGGTACTGAACAGCGTGCTTATGCAAGTGACTTATTACCGACAGCGCCAGTGCCTCAAATGAAATTAGATAGAGCTTGGGATGAAGCAACACTGCACAATTTGACTCAGTTGATCTATGATGTGCGCAAAGACGACGCCTTATTCCGTCGCAATATCTCTACGCCGGGTTCTTTTGACAAGATGCGTAAAGAATATTGGGACCGCAGAGAGTACAGTGCAGTCGAGTTAACGGGCGACGAATCTTGTAATTTAACGCCGTTATCTAAACTCGGTTTTATGGTAAAGCCAACTTTATAAAAGAGAGAAACAATGAGCCAAGAATTTAATATTGCTATTTTAGGTGCGACTGGTGCGGTTGGTGAAACCATTCTTGAAGTACTTAAAGAGCGTAAATTCCCTGTCGGTGAAATGCACTTACTAGCAAGTGAACGTAGTGAAGGCAAAACTTCCCGTTTTAACGGCAAAACAATACAAGTACAAAATGTAGAAGACTTCGACTGGTCTCAAGTACATATTGCGTTTTTCTCTGCAGGTAGCGAGCTTTCAGAACGTTGGGCTCCAATCGCCGCTGACGAAGGTGTGGTTGTTATCGATAACACATCACGTTTCCGTTACGAATACGATGTTCCTCTGGTTGTGCCTGAAGTGAACCCTGAAGCGATTGCTGAGTTCCGTAACCGCAACATCATTGCGAACCCGAACTGTTCTACTATTCAGATGGTAGTAGCACTTAAACCGATTCACGATGAAGTGGGCCTTGAGCGTATTAACGTTTCAACTTACCAATCTGTGTCTGGTGCAGGTAAGCCGGGTATCGATGAGCTAGCAGGTCAAACGGCTAAGCTTCTTAACGGTATGCCAGCTGAAAATTCAGCATTCTCACAGCAGATCGCGTTCAACTGTATTCCTCAAATCGATGAATTTACAGAGAACGGCTACACACGTGAAGAAATGAAAATGGTTTGGGAAACTCAAAAGATCTTTGCTGATTCATCAATCACGGTTAACCCGACTTGTGTTCGTGTTCCTGTGTTCTATGGTCACGCTGAATCTCTACACATTGAAACTCGCGCGCCAATCGGTGCTGAGCAAGTTATTCAGCTTCTAGAGAACACGGAAGGCGTTGAAGTTTTCCAAGCTCTAGATTTTCCAACTCAGGTTCGTGATGCTGGTGGTAAAGACCACGTAATGGTTGGTCGTATTCGTAACGACATCAGCCATCACAGCGGTGTGAACATGTGGGTTGTCGCTGATAACGTTCGTAAAGGCGCAGCAACAAACGCAGTTCAAATCGCGGAAGTTCTGATTCGCGATTACTTCTAAGCTTCACTGCTTTGATAAACAAGCCTCACTCTTTTAGTGGGGCTTTTTTAATCGATTGAAAATATTGTTAGTTAAATTGTGTGAAATTGCTGCGAATATTGTCGCTGCAACACATTTTTTGTTTTCATCTCTATAGCTTTACGTCGTTTATCCGATATATTTAACAGTTCATCAATTTATTCGAATTTAAGCACCTAGCTGAGCCTTTTATGTTTCAATTTTTCAAGCCGTGGTTAATGCCTTTTGCCATTCTCATGGCGACTCAGATTTCCGTTGTTCGTGCAGATTCCATTCGAGTTGTAGGGCCTAATGGCCAGATACAATCAGCGCCTACGTTTTCCGAACCTCTTCAAAGAGCACAATTGAATCGTGCTGGGCCTTCTCGTTTTTACGGCCCAACTTTGGGGTCGGAAACATTGTGGTCAATTGCCTCAAAGTTACGCCCTGATAATTCCGTTTCAGTTCAGCAAACCTTGTTGGCTATTTATCGTCTAAATCCACAAGCGTTTGAAAACCAGAATATCCACAGCTTGCTGCCTGCCAGTAATTTACGTGTGCCTTCTTTAGAGCAAGCACGTGCAAGTTCTACACAGCAAGCCGTTAACATCATGAATGCGCACCTTGCTAAGCTCGATGCTCCTGCAAGTAAGCCTGTCGCTTCAAAACCCAAAGCGTCGAGTTCTGATGCAAAAAATGTTGCTCCTGCAAAGCAAGTAAGCACAGCTGAAGCCGCTAAAAAGCCATTGTCTCCAACTCAATCATCTCCAGCTCAATCAGCTCCAACCCAAGAGATGAACAAGCTAGAGAAACAGCTAGAGCTTTCAGAAACTGAGCTATTGTCACTTGAAGAGAAAAACCATCAACTTCGTCTGATGTTGTCGAATGTTCAATTGGAAGTGGGTGAGCTAAAAACAGAACTTAGTGATGAAGACCGCATTCGTAGCGAAGTGGAAAAGCTGCTTGATGAAGAGCGTAGAAAGAACGCTGAGATTGCAAAAATGGCTCCAAGTGCCATGGATCAATTGTTATCAAATGGTTGGTTAGTTACTGCTCTTGCGGTTATTCCAGGTCTGCTACTTGGTCTTATCATAGTGATCTTGTTGGGGCGCCGTTCTAAAAATGATGATCAGCCGACACAAGACCAACCAATTCAATCAGATGTAAGTAGCGTCGCGCCTATCGCTTTAGGCGATGAGATGGACGACTTTGATAATGAATTGTCTTTAGACGATGAACAATTTGGCAATGAAGATGATGCTGATAAGTTATTTGATGACCAAGCATCGCCTGAAGAAGATGTATTTGCAGGTTTAGATGATTCTGATCTCGATTTTAATCTCGATGATGACGATGACGACCCATTTGCGAGTATTGGCGAAAATGGTGACTTAGACACTAACTTCGATGATCTGGAGTTAGACAGCAGCAACGGCATTAGTGTCAATGGCGATGACAAGGCGCTTGGTCTTGAAGAGATGGAGCGCGCACTTGATAAAACATCAGAAAGCGAACTCGGTTCTGATGAGGCCGACTTTGATCTTTCAGATGATAACTCAATGTCGAATGAAGATATTGAATCGCTACTATCACAGGATTCTGAGACTGAAGACCTAGGCTCTAACGAACTAGACCAATCTCTATTAGACGATCTATTTGCGCTTGATGATGAAGATGATGATAGCTTCGATATTGATGCTTTAATCTCAGAAGAGCAAAGTGATTCGATTTCTAATACCGACACATCAGCAACCGATGATTTTGACATTGATGCGCTTATCTCTGAGCAACAGAGCGATACTGCACCTGCGGGTGTGAGCAACGATGAATTTGATATCGATTCGTTGATCTCAGAGCAGCAGACGTCACAACCTTCGGTTCCTAGTGTAGAAGATGATATTGATGACATCTTCGCTCAGGTTGCGGCTCAGAACGATCAAGTTAATGAGCCTATGAATCTCGATAATGATGACGAGGTTGCTGAGAATCTAAACAGCGCTTTGGCGTCTGATGATGATATCGATAACATCCTTTCTCAGTTTGATCTGCCAACCGAAAGTGAAGAAACTCAAGGCAGTGTCGACCTGCTCGATGAGCAATTGACAGGGGATGATGTTGATCTCAGTAATTCAACAGATCTCCTAGATGATATGTTGGAAGATGAATCGGATGATGAGTCTGAGAGTGATTCTCTTGGTTTTGACTCATTATCTGAGCTCGAAGAACTCTCAGGCTTGTCGACCGATGATGAGCTAGATATTTCGGAAGACAGTACTGAAACCTTGGATGAGTTGATTGATGATTCTGATGATGACTTTGAACTCGATGCCGAGAGCACAGACTTACTAGATGATTTTCTAGACGATGACGCCAATGATGCTCAAGTTACCGTCGAAGGTGACGAGACGTTAGATGAACTGCTAGGTAATGATCTATCAGTCGGTGAAACCGATGAACAAGATTCAGAATCTTTAGACCCATTTGATGATCTACTGACAAGTGGCATTGAAGACGAGCTTGAACCTGAAGGGAAGGCGTTTGATAAAGAGTTAGACGAAGCCTTTGGTTTTGACAACGGCAGCGATGAGTCCGAAAAGGATTCAGACGTCGAGCTTACTCCGTTAACCATAGAAACACATGAAGTTGAGTCTGAGCAAGCATCGGACATTAATGCAACACCACAAGCTGAAGTCGTTAGTGATGGATCGTTAGATTCGGAAATGATTCAAGACAGTGCTGACGTTAAGCCAGAAAATGATGAAGCCTTTAATCGTGATGACTTTATCGATGATTTATTCGGTGTCGCGCCGGCAACAGATGCGTTACTTGATGACTCGCTAGAAACAACAGACGAAGCATTGATTGATGAGTTAATGACTTCTGATGACAATGATTTATTGCCAGCGGCAGAAGAGCCTGTTGAGTCATTAATTGAAAATACGGTTGAACCAGAGCAAGCGTCTCTTTCAGACAGCAATGAAGTGTCAGCGGAAGAAATAGTATCCGCTGAAGAAACCGCATCATCGGCTGAAGATGATGAACTGGATATCGACTCACTGCTCTCTGAGAATTCTGATTTTGACAAACCAGTTTTTGAAGAGCGAGTTCAAGAAGAAACTGTACAACAAGAAGCAGAACCAGAGCCGAAAGAAGCCGACGCCCAAGCACAGCGTGAAGACATCGCTGCTAGTTATGAAGAGCAAGTATCGCCATCGTCTTTAAATGATATCTCTGAAGATGATGAAGAGACGGTTGAAGACTGGTTAGCCGAAGCTATAGACGATGTAGAGTCGCCTGCGAATGTTGCCTCTGATTTTGACTTTGAACCGAAAATCCAAGGTAGCGATCAGTTTGAAGATGTCGTTGAATCCTTGCCAGAGCCAGAGCCAGAGCCAGAGCCAGAGCCAGAGCCAGAGCCAGAGCGTGCTGCGCATATGCCAGAGATTGTTCCAAATGAATTCGGTGTGCCAGAAGACGATGATTGGCTGATTGAAGATGACACGGCTCAACAAGAAACATTGGCACAAGTTGATGAAGTAGCGGAAGAGCCGGTGGTTCCTGCTGTTGAGTCTCAGTTAGACCATGAACCGCAAGTTGAAGTTGCACAACAAGTTGAAACCGAACCTCAAGTAGAAGCAACGGAACAAGCTGAAGCGGTAGAGCAAGAAGGCGAAGACGAGTTCTCGATTGATGATTTTGATCTTCCAGAGCTTGGTGAAGAAGATGCGTTGGCGGAAGCCGACGCCGAAGCTGAAGTAATACCAGAACCAGTTGCTCCTACTGTTGATTCTCAACTAGACGCTGAACCTCCGTTAGACCATGAACCGCAAGCAGAATCGGCACCGCAAGTTGAAGCTACAGGACAAGCTGAACCTCTAGGACAAGAAGGCGAAGATGAGTTCTCGTTTGATGATTTAGAGCTTCCAGAGTTTGGTGAAGAAGATGCCTTGGCAGAAGCGGATGCTGAAGTAACAACGGAGTCAGACGTCCCTGTTGTTGATGCTCAATTAGACCCAGAATCAGAATCAACACCTGAGCTGCAAGCCGAAGTAGAGCCTCAAGCTGAAACGGCTCCTAAAGTTGAAGAAACGAAACAAGCAGAAATTCTAGGGCAAGAAGGCGAAGATGAGTTCTCGTTTGATGATTTAGAGCTTCCAGAGTTTGGCGAAGAAGATGCGTTGGCGGAAGTGGTTAGCGAACCGGATGAAGCGCAGTTAGAGCAAGATCTTGCTCCAGAGTCCGAAAAGTTTGAGTTCGATGACCTTGACCTGCCTGAATACGATGAAGAGAGCGCAAAAGCGGATTCAGTCTTAGATGACATCGAACAAAGCAGTGCTGAGCCTGTAGCGGAAGAGCAAGGCGTAGAGCTCGATGAGTTTGATTTGCCGGAATACGGTGAAGACGAAGCTATCTCCGATGCGTTTGCTGAGAAACCAACGCCACTGACTTCTTTCAGCCCACAGGGTGAAGAACAAGATGCGCTGCATGATTTATTTTCAAACCCGCAGAGTTTTAGTCATGGTGATGACTTCTCGGATACAGAAGATTTCTCAGACGCAGAAGGCTTCCCAGGTGCAGAAGAGTCTGATTTGGCTAGTTTCACACAACCTGATGAATCACTCGATTCTCCGTCAGAATTAAGCCCAGTACCTTCTGAGTTAAGCTCAGTGCCTACAACAGTTCAAGACGATCTGTTAGAAGGTTTTGAGGATTTTGATGAGACAGCATTAGCTGAATTACTTTCTGAAGATGTTCAAGACTCTGTCGACAGCATGTTCGACAAGCCACTGGATGCTACATCGATTGATAGTGCAGGGCTCGATATTGATGCGATGCTTGAAGTCGGTGGTGAAGATTGGAAAGGCTTCAACCTTGCTCCTGAGCAGCAATCGAGCATGCATAATGATGTGCCTGATGATCAACAGGAGATTTGGGCGTCGGCAGATCAACAAGCTGAACCAAAAATCAAACAAGAGAATTGGGCTCAACAAGACAACCTAACCGAGTCAGACAAAGGTCGTGATAAGCAATACATGACGATTGATGAGCTGATGGCTCAAGTTGAGCAAGAAGGCGAAGACGCGATTAATCCAGATGACGAAGAGTTGAAGCTAGATGTTGGCCTAAATGAATTCCCAGACGTTATCGGTGACATTGGTAATTACGATGTCGACAGCAATGCAGAAGCCGCTGGTAAGCTCGATTTGGCTAAAATCTACATCGAGATGAGTGACTCACAAGGTGCAATTAAGCTTCTAGAAGAGGCTATCGTTGACGGCAGTGATGATATACGTCGAGAGGCAAAGAATCTTATCGATACGTTAAACGGTCGATAAATTCAAAAAATTATAAAGGGTAGCGTTGGCTACCCTTTATTTTAGGGCGATACAGTTAGCGTCTATTTTATTTAGCTTGCTAAAACCACCGTCTAGGCGGTAGTGATTGTTTATTGAAGTTTTAGCCCCATCCTATTTGGGCTAGCACTCATTTCCGTATATACTTCTCGCCCATTTTCAAAGAGAACAAGAACATGAAAATTGCTTTAGGTATTGAATATAACGGTACCCACTACTTTGGTTGGCAGCGCCAACGAGACGTGAAAAGTGTCCAAGAAGAATTGGAAAAGGCTCTTTCAGTTGTCGCGAATCACCCTGTAGAAGTTATGTGTGCTGGTCGCACAGATGCCGGTGTTCACGGTACGGGACAAGTCGTTCACTTTGAAACTAATGTCGATCGTAAAATGGTTGCATGGACAATGGGCGCAAATGCCAACATGCCAAAAGATATTGCCGTTCGTTGGGCAACAGAAGTGAATGAGGATTTCCACGCTCGTTTTTCTGCAACAGCACGCCGTTATCGCTACATTATCTTTAACCATGCTCTACGTCCTGGCATTTTGAATTCAGGTGTGAGCCATTATCATGGTCACCTTGATGAGAAAAAGATGCATGAAGCGGGTCAGTACTTACTTGGTGAGAATGACTTTACTTCGTTCAGGGCAACACATTGTCAATCTCGTAGCCCATGGAGAAACATGATTCACTTAAACGTGACTCGTCATGGGCATTACATAGTGATCGATATTAAAGCGAATGCGTTTGTTCACCATATGGTGAGGAATATTACTGGTAGCCTAATTGCGGTAGGTAAAGGTGATCAAAAACCAGAGTGGATTCAGTGGCTTTTAGAGGCTAAAGATCGAAAAGTGGCAGGCGCGACAGCGAAAGCGGAAGGCTTATACTTAGTAGATGTTGATTATCCTGAACATTTTGGACTACCAAGAGAGCCTATTGGCCCTCTATTTTTGCCGGATAATTTGAACTAAATGTGAGACTTAGGTTCAAAAAATATTACGGTTTCGTGCGTAAAATAGTCACGGAAAATAGGTACAACCAGTTTTTTATCTACAGTCGCTGTTTTATGTGCTTTAATTCCCGGCATAATTCCCAAATTTATTTCTTTCGCAATCAAGCGGAGGAATCGAAACAAAAAGGTCTTCCATGAGTTGGCTTGAAAAGATTTTAGAAAAAAGCAACATCGTAACATCTCGTAAAGCGTCAATCCCTGAGGGTGTTTGGACTAAATGTACTTCTTGTGAGCAGGTTCTTTACCATGCTGAACTAGAGCGTAACCTAGAAGTATGTCCAAAATGTGACCATCACATGCGTATGAAAGCACGTCGCCGTCTGGATACATTCCTAGACAAAGGTGAGCGTGTTGAACTAGGTACTGATCTTGAGCCACAAGACAAACTGAAGTTTAAAGACTCTAAGCGTTACAAAGAACGTATCTCTGTTGCTCAAAAGAACAGTGGTGAAACAGACGCATTAGTTGCAATGAAAGGCGAACTGCTTGGTTTACCTATCGTTGCGTGTGCTTTTGAATTCTCATTTATGGGCGGCTCAATGGGTTCTGTTGTTGGTGCTCGTTTTGTAAAAGCGGTAGATGCAGCTATTGAGAACAACTGTGGTTTAGTTTGTTTCTCTGCAAGTGGTGGTGCTCGTATGCAAGAGGCATTGATGTCTCTCATGCAAATGGCAAAAACCAGTGCTGCTCTAGAGCGTCTATCTGCGAAAGGCCTACCGTTTGTTTCAGTAATGACTGATCCAACAATGGGTGGCGTTTCTGCAAGTTTAGCAATGCTTGGCGATATCAATATCGGTGAACCAAAAGCGCTTATCGGTTTTGCTGGACGTCGTGTAATCGAGCAAACTGTACGTGAAGATCTTCCTGAAGGTTTCCAACGCAGTGAGTTCCTACTAGACCACGGTGCTATCGACATGATCGTTGACCGTCGTGAGATGCGTCAGCGCGTTGCAAGCCTTGTTGCTAAAATGACCAATCAGCCTTCACCATTAGTAGTTTCTGTGAACGATTCACCGAATGAAGCTGCTTATGAAGTACCAGAAGCGCCAGAAAAAGGGTAAAGTACCTTCTAACAAACCTACTTAATTATGGTTATGAGTTAGATGAGTCAACAACCTATTCCTCAAGCCACATCCTCTTTGGAGATGTGGCTTGATTATTTATCAAACATCCACACAAGCGCTATTGATCTTGGCTTAGACCGAGTTCAAGCTGTCGCCTCTAAGGCAAACCTCACCAAACCTGCTCAACATGTTATTACTGTTGCTGGAACCAACGGCAAGGGCTCAACATGTGCACTCATGGAAGCTATTCTATTGGATGCTGGTTACTCTGTTGGTGTCTACAGCTCCCCTCACTTAATTCGCTATAACGAACGTGTTCGTATCAATGGCAAAGATCTTTCTGATCAAAAGATGGTTCAGTCTTTCGATTTCATTGAGAAAGAACGTGGTGAAATCAGCCTTAGCTTTTTTGAATATGGCACTTTAGCTGCGTTACGTGCTTTTCAAACCGAAGCGGTTGATGTTGTATTGTTAGAAGTTGGTCTAGGCGGACGTTTAGACGCGACCAATATCGTTGAGCATGACGTTTCTGTGATTACTAGTTTGGCTGTCGACCATGTTGACTGGCTAGGTGATGACATTAATGTGATCGGTTTTGAGAAAGCGGGCATTTATCGTAGCGGTAAACCAGCTATCTGTGGTCAACCCAAACCACCAGCTACGGTTGCGGCACACGCTGATGATATTAACGCTGAGTTCTACCAAGTAGGGATTCAATACACCTATGATGTAGATGGTGATACTTGGAACTGGCGCAGCGGCGCATTCCAGTTAGAATCGCTACCTATCCCAAGCTTACCGCTGCCGAACGCAGCCACCGCACTGATGGCATTAGGTACTTCAGAACTAAGCATTAGTGATGTGAACGTTGTTAACGGTATGAAGAATGCGCAGCTTCCTGGGCGTATGCAGCAAATTAGCGAACAGCCGGTGATTGTGCTTGATGTAGCACACAACCCGCATTCTGCTGAGTACTTTGCGCAGCAAGTCGCGAAGAAGTATGCAGGCAAAAATTTACACGTTGTAGTCGCCATGCTTCATGACAAAGATATCCCCGCGACATTGGAAGTATTAGCTCCAATAACAACACATTGGTACCCAGCTTCGCTGAAAGGCCCACGAGCCGCAACAGCCGCTGAATTGTGTCAAAGCTTACCTGAAGGTGTAGAGCAGTATTCAAACCCTGTTGTAGCGTTTGAAGCGGCTTTAGCTTCTGTTATAGATGACGATGTTGTGTTGGTTGTCGGTTCTTTCCATACCGTGGGTGAAGTGTTGGAGCATTGGCAGAAAAAAGGAAACTAAATGGCAAGTAAATTCCAAAGCCGATTAGTCGGCACCATCATTTTAGTGGCCATTGGCGTGATTGTATTGCCCGATGTGCTGGATGGTAAGAAGCTCCACTATAAAGAAGAGTTTGCAAGCATTCCGATTAAGCCTGAGCTTGATAGTAATGTTGAAGTGTTTGAAGTGCTCGATCCTGTTGAAGATCAGATTGCACTGCCGGACTCTCCGGTTGAGCAAGTGGTTGAAAGTGGTCGTACTGATAATTCAAATACGCAAACTGCGTCGGCTTCCAGTAACAAAGAAGCGGATAAAGTGGCGGTGGTGGTTAAGCCGGTACCTGAAAAAAATGAATACCAAGACAGTGCTTGGATTATTCAATTGATGGCTTTGAAGAATGCTGACAACGCAAAAAACGTTGTTAAGGATTTACAGAAGCGTGGTTATCAGGCTCATACCAAGCAAGAAAAAACATTTACGCGAGTAATTATTGGCCCGGATGTTTCTAAATCCAAACTTGAGCGACAAATTAAGGAATTAGAAAAAATTACGGGTTCAAAAGGCCAATTGCTCAAATTTAAACCGTTAAATCCATAAGAAAACGTTTGCGTCAGCATTTTTTCTGTTAAAATGCGCGCCAACTTAAGATGAAGAATTCATGAATTGGTTAGATTTTGTCATTTTAGGCGTGATCGGCTTCTCTGCCGTGATCAGTTTAGTTCGCGGTTTCGCTAAAGAAGCGTTGTCACTTGTTATTTGGTTTGGAGCATTTTTTATTGCTAGCCAGTACTACGCTAAATTAGCAATGTACTTCACCAATATTGAAGATGAGATGTTTCGAAACGGAACTGCGATAGCAGCATTGTTTGTTGCAACGTTAGTTGTTGGTGCCTTAGTTAACTATGTCATCGGGCAGCTAGTTCAGAAAACAGGCCTGTCGGGTACAGACAGAATCCTCGGTGTCGTCTTTGGTGGCTTACGTGGTGTTTTGATTGTTTCTGCAGTGTTGTTTTTCATGGATGCGTTTACTGCATTCCCAAGTTCTGAGTGGTGGAAGAATTCGCAATTGGTTCCGGAGTTTAGCCGAATCATTGCGCCGTTCTTCGAGCATTTACAAGCAACATCTAGTTTCTTATCTGGCGCGCTCTAGCGCCAGTTAATGTCGAAAATCGAGGATTAGGACATGTGTGGTATTGTTGGAATCGTGGGTTCAACACCTGTAAACCAGTCTATTTATGACGCTTTAACGGTATTGCAGCATCGTGGCCAAGATGCCGCTGGTATTTGTACCATAGAAAGCAATCGTTTCCGTCTGCGTAAGGCGAACGGTTTAGTTAAAGATGTTTTTGAAGCAAAACACATGCAACGCCTCCAAGGCAACGTGGGTATTGGTCATGTTCGTTATCCTACAGCGGGAAGTTCGAGTGCTTCTGAAGCTCAACCTTTCTACGTAAACTCTCCATTTGGCATCACGCTGGCGCACAACGGCAACCTAACGAATGCAAGTGAAGTTCGTGAGAAGTTGTTCGAAAAAGACCGCCGTCATGTCAACACAACCTCTGACTCTGAAGTTCTACTAAACGTATTGGCTCATGAGATCGATACCGTAAAAGGTAACGTGACTTCAGACGACGTTTTCCGCGCAGTTGCAAACGTGCACCGCACTATTCGTGGTGCTTACGCAGTGACAGCGATGATCATCGGCCACGGCATGATCGCATTCCGTGACCCACATGGTATTCGTCCACTGTGTCTTGGTAAGCGTGAAATTAACGGTAAAACAGAGTACATGGTTGCGTCTGAGTCAGTAGCGTTAGACGCTGTTGGTTTTGATTTTATGCGCGATGTTGCTCCTGGTGAAGCTATCTATGCAACATTCGATGGTGAGCTTTTCACTAAACAATGCGCAGACAACCCACAACTAAACCCATGTATTTTTGAGTTTGTTTATTTTGCTCGTCCTGATTCATTCATCGATAAAATTTCGGTTTACAGCGCACGCGTTGAGATGGGTGAGATGTTAGGTAAGCGTATTAAAGAAGAGTACGCAGACCTAGACATTGACGTGGTTATTCCAATTCCTGAAACATCAAATGATATTGCTCTACGAATTGCTCAAGCGATTGATAAGCCATATCGTCAAGGTTTCGTGAAAAACCGTTACGTTGGCCGCACGTTTATCATGCCTGGTCAGCAACAACGTAAGAAGTCGGTTCGCCGTAAACTCAACGCGATTCGTTCTGAGTTTAAAGGTAAGAACGTTCTACTGGTTGATGACTCGATTGTTCGTGGTACAACATCAGAGCAGATCATTGAGATGGCTCGTGATTCTGGTGCAAACAAAGTCTTCATGGTTTCTGCCGCTCCGGAGGTTCGCTTCCCGAACGTTTACGGCATTGATATGCCGAGCGCGACTGAGTTAATTGCTCATGGTCGTGATAACGAAACGATTTGTAAGCAGATTGGTGCAGATGCTTTGATTTTCCAAACCTTACCAGACTTAATCTCTGCAGTAGGTATGGGTAATCAAGACATCTCTCGTTTTGATACATCCGTATTCAACGGTGAGTATGTAACGGGCGATATCGACCAAGCGTACCTAGATTTCCTAGATTCTCTACGTAATGACGATTCAAAGGTTGAGCGTGAGATCCAACAAGATCTCGCTAATCTAGAGCTACATAACGAAGGCGCTTAGCGTACTCATAAACATGAGTAATAAAAAACCAGAGCATCGACTCTGGTTTTTTTGTTTGCGAGGAAGGGGATTGAATCTTAGTGAATGTGGTATGCGATCACAAAATCGATAAACAATCTAACCTTCTCTGGCAGGTGGTCTTTGTGGTTGTAAAGCATGTAAATATCACGAGGGTTAGCGCTCCAGTCCTCTAAGACTTGCACTAAGCTGCCATCTTCAATGTATTCGCGGATCATAACGTCGGGCATTAGGGTGATACCAAGGCCTTCTGAACAGGCTTGTCTCACGACATTGAGCGCATTCGCGTTGAAACGGCCTTTCTCGCTATTCACCACAGTCTCTTCATTCGAATTACTCAGCTGCCACTTAATCAGCGGATAGCCTTTAAGTAGCGAATGATTCGCGAGCTCTTCTGCATGACTTGGTGCCGGGTTCTTCGCTAGGTAGTCAGGACTTGCGATAAGAATATCTTTTACTTCACTGATTTTTCGAGCGATTAGGCTTGAATCACGTTGTGGACCTACTCTGAAAATCACGTCCCACTCAGTTGGATCAAGCTGATCGGCTTGGTTGTTCATCATCAGCTCAATATTAATATCAGGATATTGAGTCATGAATTCACTGAACATCGGCATCATCATGCGCTTGGTCAGGTTTGAGGGTGCCGTAATGCGAATCTTACCGGAAGCCCCTTTACAAACGTCAGTCAGTTCTTCTGCAGTAGAAGATAGACGTTGCAGTAACGGAGAGCATTCGTTGAAGAAACGTTCGCCTGCCTCTGTTAAAGAGAGTTTACGCGCGTGTCTATTGAGAAGTCTTAGGTTTAGTGAATCTTCTAAGGCTTGGATGCGTCGTGTAATGGTCGCAACCGGAATCATAGTCTTGCGTGATGTTGCGGTGTAGCTCCCATTTTCAACGACAAGTCGAAAGAGGTTTAAATCATCTAATTTCATAAATCCAGACACATTTGTTTACAATCTCAGCTAATTTATACGTAATAGTGAGATCAATGTTTGCGTTACGTCAATTCGTTGCACTATTTACCAGTATTCCAACCCTTGTCACGAATTTCCAGTAAAGAGTACGTATTTGTGTATTTAGCAATTTGTTACTAAGTTTTATATTAGTTCTTGGAACAGATAACAATAATAATTCGACTTAGTTTTGTGAGGTTAGAGATTATGTACAAAACTCACAGTCAGCCAGTTATGACCTCGGCTCAGGAAGTTCTCAATCAAAAATGCGTTATGTTGGTTGATGATGATCCTATTTTTCGCCGGATAACCAGCGCGTATTTAGACAAGATTGGTTATAAAGTGGTTGAGGCTGAAAATGGGCTGGACGCTCTGCAAAAGCTTAGAGACTCGGCGCCAGATTTAATTGTGTGTGACTTATCAATGCCTATTCTGGATGGCATTGAGCTTGTAGAAGAGCTCAGTTTAGAGTATCCGTCACTGCCTATGATCGTTGTGTCTGGCACCGATGATATGTCTGATGTGGCGAAAGCATTACGATTTGGTATCAAAGACTTTTTAGTCAAACCTCTGGAGGATCACGGTCATTTAGGCAGTGCGATTGCGAATACATTAACAGATTCGTTCGATAACATTTCAGACCAACGAGATTTTTCAAGCCAATGGTTTTGCGTTGATGACGGCGGAGAGATCCCTGAAGACCAAGAGCTGCATTGGCACCTAAATCACTTGCAAGATAACCCTAGTGCGGCAAGAGATTTATTGCACGCGCTGCTTCCTGACAAAGACACACGACAAGGCTCATGGCGTTGCAGTTACCGCCTACTACAATCAACAGATATGATGCCACTTGTGTTTGATTATGCGTGGATGATGAATGGGCAGTTTGCTTTCTACCTCGTCGATTCGTCATCTTCTGATAACGGTGGCTCAGCGACCACATTGTTGGTAAGAGCGTTATTCCACGATTACATAAGAAATCGAAAAGATTTTAACGTTGATCTCAAAGATATTGCGGAGATTTTGGAGAAGGGGCTTCGTTGCTCTAAATGTTCAACCCCGGTTAATGCTTTGTTTGGTGTTGCTGACCTTGCTGTGGGAACTATCTCTATTTTACCTGCGGGTTTAGATGGACAATGGTCGAATGGCGAATTGAATCAACATATTGCGGCGGGCGAACGCTTGGGTGAGAACTGTAAGAAGAACTTCATCACACGGGATCTTCCGATTGAACAGGGCTGCCAGCTATCATTGAGCCTACTTGGATCGGCCAGTTTTAGTTTAGACATACACCAAGGGTCCACCGATTAACCCTATATTTCCTCGGTTTTTGTGAATAATTGATTAAGGTATAGTTGCGCAAATGGTGTGGCTATGCCTTTTTTGTTAAATGTCGATTTAGCAAAGCGGGTTTGGTTCGCCAGATACTTACCTTTACTAACAAAAACAAGAAGCAATCATGGCAGATAACAAAGACTTTCAAGACCCGTTTAATGTATTCTACTTTTTAGGATTTTTAGCCGCATTTTTAGTGATTCCATTATTACCAGCAACACTTACGTTGATCCGTGTATTCAATGGTTACGCAACATTCTAGTTAAGTTATCGTCGCCGATTGGTGATAGCTAACTCAAGGAGGCCACAATTAGCGTTCGAGTTTTAAGCCTCAATATTGCTGGTGGCCTTTGCATATTTCTCGCAGTTTTAGGGATAGCTTTACCCGTACTGCCAACCACGCCTTTCCTCCTTCTTGCCAGTGCATGTTTCATGCGAAGCAACCCCAAAGTTCACAAATGGATGCATGAGCATAAAACGCTGGGTCCCTTGTTGAACAATTGGTATCAACATGGTGCCGTTACCAAGCAAGTAAAAACGCGTGGCGTGTTTTTTATCTTGTTAAGTTTTGCGTTATCGATCTACTTTGCCCCGATCATTTGGGTCAAGGCTTTCCTAATTTGTGTACTTGTTATTCTTCTCACATGGTTTATGCGACTTCCAACCCATGAGTTGGTTGCTGACAGCAAAGAAAATCACTACCATTAAGCCAGTGTGCCTGCTTGTATAGCGGGCGTTTATTATTTCAGCAATTTGAGTTATGACTCTCGTTGCAATGAAGTCCAATCGTACCTTTCCTTAATTCCGAGCGTTGATGTTTGATTCGTTAACGAGAGTTTGGAAAGCGGCCTAATGAAGTGCATAAGATTATGAACACAGAAAAAATCTCTCTGATCAAAGCAAGCATCAAAAGCATTCCTGATTACCCTAAAGCGGGTATTTTGTTCCGTGACGTAACAAGCTTGATGGAAGATCCTGCCGCGTACAAAGCGACAATAGACCTGTTAGTGGACACATACAAGGGCATGGGCTTTACTAAGATCGTTGGTACTGAAGCTCGTGGTTTCCTATTTGGTGCGCCTCTTGCTCTTGAGTTAGGTGTCGGCTTTATCCCTGTTCGTAAGCCGGGCAAGTTGCCTCGTCAAACTGTGGCACAATCTTATGAGCTTGAGTACGGCACTGATACGCTAGAAATTCATACCGATGCTATCGTTGAAGGCGATAAAGTGCTGATGGTTGATGACTTGTTAGCAACAGGCGGTACGATTGAAGCGACAACGAAGCTGATTCGTCAGCTTGGTGGTGTGGTAGAACACGCTGCATTTGTTATTAACCTTCCAGAAATCGGTGGTGATAAGCGCTTACAAGGCTTAGGTCTAGAAGTGTTTAGCATCTGCGAATTCGACGGTCACTAATCCTTTTCGGAATTATTCATGAGCTATCTTGCGTTAGCGCGAAAATGGCGACCAACCAAATTCAAAGAAGTGGTTGGTCAAGCCCATGTTTTAACAGCATTAGAGAATGCCCTTAGCCAAAATAGGTTGCATCACGCTTACCTATTCAGCGGTACACGAGGTGTCGGTAAAACGACCATCGGCCGTTTGTTTGCGAAGGGACTCAACTGTGAAACAGGCATTACTTCAACCCCTTGTGGTGAGTGTGCAACCTGTAAAGAGATCGATGAAGGTCGTTTTGTTGACCTGCTCGAGATCGATGCTGCCTCACGTACTAAGGTAGAAGATACCCGCGAGCTTCTGGACAATGTTCAGTACAAGCCTGCACGTGGTCGCTTCAAGGTTTACCTAATCGATGAAGTACACATGCTGTCTAGGCACAGTTTTAACGCGCTTCTAAAGACCTTAGAAGAGCCGCCTGAGTATGTGAAGTTCTTGCTCGCAACGACCGATCCACAAAAGCTTCCGGTTACGATTCTTTCACGTTGTTTGCAGTTCCATCTTAAGCCGATCAGTGTCGATAATATCCACGAGCAGCTCGATCATATTCTTGAACAAGAAAATGTGACATCTGAACCTCGTGCGCTTGGGATGATTGCTCATGCTGCTGATGGCAGTATGCGTGATGCGCTAAGCCTGAGTGACCAAGCTATCGCATTGGGTAACGGTAATGTCGTAACAGACACTGTTGCTCATATGCTTGGAACGCTGGATACAGACCAAGCGATTCACCTACTTGAAGCGATTAGCAGTAAACAGCCTCAGCAGGCGATGGCTTGTATTCAAGCTCTTGCTGAAAATGGTGTTGAGTGGGATGGATTGCTGAGTCAACTTGCGACTCAATTACACCGTTTGGCGATGTATCAAGCTCTGCCGTCTACTTTAGACAAGGCCCAGCCTGATGCTGAAAGGCTGGAACTGCTGAGCAAAACGTTAAGCCCTCAAGACATCCAACTCTACTACCAGATAGTGTTAAAAGGTCGTCAAGACTTGCCATTATCGCCAACCGCTCGTGTTGGTATTGAGATGGTGGTTCTGCGTATGTTGGCATTTAGGCCTGCTGAGCAAACTGTTGCTACGGCAATCTCGACTCAGTCGACAAGCCCAGCGCCAGCTCCTGCAGCTCAGAATCCGGTTCAGAACCAGGTTCAGAGTGTTGCTCAGCCAATGAGTCAACCGGTGCCAGAGCCGAGACAGCCAGTTCAGTCTCCAGCGGTTTCACAGCCTCAAGTGCAACAACAGGCGCTTCAGCAGCAAGCTATACCGCAACAGTCGGCACAACAGCAACCGCAGCAGAATCAGAGCCAATATTCAGATTCGCAAGGTTACGTTGATCACTCAGGCAACCAAGGTTATCCAGAACAGGATTATCCACACAGCCAGTATGATGTACCACCTGCTTATGATGAGCGTCCAAGTTACGGTGCAGATCAGCCTCAGCTGCAACAAACGAATTATCAGGGCCAAAGTCCGGTTCAACAGCCAAGCGCTGCGCCTTCTTCTCCTCCTGTTTCGCAAGAGCAACCCGCGCGTGCAACTTCACCGGTGAGTGGTTTACGCCACCAATTGCGCTCTCAACGCAGAGGCAGCGCGGCAACAGATAACAAAGGCTCAACGCCAAAAAAGGCTAAAGCGACACCAGCTAAAACTTCAGTTCTTGACCGAGTTGCTCAGCAACACGGTGGTTCTGAGCGGGTGTCGCCAGCTTCTTTATCAGCCTCTTCTACTGAAAAGGTAACCAATGATAATGAACCTTATCGCTGGAAACCGTCTAAACCTGTAGTGAAAGAGGTGAGCAAAGAGCTTACACCTACTCAGATCAAGCGTGCGTTAGAGCATATTAAGACACCAGAAATGGTCGATAAATTGCTTCAAGAGTCGATTGCTCAAGATGAATGGTCTGCCACGATTCAAAAGCTAGAGACAGCCAAGCTTGTTGAACAGTTAGCATTGAACTCAGTGTTTGCTAAAAACGACACATCAATCACTTTAACGTTAAGAGCGAGCCAAGCTCACTTGAATACGGATCGCGCACAGAGCGAACTATTACAGTCGCTCAATACCGTGTTGGGAGAAGAGTGTCATTTGAGTGTTGAAATCGGCGATGGTGGAGAAACGCCACTAGAACTACGAGAAAGATTGTATCAAGGTAAGTTGAAAGACGCGTTTACCGCTTTGGAAAACGATGCCAACGTACAGTTTATTGAAAGACGTTTTGCTGCAGAACTCGACAGAGACAGCGTTCGTCCTATCTAGAACTTTTTCACGTTTAGTGACCGGCGTATCATCCCAGATAAGCAAATCTGAGAACTGAACACCGAGGGGTTGAATCACACTGTTTTAACCCCCATTTAAGCACGTATAGCTTAATTAATTTTAATAAACCAATTAGACCAGAGAGTATTAACATGTTTGGTAAAGGCGGTATGGGCAACATGATGAAGCAAGCCCAGCAAATGCAAGAGCGCATGCAAAAGCTTCAAGAAGAAATCGCAAATATGGAAGTTACAGGTGAGTCAGGTGCTGGCCTTGTAAAAGTAACGATCACTGGTAGCCACAGCGTTCGCCGTGTTGATATCGATGAAAGCCTAATGGAAGACGATAAAGAGATGCTTGAAGATCTTATCGCTGCTGCTTTCAACGATGCGGCTCGTCGCGTTGAAGAAACTCAAAAAGAGAAAATGGCTGGCGTAACTGGCGGAATGCAACTTCCACCAGGTATGAAGATGCCTTTCTAAGTAACTCATTCTTAAAGGTTAATTCTCGTACTAGCTTGTGTTGAACTGGCCATTACTTGAAAATCAGAACGGTTATATATGCGTACCAGTCATATGCTGGAGCATTTGATGGAGGCCTTACGTTGTCTACCTGGGGTTGGCCCCAAGTCGGCGCAGCGTATGGCCTTTCATTTGTTACAGCGCGATAGAAAAGGCGGCCTACAGTTGGCTGAAGCTCTTAGCCAAGCAATGACTGAAATTGGTCATTGTAATGAGTGCCGTACTTTTACCGAAGAAGAGACCTGCCACATTTGTACCAATCCTAAACGTCAGGATAACGGTCAAATTTGTGTAGTAGAGAGCCCTGCAGACATCGCAGCCATTGAAGCAACTGGCCAATATTCAGGTCGTTACTTTGTGCTTATGGGGCATCTTTCACCACTTGATGGTATTGGTCCAAGTGACATCGGTCTCGATGTCTTGGATTACCGCTTACGTCGTGGTGATATCACTGAAGTTATTTTAGCGACTAACCCGACAGTAGAAGGGGAGGCGACAGCACATTACATTGCTGAGCTATGTAATGCCCATGAAGTGAACGCTAGCCGTATCGCCCATGGTGTTCCTGTTGGTGGTGAGCTCGAGCTAGTGGATGGCACCACGCTTTCACACTCGTTACTCGGTCGTCATAAAATCTAAAAAAGCCGCTTGGTGAACCATCACCAAGCGGCTTTTTCTTTTATGGTTCTCAAAGGTTTCTATTCCAAAACACTTCTCTGAGCTTAATCTGAACCTCTCACCGCTTTGTATATCATTGCGCCAATCACGGCACCAATAATCGGTGCAATCCAGAATAGCCATAACTGAGAAACAGCCCAATCACCAACAAATACAGCCACGCCGGTACTTCGAGCGGGGTTAACAGAGGTGTTCGTTACAGGGATACTGATAAGGTGGATTAAGGTTAAACAGAGACCAATTGCGATAGGAGCAAATCCAGCAGGTGCTTTCGAATCTGTCGCGCCCATGATCACGAATAGGAACACCATGGTCATGACCACTTCACAAACGAGTGCAGCGGTAAGTGAGTAACCGCCCGGTGAGTGTTCACCATAACCATTGGAAGCAAAGCCAGAGGCAGCTGCATCAAAGCCAGCTTGGCCTGAAGCAATCACAAATAACACGCCACCTGCGATAATACCGCCAATCACTTGGGCAATAATATAAGGTGCGACATCTTTGGCATCAAAGCGACCACCGCTCCACAGTCCAATAGTAACAGCAGGGTTGAGATGACAGCCGGATATATGGCCAATAGCAAAAGCCATGGTGAGAACGGTTAAACCAAAAGCGAGGGAAACTCCGAGTAGACCAATTCCCACATCAGGGAAAGCCGCGGCTAAGACGGCACTACCACAACCGCCTAACACCAACCAAAACGTACCAAACATTTCTGCAATATACCTATTCATAACGATCCTTATTAATCTGTACCAGTATCAACAAGATAGTTTAGATTTCGCAAGTTTGTGAAATCTTGGGCATATAAGCGACAGAAAGGGAGTGTTTTGGGTAGCAAATAGCCGACAGAGATTGCAGTGATTTTTAAACGAAATGCCATAACTGTTTAACGACAAGCTCCAGAAACTGACTAAAGTGCGATCTATTGTGTTGTTCAATAAATAAAACTGGTTGAAGATATTATTAATTCTTATTGGAGCCTGCGATTCATGAAAAAGTTAGCGATTTTAGTAGTAACGACATTATTACTCACTGCATGCGGAGGTGGTGACAGCGGTGGCGGTAGCGCTGCCACTAGTGGTGGTTCTAGCGCTCAGAAACTGAATACGGACATAGGCGTAAGTGATGCCGATATTCAAACATTGAAAGGCTACAAATTCCTATCCGTTGATGGTAAAGGATTTGAGTCTCCAAGCAATTTTAAAGCGAAGTAGTAGGAGTCAAGTTTTGAAGAAATTATCTATAGGTATTATCCTTGCCACTCTTGGTACTTCTGTTTATGCGTCGCCAAATCTAGAAGGTTATTTTCAAGCTCGTGAATTGGTAAATTATGCGGCAGGAAGTTTACAAAAAGCAAAAGTAGACTTTATAGCCCTAGATTATGCTGTAGCTAAATTACCTGCAGCTTCACAAGCTCAACTGGTTCCTTTTAATACGGTGTTGGGGGAATTCTCGACAAACAGTTCCGTAAGCAGTAGTGACGCGACTGCTTTGCTCAGCCGAATTAACTCTAAAGCCTTATCTGGTCAATATGTTTGCCGCATCAAT
This sequence comes from Vibrio sp. 1F263, assembly GCF_041439035.1. NCBI lineage: Bacteria > Pseudomonadati > Pseudomonadota > Gammaproteobacteria > Vibrionales > Vibrionaceae > Vibrio > Vibrio sp. 1F263. The sequence continues at coordinate 306,643 of NZ_JBGONI010000001.1, read as the reverse complement.
AGCAATGGTACTGTTCTGGCATATAGTGCGGAAAACGGAGAACAGTGTGCAGCGGACAAGTATGAAAAGGCTGCATTAGCACTAGCGAAGAAAGGCGATGAACTGCGATTCTTCCGTTCATACAGTCAAGGTTATTTTCAAACCTTAACTTATAAGGTTGATGCAACCTCTAGTGATGAAACAGTTCGTTTAGGCTATTTTAATAAACATGGTGGAAAATGGATTGGTGAAGCGGTTAAGGTAGTAAAAGGTAAGGCGCAAATCAATAGTACGGATGTTGATACTTACGATGTCATCGCTTACCGAGATTACAATATCTCATCATCGAAAGGTGTTTCTCCGAACACATCAATTAGCTTTACTGAACAACCGTTTTTTATCACAGATGAAGTCACAGATCTCGACTCTACCGGTAAATCTGTCCATATAACGAAGACTAAATTTTCAAGTCTTCACCAGTTTGATGGCCCTTACCGTGGAAGGCATATTGATTCGAAAGGTTGGTTTAATTGGTTTAACCAAGATTACGTGGGTCAATACGAAATTGGAGGTAAAAAAGTTTACGCCGTTTCGGACACACAAAATTTAGTCGTCAAAAAAGACTTTAGTGGTGCGGTAGATAGCTGGACTCGCGTTGATGTCGACAAAGCTGATCAAGGTAGTGGTGCAGGTGACTGGACTATGTACATGTTTAACAATACAAACAATTTGATAGGTGAAAGCCCAACTTATTGTCAAATCAAAGCGATAGCAGAAGGTAAGCCTGTAGTTCAACTTTTATCATCAACAGGCGTTATGACGCACCCACCAATTACAAACTGTGACCAAGTTGATCCTGGCCATACAAAGAAAGTGATTGCATCATTTAAAGACGGGAATAACAAAACAGTTTCTGTTACTTCTCCTAAGCTAAAAGCAAGCGCTCAACATATTATGGCGCTTGGGCCTATTGTTGATCAAGGACAGAAGGCTAAATTCACAGTGCAAGATGCTAGAGATTTATTGTCATCGACTCGCTATAAAGCGGCTTTAGCAGAAATGACACCGCAATTTTTGTCTTCAAAGCCACATGATATTTTAAAGTAGATTCTGTCTTTGATGAATTGGAAGCACCTTTTATAAGGTGCTTTTTTTGTACATATTAAATAACTTCACTTGGCTAATTTCATTTTTAGGATAGAATCGCCCACCTTCTTTCCTTTGATTCTATTTAAGGTCCAATTATGGAATGCCGTCTTCATTGTGGTGCTTGCTGTACAGCGCCTAGTATTACATCTTCATTCCCCCTTCATCCTCATGGAAAGAAGTCTGGTGAGCGTTGTAAGCAGCTTACTGTTGATAACCTATGTAAACTATTTGGTAAAAAAGAGAGGCCTCAGGTCTGTTTTGACTTTAAAGCTGAAAGCTGGGTATGTGGGGCTACGACAAGCGAAGCTATTCAAATACTCACGGATTTAGAAAGTTCTACCGCATAGCGAAAGAGCGTTAGCTGATTTTATTCTTGAACTTATATTCGGCTAGCGGTATAACACGCACCCCAGTAAAAGAGTAAGAAGTAATCCTATGACGATTCCATTTTGGCAAGAAAAGACACTAGAGCAAATGACCGAGAACGAGTGGGAATCACTGTGTGACGGTTGTGGTAAGTGTTGCCTACATAAACTAATGGATGAAGATAGCGATGAAGTTTACTACACTAATGTGGCGTGTAGCTGGTTAAACGACAAAACATGTTCGTGTAAAGATTACCCGAACCGATTCACTTCAGGTGAAGAGTGTTTGAAGTTGACTCGTGACAAAATCGATGAGTTTCACTGGCTACCAGATACTTGTGCTTACCGTCTTCTATCTGAATCTAAGCCGATTCCTGAGTGGCACCCATTGATTACGGGTTCTAAATCAGAGATGCATGCTGCAGGTGAAAGTGTTCGTAACAAAGTGGTATACGAAATCGATGTTGTCGATTGGGAAGACCACATCTTGAATCACCCAAATCGCTAGTTATTCTAAAAACAGCCGCTCTTGAGCGGCTGTTTTGCTATTTGGCGTCGCCTAAATTTACTTAATTACTTAATTACTTAATTACTTAATTACTTAATTACTTAATTACTTAACTTAAAGGCTTAAAACAAAAAACGCCCCGTAGGGCGCTAAGTAAAACGAGTAAAAAAGATTCAGGCTAGTTTACTTGTTGTTTAATGTACTCACCCAGTTCTGAGTGGTGCATGATTTTTGAAACGGGCAGTATTTTCTCTGCTGGGCCCCAAGCAAACACGTTCACTGGTGTGTGAGTATGTGTACCTGTACCCCAAACGATGTTTTGACTTGTTGCCTGTTCACGAGCAAGCAAGTTTCCGCGGTCGTTATAAGGGAAGAATGCATCGAAATCGTTGATAGCAGGCACTTCTTCTGCCGATAAGTATTTGTGTTGAGCCAATCGGTATGGGTTCGGCTTACTCGCTAATACGTTTTTCGCTTGTTCAGCTGTAATAGGGAACTCACTATTCTTGTTGACGATCTCAGCCAGTTTTTCAGGTGTTTGCTGCGCTTTATCCAGCTTCTGAAATTCGCTGATCATGCCGTAGTAGCTTTGCTTTTGATTATATAAACCATCAAGAATATCGAATGCGCCAAAGTTGAAGTTAGGTGCATAGTCGCGGTCGGCGAAGGCTTCACCAGAACGTTTTTGTGGTTTTGGTAGGTCGTTAGAAGAGTAGCTGAAGCCAAAAGATCCTGTTTCGTGGTCTGCGGTCACAATCACGATCGTGTCTTCACGATCTTTTGCCCATTCATACACAGTTTGGATCGCTTCATCAAACTTGAGCAGTTCATGCAGCATAGTGCCAGCATCGTTACTGTGGCCTGCCCAATCTATTTGGCCACCTTCGACCATTAGGAAAAAGCCGTCTTCATCTTTGGATAGGATGTTGAGCGCTTTTTGTGTCATCTCTTTCAGGCTTGGCTGAGTTCGTTCGTCACTTTTTTCCTTGTTGCTGTAAGCGATGCCGTCATCCATGCCTGAGTAGGCGAACAGGCCAAGTAGCTTATCGCTTTTAGCATCTTCTAACATGCTGCGGTTAAATGCCAGTTGGTAGCCGTCTTTCTCTGCCTCTGCAAGAAGGTTACGGTCGTCTTTACGTTTTGATTTTAGGTAAACATCACCTTGAGTCAGTTTTTCAAGTTGCTTATAGGTTTCACCTTTGTCGTTGGTCGATTTAGGGATCCAATGACGTAGCCCTCCCGAAAGCATTACATCAACACCAGTTTCTAGCATGTCGTTAGCAATTTGGTTTTCTAGCGAACGGTGAGGTTGGTGAGCAGCAAATGCAGCAGGCGTGGCGTGAGTTAAGCGTGTATCGGACACGAGTCCCGTTGCTTTACCTGCCTTTTTAGCTTTCTCAAGAACCGTCTCAACATGATTACCCTGAGAATCAATGCCAATCACTTCTGAACCACTGTAGATACCGGTTGCAAGCATGGTGGCTGAACAAGCAGAATCGACCACAATTGCATCTTCTGGGTGAGTCAGGGATGAACCAATAACCCCTTCTTGAGCAAGTTGATAAAGGGCGGTTTTGTTCTCTTTATAGATCGAGTTTGGTGCTTGGTTTGCGTAGGTTTCTAACAGGCCAACTTGTTGAGGTCCCATTCCATCGCCAATCATCAGAATGACGTTTTTGATTTCTGCTGAAAGTACGTTGAATGAAAGTGTTGAGGTTGCCACTGCGGCAATGATTGGTTTTATAATGTGCTTCATTGGTTATCCCTTTTTATATAAGCGGGATGATTAGAACATCGATTTGTGTCAAAGTCGTTTCATATTTATTTCATCAATGTGAAATTGAGCAATAACTCCAATTTTTTGAAAAGCATAAAAAAAGGCTCACATTTCTGTGAGCCTTTGTCGTATTTAGGAGGGTCCAAATCAATGGACTGCGTCATGGCTAATGTCAAGCAAGCGGTAAGTCTGCAACCACCTGGTTGAACGTGATACGAGCATTCTGAGCTTGCTCAGATAACTCGATTTTTTTCGCTTGTGCGGCACTAAGATTACTCTCGGCCTGCTCAAGTGCTTGTTGTAGGTTCTCTGGTAAGTCGTGAGTTTCCATTTGTGAACCTTGTTCTAACACATAAGCGCGAATTTCTTTCTTCACTGCGGCAAGTTCTGTGTAAGCGACTCGCTCAAGTTCTGCGGCCTCTTGCGCAGCATCTTTTTCTTTCTCAAATTGAGCCAGCGCCATACCTTCTGCAGACCAAGGGTCCATATCTGGTAGTTCTTCGATGTTGATCGTTGGCTCGATGTACGCGTCTTGATGGCGTAGGTCGAGGCTCGTTGCACGAACCGCTGAAATCATCAGCATCACAGAGATCACCAGTAGCGGTAAGCCACCAACTATTGCTGCCGTTTGTAGCGTACTTAGTCCACCCAAGAACATCAGAATCGTTGGCAAGAACGACAGTGTGAATGCCCAGAACATACGGTTCCAACGCATTGGCTCTTCGGTCACGTTGTTTTGCACAACAGACGCTAGGATGTATGAGATTGAGTCAAATGTCGTTGCAGTGAAAATAATACACAGCAGCGTAAATACCGCGATAACTAGTGTACTCATTGGCAGTTGCGCAAGCATCGAGAAGATAGCTTTGGTAGCGCCTTCTGCATTCAAAATCGCTACTACATCCAGTTCACCAGAAAGTTGCAGTGATAGGCCATAGTTACCTAAGATCATGAAAAACAAGAAACAACCTAGAGAGCCAAAGAAAATTGAACCTGACACCATTTGTTTGATGGTTCTTCCGCGAGAGATACGCGCAACAAACAGGCCCATACTTGGTGCAAATACTAGCCACCATGCCCAGTAGAAAATGGTCCAGTCTTGTGGGAAGTGCGTGTTCTCAAAGGTACCGTAACCACCAAATGGTTCAGCCCACGTTGCCATCACGAAGAAGTTAGACAGTAGACGACCAATAGAGTCTAAGCCTGTTTCTAGCATGAAGATTGTTGGACCTGCGATCAGAACGAAAGCTAACAGACCCATTGCACCCCAGAAGTTGATGTTACTTAGGATCTTGATGCCTTTTTCTAATCCAGCATAAGATGAGTAAGCAAAAATCGCAGTACACACTAAAAGCACCATCACTTGCGTTAGGTTATTTTTAGGTAGACCAAATAGGTGATTCAGACCTTCAGTGATTAGAGGTGCAGCTAAACCTAACGTTGTTGCAGCGCCGCCTAATAGACCGAAAATGAATAGGATATCGACGATTTTCCCTGGTACGCCTTTACTGCGGTGTTCACCAAGAACAGGCATTAACGCACTAGAGATCTTTAGAACTGGCTGTTTACGTACATAGAAGAAGTAAGCGATAGGAATCGCAGGGATCAGGTAGATAGACCACGCGATTGGTCCCCAGTGGAACAAACCGTAAGTTGCAGCCCAACGAACCGCTTCTTCACTGCCCGGCTCTAGTTGGAAAGGCGGTGATTGGTAGTAGTAAGCCCACTCAATACAGCCCCAGTACAAGATACTTGCACCGATACCGCCACAAAATAGCATTGCAGCCCATGATGCTGTTTTGAATTCAGGCTCTTCATCAGCTTCGCCCAGTTTAATTTGTCCCATATCACTGAACACAACGTAAACCATAAATGCACAGGCAGCGAGGCCTAGCGCAAGATATAAAAATCCAAGTTGGTCCGTCATGAATGTTTTCGCAACCGCAATCCAGTCTGCGCCCTGTGCAGGGAACAAAATGAGCGGGAAAACTATCGTGAGTAGGAGTGCAATCGCACCAAAGAAAGTAGGCTTATCAATAAGCTCAAAAGTGTTTTTCACGAGTATTATTCCATTAAAATGAGAGCGGAATTATGGAATGAACTCGTTTTTTAGACCAAATCGGGTCTGTTGTCGTGACGACAAATCGCTTTAATGCAGAGAGGAAAGTGCAGTAACAGAGGGGAAAGTTAGATTAAGGCAAGTAGAATGCCACCAACGGTTGCCGCTGCGGATAAGTATTGCCCTGCTGAATAAGAACCATCGTCTTCTTCTTCAATCTTATCTGGGTGATCCATACCTAGAGCGCCATGAGCAAATGACTCAACCTTATCGGTAACGGTCGCGTTTTCAGCTTCGACTTTCTTAGCTTCTTTATCGATTTGTTTAAGGGCAGATAATAGGGCTTTGCCTTCATCAGAAAGCTTCACGGTATTTTGCTCAACCTTAAGCGGCGCAGGCTTTTCAGCTTCAGTGCTTTTAGCTTGTGCATTCATTTTCGCAGGTGAATACAGCTGAGTATTACTCGTTCCTACTGGTGTCATATCGCTCTCCTTACCTATCCTTAAATATAGTATCGGCAGAAGTGTGAAAAACTTGTGCGTTTAATCACCGTGGTGATGTTTTTTTATTCGCACATTGTTTTTTCGTCTGCTGAGTCAAACCGTCTAGTTATTAAGCAAATCTTGTGCCGATAAGGAATTTGAATGTTATATAGGGTTAGAGTGGATGATAGGAGCCAATGAAGCTCTGTCGATGGGCTAGTTATCTAGAATTAGCCCATCGTTTCGTTCTCTTATAAGAATGGATAAGAATGGTTTAGTCGCACTCTAGGCTAGCGCCGCGCTTAGATAGGTGTTTGTATGCCTTCATTCTGTTCTCTTTTTTAACAAAGCGAGCGGGTGGAGAGAGCACCTTTAGCTGATAGTCACTGCTATCCGCTGAGATTTCTTTAACTGGGCTGATGATGGCAATTTTCAAATCAGGGTTACGACGTAGAATTGATGCTGCAGTGCCTAAACCACCTTCGGTGTGGAATTTACCCGCTACATGGATCACCTGTTGTTCAGGGTTCGATGCTAGGTAATCTACAATCGATTCAGCCATAGTTTCGTCCCACGTTACTTGAGCAGAAAATTGTTTTTCTGTTTGCTCTGGTGTGCCGTGATGCATTGAAGCCATGAACTTTTCTTTGTAAGGGCTATCGCCGGTATCCACTTCTGAAGCAATCCATTGACGTTGTTCCGTCGTTAGCTGATCTAGATAGGCTAATCCCTTACGGCCAATGCATTGTACGAAGGGTTTTGGTGCGTTTGCCGCGATGATATCGACGTCATTGGTTTTAGCGAACTCAACTAAAGCGCGATAATCACTTTCGTAGTTTGGCCAAGCAGCCGCTTGAGACATAAGAATTTGTTCGCCAATTTCATCATTGAGATATTGGTTTAATGTGTCCTGATGTTCTCGAGTGAATTGTTCCATTGAAAGCGCGATGTTTGATGTCGCGTTGCGACGTGCTTTTAAGAAATCGGTTTGGAAGCGATGGATTGCCGAGTGAGTGTGCCATTCGCCAATAAGAACCACATCAGCGTCAATCAGCTGTTTAGGTAATGCATCGAGAGACAGCGTTTCTCCTTGTGGAGAAGCAAACTGGTAGTCATAGAATGTGGAAACGTTTTCCGTTTGCGTGTTAGCCACTTGTTGAGAAGTGCTATTTGAAGGTTGATTAGTACAAGCAGTGAGCAGGGTAGCTAATCCAATAAGAATAATACGTTGCATGAAATGCCTCCTTGAAGAACACGCATACTAAAGGAGGCAAGATGAGATTTCAATGCAAACGATAATCAATATCAATTAAAGTTGTTTGCGGTACACTCGTAGCATAAAGTCAGCTTCACAGTTGAATTGCTTTGAATCGGTGAGTTGTTGTTTAAATTCTTCACTCGCTTTCCAAGCAAACGGCGTCATCTGTAGCAGGTCGAATGCGTCTGACCCCGATAGTTCCATCATATAGTTTAGTTGCTCTTGGTGCTCAAGAGTAAAACCTTCGATCATCTCTGGATCTTCATCGTGCAAACGAACGCCATCATAAATCGCATCACGCAGCTGATAAAGGTGTCGGCTAGCAGGGGTCACGGTGATCACCACACCATTGTCTTTGATGGTGCGTTGCAGCTCTTCTGCCTTACAAGGCGCGTAAATGCGTAGAATGCCGTCTAAGCTGTTTTCAGAAAAGGGTAGGCGATGGCTCGAAGCGACTGAGAAGTCGACCGCTGGATAGCGTTTAGCGGCATATTTGATAGCAATTTTAGAGATATCGAGACCAAAAGTAGCGCCATTCTTTTCGTGAAGGTTTACCGCAATTTCATTGGTGTAATAACCTTCACCACAACCGATATCTAATAGGCTAGGGGTTGTTTCTGGCAGATAGCTAGCGCATAAACCAACAACGGCTTGGCGCATTGGATCGTAGTGGTTGCCTTCAAGGAAGCGGCGACGAGCCTGCATCATCTCTTTGTTGTCACCTGGATCTTTTGAGCGTTTGTGGTGTGCTGGCATCAAATTAACATAGCCTTCTTTCGCTAGGTCGAACTGATGGTTCTTTTCACACTTAAACGTACGATCGTTTTGAGATAAAGGTTGGTGACACAAAGGGCATTGGTAAGTCATTGCGAACTCGAGGTAGAAATTTCAAGTCCAAAATTTTAACAGGAAGCATAGTGGGGCGCTAGAATAAACGCAGCTGTCTTGGTTTACGGCAATTAGTGAAGATACAGAGGCTGTCAGTGAAGAGATAGAGCCAACGTATGGTTGGCTCTATTGGTTATGAGCAAGTCACTGATAGAAACAGTGAACTCGGTTTTTAGCTAAAGAAGTTAACTTGGTTCTTTAACGACTCAGCTTGTTTTTGAAGTTCATCAGCACTGTGAGAAGTCTTAGCGCTGGTTTCACGGCTTTGCTGGTTCAAATCGCTGATCGCATGCGCGTTCGCTGCTATTTCTTGAGAAACCTGAGCTTGCTCTTCTGATGTCGCAGCAATGGTTTCAGCTTGAGAGGCAATAGATTCAACTTGAGAGGCAATCGACTCTAGGGCTGTGCCTGCTTCTTGCGCTTTATCAAGTACTTGGTTGGCATTCGATTGGCTTTGTGTCATCAGGTTCACGGCATTGTTAGTTGAAGATTTCAACTTCTCGATGATGCTCACTACGTCTTGTACTGACGTTTGTGTACGATGAGCCAATGTTCTTACTTCGTCAGCGACCACGGCAAAACCACGACCCTGATCCCCCGCTCGCGCGGCTTCTATTGCAGCGTTCAACGCAAGTAAGTTGGTTTGTTCTGCGATGTCATCAATCATCTTGGTGACGGTTTGAATGCTTTCGCTATCAGAACTCACTTGCTCGATGGCCGATGCTGATTTGTCTAATTGATCATTTAGCTGGGCAACATCAATACACACACCTTCAACGACTTCTAAACCTTTCTGGCTGTCTTCATTTGCAAGGCGAACATTTTCAGCAATGCTATTCACTTGCTGCGCTACAGATTCTGCCGAGGTAGCCATCTCTTCAATAGCGGTAACGACTTGCTCAACCTGTGCTTGCTGGCGGTCAGATTGGCTCAGATTGTGGCTAGCATCCTGTGACACACTGCTAGAGCTGTTTTGTACTTGATCACTGGTCGTACGAATTTCTCCAACGAGTGTATTCAATTGAGCAGCCATATTCGCAACGCCGGTATTTAGGTTGCTGATTTCATTCTTAGTCTGTTTGCCGTTGTTTGGAATATGTAAGCTGACTTCGCCTTTTCCTAAGCGCATCATGTATTCGTTTAAAGTCGTTAACGGCGTCAACGTACGGTTCAATACGAGCGTTAATACGACGATGGTAGCGGCGGCAATCAAGGTCGCGATTATCGCGATAAGTTTCAGCAGTTCGTCGCTGCCTTTAGTGACTTCATTAATAAATGTGCCGCCAAGTAGTTTCCAATTCCACCCCGGGACTTCGGTATAGACGAGGTATTTTTCGCCCACTGTTCCTTGATACTCAAAAGGGTAGAGAATCAAGCCGGATGGCTGCTCAAAGAGCTGATAGAAAGGTTTGTTACCGTCGTAGTCGGCAACATCCACAATAGATTTATCACCTCCAGCATTAGTAGGGTGCAGTAAGTACTGGCCTTGATGCTCTTCTTCATTGTCAACGATGATGGTATAGCCAGTATCGCCCCATGAGACAGAACGCAATGACTCGAACAGGTTTTGTGTCGCCTCTTCTACGGGTAGACCAATGAAAGAGACACCGTTAACTTTGCCTTGTGCATTCGTTAAAGGCGCGTAGTAGGTAATGTAGCGTTGGCCGAAGAGCTTCACTTGCGCGTAATAAGCTTCGCCATTTTTGAGTTTGTTATAGCCAGGATGATCCTTGCCTAACGTTGTGGCAACAACACGTTCCCCTGACGGTTTTTTAAGAGAAGTAGACACGCGAATAAAGTCATCGCCAAATGGGGCAAATAGGGTTGCTACAGCGCCGGTGTCGCGAGTAAAGCTATCAACGAGTTTAGTGTCGTTGATTAGGCTCTCACCATATTGAGTCAGGTTAGGAATGGAATGACCGTTGAACTCAACGTCGTAATTCTCAACATAAACACCTGCTAGGTAACCGTTACGAAAGGTGGATTCTAAAACTTTGGCGGTATGCAGGTAGGCATCGAATTGGCCAGATATGGTTTTGGCCATCGCTTCTACTTTGGATTGGTGTTCCCTTAACGTGTTGTCTAATAATACTTGTGAGGCATTGCGATACACGAGCGTTGCGATAGAGCCAAAGGCGATAAGTAAGCACAGCAAAATGACCAACTTAAGTTGGAAGCCAACACTTTGATTTTTGTATTTCTCGAACATGAATTCATTATCCTGTCTTCATTGAGGTGTTGTTAAGTGGTTTTAGATAAGTTTGTTATTGAGCCTCCTATCATAAGAACTTATTCATAGGCAGTAATTGATAAGAATTAATGAATTGATAGTTATATTTATAAATTATGGCGTATGAGATATGAAATGAAATTTGGAATGTATTAAATCTGAGTAGGTAAGCTTTGTCTGCGTTAACTTACAAACTGGTCATGGGAATAGAGATAGAGATAGAGATGGTTAGGGCAATAAAAATGCAGCTCATGGGCTGCATTTTCGAATCTAATTGGCCTAGCTTTAAGCTTATTTCGAAGCAATCATCGTAATCAGCTGGTGGCTTTCACCAGGCTGTAACGTTTTGCCTGCTTCTAGGCTTGGTGCGTGCAGTGTTGACTCGACACACATCATGGTTAGGTAACCGTCGTCTTGCATGTCGCCCATACCTGCAGCCCCTTCCGCCCACGGGTTCCACAGTACTGCGGAGTTATGACCGTGGTTTTCAACCGTTAGCGTGCGATCCAGCTTTTTGTCAGCAACAAAGATTTGCGCTTCTGGTTGCGTGTAAACGCGGTCAATCGTGTCAGTCAGTACCAGTTCAGCACCACCTTGGCAGATCTTGCCACCTTGTAGGCTATCAATGTACTCAGCACCCATACCCGTTGTGGTTGTGTTGTGAATATCGCCAACGTTTAGGTAAGTGTGCAGTGCACCAGAGAAAGTCCATGGCTGAGAATCCGTGTTCTTCACGTCCAGCGTTACTTTTAGCTGCTCGCCGATCTCAACATTCAAACGTGCATCAAACTGATGAGGCCATACTGCTAGCGTCTCTTCGCTTGGCTTCAGACCTAAGCTAACAATCACGCCAGCTTCGCTTTCACGGTGCTCAACTAATTGCCATTCGCTTGAACGTGCAAAACCATGCGCTGGGGCTGCAATGCGACCAAACCAAGGCCAACATACTGGAATACCACCACGCAGAGCCGTTTTGCCGTCGAATTTAGCTTGTTGGCTCATCCAAATTAGGTCTTCTTGACCTTGTGGTTGAAATGACACCACATGACCGCCAAACAACGAAATCGCTGCGTTTGCTTTATCGTGGATAACACGAACTAGTTTTACACCTTCGTGCTCAACGATAGTGACGTTGTTAGAAAGTACCGCCAGTGCAGGTAGAGTAGATAAATCCATTACATGATCCTTCTAAGGAAATTGAATTCAAATGCTGACTAGAGCTAGGGTGCTTGTGATTTTATGAGTGACAAGCAGAGTCAGTATTGGAATTGAATTTCAGTGTTTTGGTGATCGGGATTGAAGTCGGAAGTTGTTTAAAAGATAGCAGGTATTAAAAAGGCGACACTAAGGTCGCCTTTTTCAAAGTCTGCTCAAAACAGTCTTCGCTAATGCTTATCTAAAGCTATTTCTAAAAAGAAATTACTTAGAGATGTGAGCGATTAGGTCTAGAACTTTGTTTGAGTAACCGATTTCGTTGTCGTACCAAGATACAACTTTAACGAATTTGTCAGTTAGAGCAACACCAGCTTTAGCATCGAATACTGAAGTTTGAACTTCACCGATGAAATCTTGTGATACTACTTGGTCTTCAGTGTAACCAAGAACGCCAGCCATTTCGCCTTCAGAAGCTTCTTTCATTGCAGCACAAATTTCTTCGTAAGATGCAGCTTCTTTTAGGTTAACAGTTAGGTCAACTACTGATACGTTAGCAGTTGGTACACGGAAAGCCATACCTGTTAGAAGGCCGTTTAGTTCTGGAAGAACAACGCCTACAGCTTTAGCAGCACCAGTTGAAGATGGGATGATGTTTTGAGAAGCACCACGGCCACCGCGCCAGTCTTTAGCAGAAGGGCCATCTACAGTTTTTTGAGTTGCTGTAGTAGCGTGAACTGTAGTCATAAGACCAGACTCAATGCCCCACTTATCGTTAAGTACTTTAGCGATAGGTGCAAGACAGTTAGTAGTACAAGAAGCGTTAGAAACGATGTCTTGACCAGCGTAAGATGCTTGGTTAACGCCCATTACGAACATTGGAGTTGCATCTTTAGAAGGACCAGTAAGAACTACTTTCTTAGCGCCAGCAGTGATGTGCTTACGTGCAGTCTCGTCAGTTAGGAAAAGACCAGTTGCTTCAGCAACTACGTCTACTTCGATAGCATCCCACTTAAGGTCTTCTGGGTTACGCTCAGCTGTAACACGTACAGTTTTACCGTTAACGATTAGGTTACCGCCTTCAACTTCAACAGTACCGTTGAAACGGCCGTGAGTTGAGTCGTACTTAAGCATGTATGCCATGTACTCTACGTCGATTAGATCGTTAATACCTACTACTTCGATGTCTGCACGCTCTTGAGCTGCGCGGAATACGAAACGGCCGATACGGCCAAAACCGTTAATACCTACTTTGATAGTCATTGTAGTTGCTCCACAACTTAATTTCTGATTAAAGATAACTGGTAGTAAAATTACAGAATCCAGTATACATCTGCAATAGATAATCCGACTTAACTTGTTTAATGTCAAAAAAAAGCGACGCTTTTCTTAACAATTGGGTGTAAGTGGTTGAAAATTGACCATTGCGAGTGGCTCTGTACCCTTCCAGTTGGGTAAAATACCTCTAAATGATGATTCACTTATGAGTGTATATGTACAATGTTTCCTGGTGAGAAAGTATGTGCTACAAAACGACTCATATGCAAGCCTTTATAGAAAAAAGTAAATATAATAACTGATAATGTGGAGAGATATTAACGTGATTCAAAAGGGAGGAAATATGATAAAGCCTGATGAATACTGGCGTGAGCGCCTAACGGACGATGAATTTTCTGTGTGTCGTCAACGTGGTACCGAAGCCCCATATAGCGGTAAGTTACTGCACAACCATAAGACGGGTGTCTATAGCTGCACATGCTGTGAAAGCCCTTTGTTTCTGTCGGATAACAAATATGATTCAGGGTGCGGTTGGCCAAGCTTTGATGCCCCAGTGAATGATGAAGCAGTACGCTATATAGAAGATCTAAGTCACGGAATGAAGCGTGTAGAGATCCGTTGTACCGCTTGTGATAGCCATTTAGGTCACGTTTTTCCTGATGGTCCGAAGACAACCGGTGAACGGTTCTGTGTTAATTCTGTGTCGTTAATTTTCAACAAAAATGACAAAAGTACGAAATAACTTGTCACTATTGTTTAATCCTTACAGGTCGCATTTGCCGATCGACTAACACTGAACGACCCAAGAGTTAAGTATTTCAGAGTTATCTCTAGTACAAATAAAAACAGCTACCATGATGGTAGCTGTTTTTTTGAAAGCTCGTGAATAGAACGTTTGGACTAGAAAACGAGAACAGTGCGATCAGTAACGAGGGACAATCGAAGGGCTGTAAACCTCATCTTCAATAGCGTCGACTATATTGTCCGCGTCTTCATTTAGTTGTTCGTATGTTGACTCATCGAAACGGTACAACACGGTAAGTTCTGCTTCCGAAGCAATAGGTACATCAAACTCTTTCGCTACCATGGCCCACACGTACGCCTTTTCCATATGCCCAAGGCTGTGGTTGATACTCGCCATCGATTTGAAGATCTCGGTGTTGACCTTCGAACCATTAGAAAGCGTTAACGCATTGTTGAGTAGCTTAAGCGTCTTTTCATGGTCACGGGTAGTATAAAAAGTGGCTAGCGCATATTGCATCTCTGCTGTGTTTAATGCTTCTGTCCCTTCTAATTGCAGGAAACTGCGTCTTGCGTTGGTATCCCCAGTTTGTGACCACATAAAATAAAGCGTTTCCGGGGTATTTGATCGCGAGAGTTCGTCAACAATACGTTCAGACTCTTCGATACTATTCATTAAGGAGATGAAGCGACGTTCTTGAAGTTTGGATTGATCAATCGTTTCGATCTGTGCAGCAAGCTCTAGACACTTTTTGTAAGTAGTGACTAATTCGAATTCTTTAATCTTATTGGTATCGCTGGGGTTTTCTTTTGCTTCAAATCGATGCCAGACGAGGTCGGTACGTGCGACACGGCACTGTCCGTCGTTCATATTTAACTTTTCACACTGAAGCCACGGGTTGCTTTCGCACAATTGAGCGGTATTTTTGTTCCCGTCAAAACACCCAACCAGAGTGAAAGGCAATAGGCTTAGTACCAACCATTTCATAATTTTCATATTCCTTCACTTGTGATCAAATACACTTATTTTCAGTCAGGTTCTTGACTCAATTCTGATACGGGTTATTTTCTGGTGAAAATTGTTAAAACTAAGGCCTTACCATGGATGCAGAACAACTTCTTAGCGCAATGACCCCCGAGGTCTACGAACGTTTAAACTATGCAGTTGAAACGGGGAAATGGCCAGAAGGAACGGCGCTCTCTAAAGAACAGCGCGACTCGTGTATGCAGGCGGTTATGTTGTATCAATCGAAACATAACTCTGAAGCTCAACATATGACAATTGCAGCCGGCGGAGAAATTAGCTTTAAATCAAAGTCTGAACTAAAGAAGCAGTTTAAGTCCGACCAAGAAGATATTGTTAGAGTTAATCCTAATCATTAGGCTTAAATTACAACAAAGGGGTGACACAGTGCCACCCCTTTTTTACAGTTAAGCTGTTTATTTATAAACAATAATACGATTTAGTTCAGGTTTACGTGAGGGGCTTGATTAAAGGTAAGCCCTCGGCTAAACGAATCGCAGGATAGGCTTATAAGCTCATCTCACCGCGTAACACTTGTTGCATTTGAGCTTTCACTTCTTCGTAGCTTAAATCTTGGCTCAATAGATAATGTAATTTCGCCAGTGCCGCTTCTGGTGTCATATCGTAACCACTGATAACGCCCGATTCTGCTAGTGCACAACCCGTCGCGTAACCACCCATGTTGACTTTACCTGCCAAACACTGAGTTAGGTTCACCACAATCACACCTCGTTCTGAGGCATCTTTTAAGTGTTGAAGTAGTTCTTGATTTTGCGGTGCGTTACCAACACCAAAAGTAAGCAGAATCATTGCATTTACAGGCTGTAGTAGCGTGTTGCGAATCACCTCATGCGAGATTCCTGGGTACATTGTAATTACACCGATGGGTTGCGGAGTAATGTTATGAACCTTGAAAGCACCTTCGGGTTGTTCGTTTACCTTAACGTTATTGCTGATCTGGATATTGATACCCGCTTCTAGCAATGGAGTTAGGTTTGGAGAGGTAAACGCATTGAAGCCATCAGCGTGTGATTTTGTACTGCGGTTACCGCGCATCAACTTGTTGTTGAAGAACAGTGTCACTTCGTTGATCGGGTAGTTCGCTGCAATGTGCAGAGCATTTAGCAGGTTTGCTTGTCCGTCTGAACGTAACTCTGCCAATGGGATCTGAGAGCCCGTAACAATCACAGGTTTGCCGAGGTTTTCCAGCATGAAAGACAGAGCAGAGGCGGTGTAAGCCATTGTGTCTGTACCGTGTAGGATAACGAAACCATCGTACTTATCGTAGTTCGCGCGAATATCATCAGCGATAGTCTGCCAATCAAGTGGTGTCATATCTGAAGAGTCCATCAATGGAGAGTATTCATGAATGGTGTACTCAGGCATTTCTGGGCGATGGAATTCAGGCATGCCAGCTAGCTGCTTATCCATAAAACCTGCGACTGGGACATAGCCGTGGTCCAAAGACTTCTGCATGCCAATTGTGCCGCCGGTATACGCGATATAGATGTGTTTTCTTTCCATGGCGATTAATACTTAGTGTGATATAGGGAACAGGGGGGGCGATTATAGCGAATTATCATGCAATAAAAAGAGGCGCCTCACACAGAGGCGCCTCTTGATAACAAAGCGTTGAGCTTATCTTATTGAACTTGGCAGTTTAAGCAAAAAGCATATCGGCCTTGTGGGTCGTTAAAGTTACCTAACAGTTGGCTATCTTGAGCTAACTGTTGAGTAACAGGCTGTAAACTGCTTGGAATCATTGACTGAATATCAAGGCCTATCGACATCTGAACTTGGTTCATAAATTCTTGAATAAATAGCTCAGTGGCTGAAAGAGGCTCTTCTACCCAGTAGATATTGTAGGTTTCAAGCTCTGCAAGTGAAGCTGCAGCTGTAATCGCATCATCAAAATCACCAATTTCATCGACTAGACCTTTCTCGATTGCATCTTGCCCTGTCCATACTCGGCCTTGAGCAATCTTGTCGACAGCATCGACTTCCATGCCACGGTTTTCTCCAACTAGGCTGATGAATCGGCGGTAACCGTTTTCAATGCCCATTTGGAAAGCGTCTTTCGCACCTTCGCTTAGTCCAGTTGTAATACCAAGACCAGAGAAAGGCGACGTACCAACGCCATCGGTGTAAACGCCGATATCGTTCAAGCCTTTCTCAAAGGTCGTGATAACACTGAAGATACCGATCGAGCCTGTCAGTGTGGTTGGTTGAGCCAAAATCTTGTCTGCGCCCATCGAGATCCAATAACCACCAGAAGCAGCCAGGCTAGACATAGAAACCACAACAGGTTTACCTGCTTGCTTGATCGCTTCTATTTCATTGCGGATAACTTCTGAAGCAAATGCGCTACCACCTGGGCTGTCTACACGAAGTACAACCGCTTTTACTTTGTCGTCGTTGCGCGCTTGGCGAAGTAGGGCGGCCGTGGTATCACCACCAACGGTGCCACGTGGCTGCTTGCCATCCATAATTGCGCCGCTAGCGACAATTACAGCGACATCGTGCGATTCACTTGTTAGGTCAGGAAGCATGGTTGTACGGTACTCGTAGTACCCCAACGCGTTATAGCTGTCTTGACCGTCACTGCCGAAGACGTCTGCGAGCTCTAGACGAACTTGTTGGCGAGTTGCCAGTTCGTCAACTAAACCAAGCTTCTCTGCCAGTTTTGCGATATCGCCATCAACCGACTCAAGGTCTTTTAAGAAAGAGTCCATGCTTGGGTTCAAGGTTTTAGCATCGATCTGGCGGTTGTTGCTTACGTCATCAACGTATGCTCCCCACAGTTGACCTAACCAACGAGAAGCTGACTCTTTCGCTGCGTCTGACATATCGTCGCGAATGAAAGGTTCGATTGCAGACTTATAAGTACCGACGCGGAATACATGTGTATTTACGTCAAGCTTCTCTAATAACGTTTTGTAGAATAGCGAGTAAGCACTGTAGCCTTTAAGAAGAACCCCACCATCTGGTGATAGGAAGACTTTAGTTGCGTAGCTGGCTAGGTAGTATTGGCTTTGGTTGTAAAAGTCACCCACCGCATAAATTGGTTTGCCAGTTGCTTTGAACTCGTTGAGCGCTTTAGCAATGTAGCGAAGCTTGGTCAGATTGGTTTCTGGCAGTTCTTTGAGTGCTAAAACGATACCAGTTACCTTGTCATCGTCTTTGGCGTAGCGAATCGTTTCAACAATATCAAACAGGACATTTTCTTTTGGAAGGTCTTTGCCAAGCAGTGAACCCGTGACCGAATCCATCGGATTGATATAGCGACTTTGCTCCACGATAGGGCCAGACAGGTTAAGTACTAAAGCCGATTCCTGTGGAACAGTGGGTTGAGTTGTGTCTGAGTGGAAGTATACAAAGTAGATGATGGCGATACTGAGTAAAAAGAAAAGGTTAACCAGCGCAAGACGCACAAACGTGATGAGCTTCCAAATCCCTTTAAAGATCATGCCTATAAATTTGAATATTTTTTTCATTCTGTCTCCGCAGTGAGATCACGTCGCTTTAACAAGCTGTAGTACCATTAATCTCAATAATATGAACTGCTTGATATCCTACGATAATTCCCTAGCTCAAACTACACCAAGAATTGCTAATCGATATATATTCTCATTAAGTGTAGTCATATTAGGGGTTTCTGAACGATTAATACGTCCTGCATTATGATCGGTGTTACAAAAATGTAAACGGTTGTTTGAACTTTTGGTGATTGAGTTATATTGTGGTCTGACCACAAGGATATAATAATAGAAGTGATGTCTGCCATGTACCCACATTTACTCGAACCACTCGATCTTGGATTTACTCAATTACGTAACCGTGTATTGATGGGATCAATGCACACGGGTTTAGAAGAAAATAAAGAAGGCCTCCACAAGCTTGCCGCGTTTTATGAAGAGCGAGCAAAAGGAGGCGTTGGCCTTATTGTTACCGGTGGTTTCTCTCCTAATTTACGTGGCAGATTGACCCCATTTAGTGCTGAGTTCAGTAAAGTTAAGCACGCTAAAGCTCACCAAGTTGTTACCGAGGCCGTGCATAAGCATGGCGGTAAAATTGCCCTTCAGTTGCTACATGCTGGCCGCTATGCCATGCACCCATTCGCGCAAAGTGCTTCGGGCATCAAAGCGCCAATCGCTAAGTTTGCACCGAGTGAGATGAGCCCTCGTCAAATTAAAAAGACCATCGGTGCTTTTGCCAACAGTGCAGAGCTAGCTCAGGTTGCTGGCTATGACGGCATAGAGATCATGGGCTCCGAAGGTTACTTGATTAACCAATTTATCTGTAAACGTACCAACATGCGTTATGACGAATGGGGCGGTTCTTACGAGAAGCGTATGCGTTTCCCACTAGAGATCGTTAAATCGATTCGCGAAGCGGTGGGTAAAGATTTCATCATTATTTTCCGCTTATCGATGCTGGATTTGGTTGAGCAAGGCAGCACATTCGAAGATGTTGTACTTCTGGCTCAGAAGCTAGAAGAAGCGGGCGTGACCATTATTAATACCGGTATTGGTTGGCATGAAGCTCGTGTCCCAACTATTGCGACACAAGTTCCAAGAGGGGCATTCTCTTGGGTGACGGAAAAAGTAAAACCATACGTGTCGATCCCAGTGGTGACGTGTAACCGAATCAACACGCCAGAAGAGGCCGAACGTATCCTCAGTTCAGGACAGGCCGACATGGTATCAATGGCTCGTCCATTCTTGGCTGACCCTGACTTTGTTAATAAAGCCGCTCAAGACCAAGCGCAGTTCATTAACACCTGTATCGGTTGTAACCAAGCGTGTCTTGATAACGTATTCAAAGGCAAACGAGCGAGCTGCTTGGTGAACCCTCGCGCTTGTTACGAAACTGAAATTGTTGTGCAACCAGCTCAAGCAACCAAAACCATTGCCGTCGTCGGTGCTGGGCCAGCAGGTTTAGCTTGTGCAACAACGTTGGCACAGCGTGGGCATAAGGTTGATCTGATAGAGAAAAATGACCGCATCGGTGGACAATTTAGATTGGCAATGCAGATTCCGGGTAAAGAAGAGTTCAGAGAAACGATTCGTTACTTTGCTAACCAAATAGATGCATCAGGCGTGAACTTAAAACTGGATACTGAAGCGACGTTTGAGATGTTGTTGAAGTACGATGAAGTCGTGATGGCTGCTGGTGTTGAACCCAGAAAGCTTGATATTGAAGGGATAGATCAAGAAAACGTAGTCGACTACCAAACCTTGATTCGTGAAAAGACACCAGTAGGCGAAAAAGTCGCGATTGTTGGTGCCGGTGGTATTGGTATTGATGTGGCAACTATGCTGACAGAGCCGACTTCTCATAGCTTGGACGACTGGCTGCATGAGTGGGGCATTGATAAGAATATGGAGCACCCAGGTGGACTTTATCCTTACCCTGATTCGTTCAGTGATAAAACGGTTTGGGTGATGCAGCGTAAAGCCGGTCGAGTGGGTAAAGGCCCAGGTAAAACTACTGGCTGGATTCATAAGCGCACTCTAGAAAAACGTGGTGTGAACTTACTTGGTGGCGTGAGCTACAACAAGATTGACGATCAAGGTCTGCACATCAGCGTTGGTAAGAAAGATCAGATACTCGATGCCGATTCCGTTATTGTGTGTGCGGGCCAAGTTTCGGTTCGTCCATTCGAAGACATGTGGCAAGAGTTTGGTGGCAAACTGCACGTTATAGGTGGTGCCGATTACGCGGGTGAACTGGATGCGGTGCGCGCAATTCGTCAAGGTGTTGAGTTAGCGATTAAGCTCTAACAACAAACAGAATGTTCTCGTTTGATAAGTTTGAATCAGAAAGTTCAATAAGCTGAACTAGACGGGTAACTAAGCTTGGACTAGACAGATAAATAAGGCTCCTAAGTCATAGATTTAGGAGCCTTTATTGTTTCCAGTATTGTTTGAACTATTGTGTCAATTGGACAGCCGTTGAGATTTATTATCGTTTGTATTCTGTGCTACAGTTCAACTATACAAACAATAAAAATTAGTAAGGACTTCAAATGGATGCTTTGGATCTATTGCTCAACAGACGCTCTATCGCAAAACTCTCTGATCCGGCACCTGAAGGTGTCGCGTTAGAAAATATCATCAAAGCAGGTTTACGAGCTCCAGACCACGGTGCACTGACACCGTGGCGCTTTGTTATCGCACAAGGTTCAGGGCTACAAAAGCTCTCTGATATTTTGGTTCGTGCTGCTGAAGCGGATAAAAGCGAAGAAGCGGTTATCGAGAAAGTAAAGAAAGCGCCGTTCCGAGCTCCAATGGTGATCACTATCATCGCAAAGGTAACTGAGCACGAGAAAGTGCCTGCGTTCGAACAACACCTGTCTGCGGGTTGTGCTGCGCAAGCAATGCAAATGGCCGCAGTTGCACAAGGCTTCCAAGGTTTTTGGCGTTCAGGTAAATGGATGTTCCACCCTGAAGTGCACCAAGCTTTCGGCCTAGAAGGCGACGATGAAATTGTTGGCTTCCTATACCTAGGTACTCCGGGCTGTACGCCAATGAAAGCGCCAGAGCGTGACTTCTCAAAGTTCGTTGAGTTCTTGTAGATCTCGTCAGGAAAATAGCCACACAACGAATTGTTGAATGTTAACTGTATAAACAACCAGTTTTTCTTGATTTCTAGGAGCCACATTAGATAATGTGGCTCTAATTGTTTGTAGCATCTGGAAAAACATGTCTCGCCTTATTATTGCTGAAAAACCAAGCCTAGGCCGCGCGATCGCCGCCGCACTACCTAATCCACAAAAGAAAGACCAAGGGTTTATCAAATGTGGCAATGGCGATGTGGTGACTTGGTGTATTGGACACTTATTGGAGCAAGTTGAGCCAGACGCTTATGATGACCGTTATAAGAAGTGGAACTTAGCCGATCTTCCTATCGTGCCGGAGCAATGGCAGCTGAGACCGCGCAAGACTTCCAGCAAACAGCTTACTGTGATCCGAAAGCTATTGAAGGACGCGACCCAAATTGTCCATGCGGGTGACCCGGATAGAGAAGGGCAGCTGCTGGTTGATGAAGTGATTGATTATTGCAAGGTGTCTAAGACTAAGAAAGAGTCGATGGACAGGTTACTTATTAGTGACTTGAACTTGCCAGCGGTAAAGCGTGCGCTCTCTCAAATGCGCAGTAACCGCGATTTTATTCCACTTTCTATTTCTGCATTGGCGCGCTCTAGAGCCGATTGGCTGTATGGCATGAACATGACTCGCGCGTATACCTTGTTAGGTCAAAAGGCGGGTTACCAAGGCGTGTTGTCGGTAGGGCGAGTGCAAACGCCTGTACTTGGTTTGGTCGTAAGGCGTGATGAAGAGATCGAAAACTTCATTCCGAAAGATTATTTTACTCTGCATGCGCTGATCCCTTATCAAAACAACGGCCAGAGCTTTGATATTCGAGCACGTTGGAAACCAAGCGAAGCATGTAAACCTTGGCAAGATGAAGAAGGCCGCGTACTCAATCGAAAGCTGGTTGAGAATGTCGCTAACCGAATTGCTAATCAGCCTGCAACGGTGACGGAATCAGAGCAAAAGCAAAGCAAACAAGCGGCACCACTCCCTTATTCGCTGTCAGCTCTGCAGATTGATGCGTCTAAGCGTTTTGGTATGAGCGCTCAACAGGTACTCGACACTTGTCAGTCATTGTATGAGAAACACAAACTCATCACTTACCCACGTTCTGATAGCCGCTATCTACCTAAAGATCATTATTCGCAACGAGAGTCGGTAGTCGATGCTATCGCCAATAATGCGAAAGAGCTGCAAAGTGGTGCGCAAGGCGCGGATCTTTCTCTTAAATCCAAAGCATGGAACGACAGTAAGGTCGATGCTCACCACGCGATAATCCCAACGCCGAAGAAATCAGCGGTGAATGGCCTATCTGCTAATGAGATGAAAATCTATCAGCAAATTGCCCGCCAATATCTGATGCAGTTCTACCCACCGGCTGTTTTTGCGGATGCTAAGTTGGTTTTTGATATCGCTGGTGGTGTGTTCATCGCGAAAGGGCGACAACTTACTAACCCAGGTTGGAAGGTGTTGATGGGGAAAACGGACACCGAAGATAAAGGTGATGGTACTGACACTGTTCCACCGCTAGATAAAGGGACTGTGCTCACCTGTCGTGAAGGCGTGATTGGCGATAAGAAAACCGAGCCACCAAAACACTTTACCGAAGCGACCTTGTTACAAGCGATGACAGGTATTGCACGCTTTGTGGCAAATAAAGACCTCAAAGCTATCTTGAAAGAGACTGATGGCCTCGGCACAGAAGCAACCCGTGCGGGGATTCTCGATACTCTGTTCAAGAGACAACTGTTAACGCGACAGGGTAAAAGCATTCACAGTAGCCCGGCGGGAAGAGGATTGATTAATGCCTTACCTGAGGACTCGACCTTTCCCGATATGACCGCTCACTGGGAGCATCAGTTACAAGGTATGGCTGAACGAAACCAAGCGTATCAGCCCTTCATGCAAGAATTAGAAAGCAAGATCGACGGCTTGATGGGCAAGGTCAAAACGGGTGAAGTCCCTGAATCTTTGCGTCATCTTCCTAAAGTCGAAAGACCGGCTTTTAAACGTCGTAAAGGCGGTGGTGCGAAGTCTTATGCCAACAAAGGTACGTATGCCAAGAAAGGTACCTATGCTAAGAAAGGCGCTAAAAGCTAGGAACTGAGAGTAAATGGCTGATTCTTTGCCAAAATGGAATTAACGTCCGACCTTGCGTCCGCAGCGCTTAAACAGCTGCTGCCAATAGTCCACATGGCGGCGAGTGGATGATCGAAAGGCTTGATGCGCTTCTTTGATGGGAAAGTAATAACTGTGTAGCTCAGGCTGTGCGTCAAACATAGCAAGTTGCGGGGCTAGCTGCTGATAGTAGCCATCCAATTGCGCCATGTAAGGCTGAACCTTGTCAATGTATTGCTGTTCGAACACATTGTTAAGGTAACGAAACTTAGTCGTGTCTCGCTGCTCACCACAAATTATGTTTGCGTCAAAAGTTGAGAGTTGTTTGGTAATGGTATCAAGCTCAACAGAGGCACGAGATAGTGAGTAGTACAAATCCCCAAGCGTCGAACTCTTCTCTAATCCTTCTTGAACTTCAGTAGTCTTGCCGGAAACGAGCGGTGTGTTTAACGCTCGGTTAATATGCTCTAGGGCGTCCCTTGTCTGTCGGACTTGTTCGCCGATATCAGCACGCAACCACTGACTTCCACGCATTTGAGACTGCATCGCTTCACTGGCATAGATGAGATTCCATTGGTGCAGTGGAAATTGTGCGAGCTTCTGCTGCTCGATTTCTTTGAGTAATTCTACGATCTCTGGATCTAATTCGTTATTAGATAAACATTGACCAACACCTTCCAGTAGAGCGACTTGATAATCGTAATTTCGGAACTCGTCGGCGACTTTTCCAAGTACGGAGTTTCTTTCTGCAATCAGGTTGAATAATCCGCATTGTCGAAGTTGATAGCTGTCGATAAGCCCGATAGAGAGCGAAGGAACTTCAATAAACAGTTCTCGCTTTCTCGGTAAGCTGTCGAGCTCCCAGTCTTGTTGTATCTCGTCAGCATCTTGCACGTTGGCGATTTTGGTCTGATAGTCGTCGAAATAGTTCTGTGGGCTGTCATCGAAACATCCAGTGAGCACCATTGTTAGACACAACAGTGTTGAACGTACGAGTAAGCTTGAGATCACGCGACGAACCATGTGACGGCTACCAGTCTATTTCGCTACCATCGAAATTAAAGAAGTGACCACTCACTTCAGTATTCGATGACTCTATTACAGTCACAAGGCCTTGAGCCGAAGTCTCTGTATCAATAAGAGCATTAGGGCCGCCCATTTCCGTCTGTACCCAACCAGGATGTAACGCTAACACTGTAAAGCCATTATCGGTCAAGTCGTTGCTTAAACTCTTCACAACTGAGTTAAGAGCCGCTTTAGATGAACGATAGATGTAGCCTCCGCCTGATGTGTTTTCAGACATGCTACCCACTCTAGACGAAAGACAGGCGATCTTTTTGACGTCACTACTTTCTATAAGAGGTAATAGAGTCTCGACAAGCTTCAATGGAGCAATGGTGTTGACTTCGAATACACGGCGCCACTCTTCGACATCGGTATTACCCAGACCATAACCTTTAGGGCCATAGTAGCCAGCGTTGTTGATCAAAATATCAATCGACTCTATTTGCGAATTGAGGTGGCTCACCGCTTGGTAATCGGTGATCTCTAATTGAATGCAGGTCAGGTTGCTATTGTGGTCTGCGAGAGAGAGCAGTTCTTTTGCTGAATTGGCGTCACGGTAAGTTGCGTACACCTTGTGATTACCTTTCAAGTATTGTTGAGTCAGACTTAAGCCAATGCCGCGGTTCGCTCCAGTAATAAAAATAACGCTCATGGTGATTCCTTTTCAGTTCAATTAGTTAAGTTTGATGGCTTAACACGAGAAAATCAACGCTCCACCAACTGGCTATTAGCATACCTACAAAAATCATTACTGCAGCCATCGAACCACAGATCACACCACAGATGAGTATTACGTTTTTCATTGTTGTCTCTGGAATTAATTAAAGGTAATGATAACTATTATCATTAATTAAGGTTGTCGCCAAGTCTGAGACTGTTATGATTTTGAGATTGATACGTAATACGCCCGATCTATGACTCCTTTAATTTACCATCCAATTTATTCTCAGTTGCCTTTACCAGAAGGGCATCGTTATCCAATCAATAAATATCAACTGTTGCACAGTGCTGTGACGCACCACATGGATAGCGATCCAAAATGGGGTAATGCATTCGAAATGTTCCAGCCAATGCCTGTTTCGGTAGAACAAGTAAAGCAGGTACACGATGGTGAATATGTCGATTTGCTAGTTTCTGGAAATTTGCCAGCAGCAAAAATGAGACGTATCGGCTTTCCGTGGAGTGAACAGCTTATAGAAAGGACACTCTATTCAAGTGGTGGAACCTGCTTGGCCGCTGAAATGGCCATCGAGAGTGGTTTAGCGATTCATCTCAGCGGTGGCTATCATCATGCGCACCGAGATTTTGGCAGTGGCTTCTGTTTGTTGAATGATCTGGTCTTGGCGGCCAAGCACGCATTAACCTTTGAGCATATAGATAAAGTGCTGATCGTCGACAGTGATGTTCACCATGGCGATGGTACAGCGACACTTTGCCAAGAGAGCGATGAGATTATTACTTTGTCATTCCACTGCGATAAGAACTTCCCTGCGCGTAAACCGTTATCTGATTTAGATGTGCCATTAAGCCGTGAAACAGAAGATGAAGAGTTCTTACGTTGTTTTGAACAAGTCACCAAGTTGGCGATTGCGCATCACCAACCTGATCTCATTATTTATGACGCGGGGATCGACATCCATCAAGACGATGAACTGGGTTATTTGAATGTTTCGACAAAAGGGATATTTGAACGCGACTGTTTCATGATTGAATTAGCGAAATCAGAGTCTATTCCAATGGCGTGTGTAGTCGGTGGCGGATATCGAACTGAACATCAAGATCTGGTGCCGATTCACATGCAGTTATTGAAGGCCGCATTTACTGTCCGCAGTTGAGTGGTGAGCTTGTGTGATCTCCAGATACAAAAAAGCCGCTGATTTCTCAGCGGCTTTCTTTAATGTGGTGGAGGGATAGGGATTTGAACCCTAGAACCGCTATTAACGGTTGCCGGTTTTCAAGACCGGTGCTTTCGACCACTCAGCCATCCCTCCAATGGCGCGTATAATATAAGGGTGGCTTTGGCTTGTAAATCCCCTTATCAACTGACTGCTTTTTTTATGAACAAGTTTGTGCATTTTTATATGGTTAGAGTGAAAATATATCGAAAAATGTTTCTGATCGCTTCGACTTAGAGGATTAGATCTCGTTTGAGAAAGGAAGATGGAGATAGGATCTCATACAACAGATGTGAGAAACGTCATTAAGATCGCAGCCTTAGCTTCTTGGTGCTTAGCCACTACTCCTCATTAGGTTAACTTGCCTTTATTACTCATAAGATTCATAATAGATACATCTTATAGAGTGAAATATCCCAACATGCATATCACACGTTACACTGATTATTCCCTACGCGTTCTGATCTATTTAGCGATCAACAACCAATCTCTTAGCACCATCGGCGACATTGCTAACAGTTATGGTATTTCTAAAAACCACTTAATGAAGATCGTTCAGCAACTCAACCTCAAAGGGCACCTGATCGCTACAAGAGGAAAAAATGGTGGTTTGAAACTCAGTTGCCATCCAAGTCAGATCAACATCGGTACGTTAGTTCGAGAGTTAGAAGACAAACGTAACTTGGTTGAATGTTTTGGCGAAGATAATAGCTGTGTTATTACACCAAATTGCCAATTGAAAACAATCTTTGCTGAAGCTCAAGAGTGTTTTTACAAATGCTTAGACGCTTATAGCTTGCAAGATCTCCTCGGCGAAGGGCACAGCTACAAACTAGGGCAACTTTTGGCGGTTGACGTTATTTAAGTAAGTTTTGTTTACTCACTAGGTTTACGATGATGAAAGATTTAAATCAACCCCCTAACAATGGCGTTTCAATGACGGCATTTTTTGAGCTCGCGTTTCGACCGTTTTTTTTGTTTGCATCACTTTTTAGCGTTGCAGCTCTAGTTGGTTGGGCCGCGTTTTGGAATGGTAGCGCAACTCTGAATGTTTATGGCGGAGCAATGTGGTGGCATATTCATGAAATGTTATTTGGCTTTGCAGCTACTGTCGTGGTTGGCTTTTTACTGACGGCCGTACAAAACTGGACGGGTGTCCGTAGTATTAACGGACGCGGGTTAATGATACTTCTGGTTATCTGGCTGTGTGCGAGAATAGCCATGTTCCTACCTAATGCCTTTAGCCCTTGGTTGGTGGCTGGGCTCGATTTACTGTTTTTGCCTGTCGCTGTCATTTATCTTGCTCACAATATTGTCAGTGTGAAACTTTGGCGAAATCTATTGTTCGTTCCCATTTTGCTGCTAATGACTTTTGCCAATGCGGCGATGCACTATGGTGTTCTATTTCAGCAGCCAATCTTAATTTCACAAGCTAGCACAAGCATGGTGCTGTTGGTGACTCTAGTCATGTGCATTATGGGTGGACGAGTCTTTCCTATGTTTACCGCGAATGGCACACAGACACCACGAACCCCTGCATTACCATGGCTTGAAAAGCTGAGCATCGTGAGCACGATTTTCGCCGTTGTGTTGAGCTTTCAGATACTTCCAGTTCCACAAGATATCGTTGCTAGCGTGTTTATTGTCAGTGGCCTGGCAAATGCGGTTAGGGCGGTAAGGTGGAAAATATGGGTCGCTTTTAAGACTCCTCTTGTGTGGTCTTTACACTTAAGCTACTGGACCATTTCGTTAGGATTGGTCTTGTATGGCGTTTCGATCATTTCGTCATTGGTCACACAATCACAAGCGATTCATGCCTTAACCGTGGGTGGAATGGGGGTGATGATCTTATCAATGATCTCACGCGTCTCTCTAGGACATACAGGTCGAGCTATTGTGATTGGTAAAATAATGACAGCGGCGTTAATTGCCATTGTTTTTGCCTTTATTGTTCGAGTATTTGGTGGATACTTTACCAATAATATTGTCTCTATCATCACCTTATCGAGTGCTCTGTGGGTTGTCGCGTACAGTTGTTTCGTTGTGTTGTACTTACCAATTTTAATAAAACCAAGGGCTTAAATACCTCAAGACACCAAGCAGCCAATTTGGCTAATATTAAAGTTGCATTTAAAATGCATCTTTAATATTATGACCTTAATGAGTTACTTAAATACAATCAAAGAGAGCATAATTATGAGCTGTTGTGGCGGATGTGGTGGTTCAAACCACGAAGAAAAAGCAAATGAAGCTGAACAAAAAAAACAAGCAGAGCAGCAAGATACTAAGCAAGAAAACGCTTAATTAGATCTGCACTCAAGCCAAATTTAAAAATCCAGAGACTTCGATGAAGCCTCTGGATTTTTTTATGTTATGTATCCACAATGAGAACCTGAAGAAACCTAGGGCACTATTCCAATAAACATCCCCCAATTCTTCAAGTTACTTGGTCATGCATTGGTGGCGTAGGTCTACATGTTTATTGGCAGGGATGTTTTGTTGCAACAGTGACGTCGAATTTCGATAGGTTATAAAGGTAAAGAGTCAGTTACCTATGCTATATGTTTAAATACAACAGAGCGGTAATAGGCTTGAAGTTGCCGTGATAAACAGGTTTAAGTCAGATTCCGATAGTTAAGGACTTTGACTGGTTGACTAACTGACTCTTAGATTCGATTAACTTTACGCTAGATGCAAAAAAGCCGCTGATTTCTCAGCGGCTTTCTTAAATGTGGTGGAGGGATAGGGATTTGAACCCTAGAAACTCCGATATGCATTCATTAAATGACCTGATATCAATAACTTAATCATAACGCAGACTAAACTTGCTAATGATTGACTAACTAAGTTGACTATAGTTAGTGATTCGTAAATCCGTCAAGTAACGCTTCTAAAATATCCTATATTCGTTCACTTTAGACCTAAAACCACTTCCCTCACAGGCCGCGTTTACACTAAATCACATATAGTTGAAACTTGGTCAAACAGACACTTACTGAAATTACATATCCAATCGGCGCACTGCGCCGATTATTAAGCATAAATAAATTTTGGTTAGAGCTTAATGTCTTCTTACTACTTCAATAATAAATGTATACGACGTTAACTATCAAAGATCGATAAACTGGGAGTAGTTTCATTTTGTATCCCGACTCTGCAAGACAAGAGTCCCAAGATAAATACCCACAATGATACTCAACACAGAAAAAACGCCCGCCAGAGAAAGTACTGGCATCGCCACTAACAGCTGAGTATCGTTCCCTCCACCAGCCATCACAGCGCCAAACCCCATAAGCACACCAGCAACCAAGTGTTTACCCAATCGACGTATAGAGCTCAACCTCAAAGAAAAAGATCCAGTAAACAACGCGGCGCTAACCATTCCAATTAACAGCGAGAGCATCAAAATAAAACGCTCGCGGCTTGGCCAATCTTCAGCTTTATCGTGCCAAAGAGAAGTCCCCATAGATTTCAACAATCCACTTGGCGTCCAGTGTGGTTCATAAAGGAATACAAAACCTGCCGTTAAGCCAATTCCCAGCATTGATAACCATAACTTACGGCTTACCGCATTCATGAAATAACAACTCACCACAATAATGAATGAAATGCTCCCAAGGAATGCATAGCGAGAAAAATCAGACAATACCAACTGCTCTCCCTTTAACTCGTTAGGTAAAACGGGAGCAAATAACAACCAAGCAACGAACCACCCTAATATCGTCGCCAGCATCACAACTTCACCACGAGCTAAACGGCTTACGGTAGATACCCCGCAACCACTATTAATTGCCGCTCCAATACCAAAAAGAAAACCACCAAACAGAGAAAACAGACTCGGCCAAAAAGCAGTGAATAAAAGCCGCTCTTCTACGACAGAGCCATAGAGACCCAAGCAAGCGAACCACTAAACACAATCGCAACGATGAACATCGGTGATCCGCTTTTCGCCTCTTTAACTCCTCTCACCATACAAAGGCCCGTAGTTTGGGCAAGATACCCCAACAAGAAGATGCAGAGTAAAGCGAGAATAAACAACATACATAGCCTCCGAATTGCATTGATTTTACTGCTGTCGTTCGTTAAATATAGTAGTAACCTAGAACCCTAAGGACAGAATATGCACCACAAGCTTATTGATTGGCATAAGTCTCGGCATCCTAATTACTTAGGAGACAACAAGGTTAATAAACTTTCTGCCACTGAGCTTCAGTGTTTAACGGTTCAAATTTTACAGCCTATCGAACGCTCACTAGGAGAGGTAACGGTGACCTATGGTTATACAAGCCATCCTCTTTTAAGGTGGATATTGAAAAATAGCTCTGGAGATATGGCGCCCGATATTGACCAACATGCCTCTATGGAATTCAACTCCCGGGATAGCCGTATCTGTAAGCGCAATGGGGCTGCGTGTGATATTTATGTTGAAGGGTATGAGCAACGTATGGATGAGGTCGCTCGATTTATCTGCACGCATTTAGAGTTCGACCGCCTCTATTTTTATGGCAAAGATAAACCGCTGCATATTAGCGTTGGGGCTGATAATTCAAAATACGCACTTATCCGACAACGCCGAAGTGATGGACTTCGCGTAAACACAAAAAGTGCAAAAGGCAGCGCCACACAGGCATTGTTTGATGATTTATAATCTTCAAAAGCACCTAAGGACTAGTAATGAACGAAGAGCTATTTGCTGAACTTACCTCTCAAATAAAAGTTGGAAAACAACTCCCCGATGCAATTTATCTTCATAAAGACGCATTCAGCGCATTGCCTAAAGTATTAACACAGTTCATTCCTGCCGTAGCAAAAGCCGTTAACTTAGATGAAGAAGACTGGAACCTCGTAAAGCTGTTTAAAAAAGAGTTCCGCTTATCTCTTCTTCACTACCCTAATTTTTATACTGATTCCTATCCCGCATTAGAACAAAGCCTTAATGTCGACCTCTCTAAACTCAGCCATAAAATCATGAACTACGAAGGCTCTGAAAACCCTCCGATTTTGCACCGCAAAGAGACCATGGTTCTGCCTGACAGCGAATACTTCGAGCATTTCATATCCCTAACGCAAGAAGGTGAAAATGCAGGGCTTTACGAGAACAGTCGCTTGATCGGATTTAAGCGCTCTTGGGAGAATTTGATTGCACGCCATGGCTACGAGCTTGTCGATGGTCGACTATTCCGATGTTCCTCTGTGACAACGCAAGAACAGGCAGGGATTGATAGGCACAGAACGGCCATCGTGCGTCATGAACTCTCCGCACCAATGAAGACTCTTGTTAAACATGGCTATTTAAAAGGCGAACACTCAATTTTCGATTACGGCTGTGGCCGCGGAGACGATTTAAGAGAGCTCGAAGCACATGGCCTCGACGCTCTAGGTTGGGATCCGAACTTTCAACCCGACAACGACAAATCCAATTCTGATATCGTAAACATAGGATTTGTTCTTAACGTAATAGAAGATCAAGATGAAAGACTCGATGCCTTACTAGGCGCATGGGAGCTAGCAGACAAGTTTCTGGTGGTTTCTGTCATGCTGGCTAACGAAAACTACATTGCTCAGTTCAAACCTTATAAAGATGGGGTGATTACCTCTCGTAACACCTTCCAAAAATACTATGCGCAATCAGAAATCAAAGCGTACATAGAGAGAAGCCTACAAGAAGACGCCATTACCGTCGCACCCGGTATTTTCTATATTTTCAAAGACAAACTCGAAGAGCAGCAATACCTTCAGAGTAAATACAAACGACACCATAAATGGAAACAACTGACTTCACCAGAACCTATTGAAGCCAAAGACAAAGCTAAACTGCTTATCACTCAGCATCAAGACTTGTTTAATAACTTTTGGAATACCTGCTTAGAACTCGGCCGCATTCCTGCCAACGATGAATTTGAACAATCGGACAAAGTAAGAGAGCTGGTTGGCTCACACAGAAAAACCTTTAACTTACTGCAAGAGATGTTTGATACCAAAGAGTTTGAACAAGCAGAAAAAAACCGAAAAGAAGATCTTCTCCTCTACTTTGCTATGGGACTGTTTGAGAAAAGAAAACCCTATACGCAGCAACCAGAGCCGCTTAAGCGCGATATCAAAGCCTTGTTTGATGATTACAAAACCGCGATTAGCCTAGCTGCAGAATTACTGTTCGCAATTGCAGACACCGACTTAATTCATCAGCAATGCGAGAAAGCACATGGCCTGTTACCAGCAAGCCTTCTTAATAAAGGGCATTCATTGATTCTGCATCGAGACTTTATTGGTGATTTGCCATTATTGCTGCGAGTCTACGTAGGCGCAGGGTTGCAAATTTATGGTGAGCTGGATGAAGAAATAGACCTAATTAAAATTCATATCACATCAGGGAAACTCACCCTAACCGCCTATGATTACTTTGAAAAATCCGTGCCTTTCTTAGTAGAACGCATAAAAATCAAGATGGCAGAACAAGACATAGATTTCTTCGACTACGTTAATGAAGATCGCAGGCCACCACTGCTGAATAAGCACCTTTACATGCCAACCGAGCACGAGAACTACAAGAAACAACAGAGCTTCGACAAACGATTGGCGAAGCTCATGGAGTTTGAAGCAAGTGAGGAAACACAGATGATGAGAGCAGAATTTGAGGTACTTTTAGAGAAGGAGCATAAAGAAATCAAAGGGTTTACGCTAAGTTCAAAATAGCGCTTTTTTAGTACTATAAAAACCTATGGTTACCATAGATATCTGGCCTACATACCTGTAAAATATTCAGCCTATTTTGGCATACCTATGTGATAATTCGCATAGATAAGACTAAAGCATAACAAACTAAAAGCTTAGTTTGTCAAAATATGACATACCAGCTATGGTTTATGTCATAGACAAATAACATAACTTAGAGTTCACTATGCAAAATCAAGATTCAGGCTATTGCTATTCATTTCCAGCTGTCAGAGGTATTCAAGCAGGGCGTCCATTTTACATTGCGACATGTCCTCTTCGAATCATACCTAAGATTTTCAGTTATAACGAAGATGATGTTCCACCAGAGCTTAGAGCTCAAAGAACATTAAACAAGACTCGTATACCTGAAATGGTCAAATACCTACTCGACAACCCTAAAGAGTACGTATTCTCAGCATTAACAGCATCGGTTGGAGTTGATATATCTTTCCACGATCATGAAGGTGCGCCTAATTTAGGTACGCTTCAAATCCCGATGGATGCGCAGATTCTAATTAACGATGGCCAACACCGTCGTAAAGCGATAGAAGAAGCACTAAGAGAAAATCCAGACCTTGGGCAAGACAACATTCCAGTATTGTTCTTCATCGATGAAGGTTTAGGTAGAAGCCAACAAATGTTTGCTGACTTAAACAAGTACGCAGTAAAACCTAGTCCATCTCTTGGCACTCTCTACGATCACCGAGACGAAAGCTCTGAATTAGCGCGTGAATTAGCAGCTAAAGTGAAACCATTCATTGGAATGACTGAAATGGAAAAATCCAACATCAGTCCAAAGTCGAATAAGCTATTTACTTTAAGCAGCATTAAACAATCAACACGAGCACTTTTAAGTAAAGGGCCAAAAGATGGTTTCACTGAAGAAGAGAAGCAGTTAGCGTCTGAGTTTTGGGAAGAGGTCACTCGCCATATTAAAGATTGGCAAATGGTGATCGACAAACAGATATCCCCTGCACAGCTTCGACAAGAATACATTCACGCACATGGTGTCGGGCTGCATGCGATTGGCGTCTTGGGTAAACACCTGTTGTGCCAAGAACCAAAACAATGGAAAGAAAAGCTTCAGTTACTAGGGAAGGTTAATTGGTTGAAAACCAACCCTGAATGGATAAAGCGCAGCATGAACCACGGCAAGTTGAGTAAATCAAACATCAACATTCAGCTCACGGCAAACGCACTTAAAATTGAACTTGGGTTACCACTAACCCCAGAAGAAAAAGCTCTAGAGAAGCAGTTATCATGATACACGAGCTAAAATTGGCAGAAGATCTCGCCGAAGAATACCAAGAATTCATCAACGCTGAAGAGTTCGCAAATAATAAACTCAGCTACTATGTTGCTGACGTTCAACGCGTCTATTGTGCAGACAACCGCCCATGGGTAATTGGCTACAGTGGTGGTAAAGACTCCTCCGCTATCATGTCTTTGATCTATATGGCACTACTTGGCCTAGAAAAAGAACAACGCCACAAACCCGTATTTGTCGTTTCATCAGACACACTGGTTGAGACACCTGTTGTTGTTAACCACATTAAAGACTCCTTAGCTGCGATACAAAAAGGAGCCAAGCGCGACGACTTGCCAATCAGCTGTCACAAAGTGGTACCTGAGTCAGACCAAACGTTTTGGTCAAGTCTTCTTGGTAAAGGCTACCCAGCACCGACACGTTCATTTCGCTGGTGTACAGAGCGAATGAAGATCGACCCGGTTAGTGACTTCATTAAAAGCAAAGTATCTCAATTTGATGAGGTGATTGTTGTATTGGGCTCACGTAGCCAAGAAAGTGCCTCGCGTGCTCAGGTTATCGCTAAACACAAAATTGATGGCTCTCGTCTAGCTCGCCATACAACGCTAGCCAATGCATTCATTTACACCCCTATTGATACATGGGCTGTTGATGATGTTTGGAAGATCTTGCGTTTATGTCACCTAGAGACAAAAGAAACGCCACTAGGTACTAGAAACATCTGGAAAGATGACTATGACCTAGAATGGGAAAACCCATGGGGCGGTAAAAACCTAGTACTTTGGAATCTATATAAAGACTCTTCAGGCCAAGGTGAATGCCCAATGGTGATTGACGAAACTACCCCCTCTTGTGGTAACTCTCGTTTTGGTTGCTGGACATGTACCGTAGTAACCAAAGACCGAGCGATGGAAAGCCTTATCCAAAATGGCGAAGAGTGGATGGCACCTCTTCTTGAGTTCCGCAATAAATTAGCAATGACGACAGATCCTGCTAACAAAGCAGAGTTCAGAAACCATAAACGTCGTACCGGTCGCGTAAGTTACCAATACGCAAAAGAAGGCGAAGATATTGCTAGCGAACGTAAGCACGTCCCTGGTCCTTACTGGCTTAAATACCGCCGCCAATGGCTTCGTGAATTACTAGAACTAGATAATAAATTTAAAGCTGAAGGCCGAGAGATTGAGTTAATCACAGTGCCAGAGCTGCATGCTATTCGCCAAGAGTGGATCCATGATCCAAATGAGCCGGATTGGGATGATTCTCTACCAACTATTTTTAAAGACGTTTATGGCTACGACCTTGATTGGGTGTATGACGATAACGCAAGTTTTGGTAAAGATGACGCACAGCTAATTCATGAGCTTTGCAATAACTTCGATGTCGAACCTGAAATGATCATGAAACTCATCGAGCTAGAGGTCTCTATGGAAGGTTTGAGCCGTCGTAGTGGCATTTCGAACAAGATCGCATCGCTCTTGAAACGAGACTGGGGAAGCTTGGAAGAAATCAAACAAAAGCATGCTTCACTGCAAAGCAAAGCCGAGTTTGATATCCACCAACAAGAAATTGAGCGCTACAACGAGCAGCTTGCTGACCTAGATAAACAGCTTCAAAAAGAGTTTTAAATACTGAAATGTTGATTACAAAACTAACTTTAAACAACTTTCGCGTGTTTCGCGGTGTGCATGAAATTGACTTGCGCCCAGCCCCAACTCGTCTAAGTAAAAGTGGCCCTATTGAAGGGACCGAACGACCTATCATTTTGTTTGGCGGCTTAAATGGTGCCGGTAAAACGTCAATACTGACAGCAGTTCGCTTAGCACTTTTTGGGCGTCAATCATTTAGCCAATTACTTTCAAATGGTGACTACGTTGACGCTTTATCGGAACTGATTCACAAAGGTGTCGGCCACGGTGGAGTTCAAGATAATGCATCGATCGAGCTTGAGTTTAAATACAGCCAGAACGGCGAAGAAAACACTTATAAAGTGATTCGTGGCTGGAAACGCGGTAAGAAAGATAATCTATGCCTTGAAAAAGACGGTGTTCAAATACCAGAGCTCAATTACGAGCAGTGCCAAGGCTTTCTTAATGAACTTATTCCAACGGGTATTGCTGATCTGTTCTTCTTCGACGGCGAGAAAATCGCAGATCTAGCTGAAGACGAATCTGGAACAGTTTTAAAAACCGCGGTTCGCCGACTACTAGGGTTAGATGTCATAGCTAAGCTTAAGAGCGACCTGAATATCTTCCTAAAAAAGCAAGGGGCTGCAGCTTTAAATCAATCCCTAAAAGAAGAAATGGATAACCTCGAGAACACTCGAATTAAACATGAAAGAGAATCAGAGAAACTCCGTTTTGAAGCTGACCATGAAGTCTACAAACAGATTGTTAGCATTAATTCTGATATCCAAGTTTTAGAAAACAAACTTGCGCAAAACGGCGGTGCTTGGGCAAAAACCAGAGAAGATGAACAACAAAAAGCTGAAAGCTTGCTGAAAGAGAAAGTGGAGCTTGAGAAGCAGATTCGTATGGAAATGGAAACCAACCTTCCATTTTCACTTGCTCCGAAAGCAATGCAAAGGCTTCAAACTCAGATCAAACAAGAGCAACAAGTTAAGAAGAAGCAGAGCTTTGGTAATGAGCTAGATTCATTCTTAGAAACCCTATGTTCAAAATACCCTAGTTTTGATACTGAGATGGCCCAAAATGCAATCGCAGACAGCTTTAAAGCACACGTCGGTGAGTTCAATTCAACAGAACTTCTTTTGGATATATCTGATCGCCAAGCGAACACCATCGATTACCAACTATCAAACTTATCACAAGATTCTTTCTCTCGTTTTGACAAAGCACGAGTACGTCTTCAAAAAGTTGAAGAAGAGATCGACAACGCTTCCAGCAATATCGCGCGAGCTCCCGAACAAGAGCAGGTACAAGAGTTGTTTACAGATGTCCGTGCTTTAGATAAGAAGAAAGAAAAACTGATTATTGAATACCATGACTTGCTAGAAAAGGCTAAACGAGAACTTCGATTAGCACTGGAAACTGCTCGCCAAATTCAAAAGCTACACGATAAGCACAAAGATCAATCCAACAAAGATCAAAGTGTTAGCAACGCCCAAAATTCTATCTTATTGCTAGAAAAGTTTGGTGAACAGCTAACCAAAGCGCGTGTAAATCAGTTAGAAAATGAGTTCGTACAATCATACAAAAAACTAGCTCGTAAAGAAGATTTACAGCTAACCGCTTCTATCAATCCAGCTACGTTCGATGTTGAGTTAGTTGATGAGCACGGTATTAAGATAAACCGCAAAGCGATGTCTGCAGGCGAAAAGCAGATCTACGCTATCTCGATTCTAGAAGCTCTTGGTCGCACATCTGGTCGTAAGTTGCCAATCATCATTGACACACCATTAGGCCGACTGGATTCGCACCACCGTGACAAGCTGGTTGAGAACTACTTTCCTACAGCAAGCCACCAAGTGGTGATTTTATCGACAGATACCGAAATCGACAGAAACTACACAAGCCTAATCCAAGACGATCTAGCTCGTACTTACGAGATCTGTTTCGACGGCACAACCAAATCTTCAAGGTTGAAAGAGGGTTACTTCTGGAAAGAATCGATTAAGGAGGCAGTGTAATGCTACCTAACCGTATGAACTTAACACGCTCTACTGAAGAACAGCTTAAAAAGTTGAAGGGCTATACTGGAGTCACTCCCAACGTTTCGGCACGTATTGCTTTCTTCCGTTCTATCGAAAGTGACTTCAGATACCAAGGCCAAGAAGCTAAGTTAGACGGGCCACTTGTACTAGACAAATACACTTGGCTCGGGGAAACAGGTGAGGTGACTGAGCTAATGCTGAAAATGTACTACCCAGAGCTTGATACTAAAGAGTATCAACAAGCTTGGGCAGCACATGTTGAAGATGGGATTGCTTCTGTGCGTAATCACAAATTAATATCAGCCTTAGCAACTAAGATTGCTTGATTTTAGCTAAAATCATATACAAAAGAGAAGCAGTACGACTTGTACTGCTTCCACACTAGGCCAATATTAGCCCAGCGCCATTAAATGTTACTTTAACCTTATCTGTACCTAGCTCATCGAATTTATCTCTAATGGAACCGACCAACTGTTCACTAGAAAACCTAATGCAAGTTCGCTCAATGGTATCCAAGTCTATTGGGTTCCCTCTAAGAGTCAAAGCGATTATAAACTGAGTTGCTAAACTTCTATTGTTCTCATCCTCAAACCACTGCTTTATAACTGCACCAGTTAACTGTTCAAAAGTAACATTTATATCTTCTGCAATTCGATAATAACGCTCATGATGATCCTCTAGTTCATACTCAGCGATAGCTTCTGATAACCTCTGAGAGTTAACGTTTAACAAAGAGGCCACTTCCAATGAGAAACAATTAAGAGTAGACCATAACTCTTCTTCAGGGTTTTTTGAGTTTTGTGATGGTAGACAAATCGCATTAACTTCTTTGCCCATTAATCTAGATATTTTCCTACTTTGGTCAGCGTCAAAGACTGCCATCAGATCAAAGAAAGGTCTCTCTGATGGTTCAAAATGCTTGATAATCTTTTCCATATTGGAATCACAGCGTAAGCCCAATACTTCTCTTATATCTAATAATTCGGGAGAAAAATAATTTACAATGGACTTTAGCTTTAATGACGCAAAGTAGTCCTCTACAAGGTAGAGTCCCTGCTTATTCGAAGCCAACCCTAGCGCTTTAAGATATCTATTAGAGCTTTCCGGCTTTACTGCTAACGAACAAGTGCCATTACGATAAAGCATTCTCGTATTTTTCAAACCGACATTACTAAGTATATGCTCTGAATGTGTGGTTAAGATAGTCCAGACTTTTTTTTCTGATAGTTTGTAAACTAGATAGTCTAATAGTTTTTTTTGACTATATGCAGCTAAGTAATTCTCTAGTTCTTCAAGAAGTAATATTGAACAAGGCTCAATCCAATCAATGTACCATAGCAAGAACATACATAAATGCTCTCCCATACCCATACTAAGTGAATTATATTTAGTTCCATCAGAAAGCTCAATTAAGAAATAGGGAAATGTATATTCCTCATCAAGAGCACTTTCTATTTCATAAACTTCAATTTTTTTGTATGGTTTCCCGATACAATTGGATATTGATTTTAGAGTTTTACTCTTATTCAAAAATCCATTTGACTCAACTCCTTCAAGGAACTCTTCAAAGTTCTGAGTGCTAGTAATAAAATCTATTATTTTTGAGCATTCGAAAGAAGGGTCTATATAATATAATTCATTTACATCTAGGTTTGGCTCATCTTCTTGAACATTATTTCTCAACAAGGACAAGAGTACCTCAGAGTCCTGAGTAATTTTAGGGTTGGTAAATTCATTACAAAGTGATTCATAAATAACTTTTAACAAAGTAGATTTTCCAACTCCATTTTTCCCGCAAATAGCGGTTAAACCGGATTGAAAGTCCATTGAAAAACTTCCATGAAAGCCCACCACATTTTCAAAATTAACTTCAGTTAGTTTTAGTGGGTAATTATCTTGTTCATTAACTCGTCTCCACCCATCCCGAATAGCAGCATCTCTCATCGCTCATTCGCCTTCCAATAGTCTAACTTACTCTCAACAACATACTTAGGTTCAACCCCTTCTCTCAGCTCTTCAATTACACTCAGCAAAGTTATTTGATCTTCCCTTTCTAGTGGCAGCTCAATCCTCGCCTGACTGCAAGATATCAACTGAATCAGGTCTCTAGCTAAAATAGAACCAATAGACATCACTCTAGATGAGGAGCGTTCAATGTATATTAATAACAACTCTCTTAAAGTAGCTTCACTAAAGCTAAAGTGTTCAATAACCCAGCTTGGAATTGACTCGTTACTCTTTACAGCACTTCTTCCAACTTCCAAAGCAAAGAAAGACCTTGCTATTTTATCAAGTTCAACACTTTCATACTCTAGATATAAAAAGCAAAAATTATATATCCAGTTTAATGATGATGCTTTTGTTAATGATGGTAAATATTCATACTCCCCCTTAACTTTGTTAAAAGCACTTAAGCAATCTATAGAGTACTCAATAGATTCAATAATATCTTCATTAACTTTTTCATCATCACGATATCGACTATTTAAAATAGACTCGCTAACTTTCGCTCTTAATGTATCTGTTTCGAGGAACACTATTATCCGAGAAAGTAAATCATTGTATGACATCCGAGAGTTACTAAAGCCTAAGATATCTTTATTTACTTCAACTTCATCCATTTTATCAACTAAAAGAGAAATAGAGTTTCTTACAGAACCATAAATTGCATTTCTAGCCTCTGATGAAGTTAATTTCACAGTCTGATTTAGTCTGTGAAATAATTCACTAGGTTCTCCTGGGTTATAATTATTTATTTCATTAATTTTCAGCGTATACCGGTCAAACTCCCTTTTAACAACTGAATCCAAATCTCTGTAACGCTTCCCATGCAGTGCCTGAATAAAGTCATCTTTAGGCTGTATATTTCCATCTATTGTATATTTATTCTCAACAAAATCTCGAATCGCAGTAAGACGCTGCTGTCCATCTAGCACTTCGTAACTACCATCATTCATGACTACGACGTGGACTGGTGGTATATGCCACTTTCTCAAAACTGTATCTATAAGTAGCTTCTTCTTAGATGAGTTCCAAACCTCTCCTCGCTGAAAGTCTGGCTGGAGTAGAATCTCGCCTTGTTCAATATCATCACAAATTCTTATTAGACGTTCATCTCTTTCATCAATATTCATATCACTACCAACAAGTCAAATTATATGCACTTAATTATACATAAGCCCTAATACATTAGTATTAGCATGGTCAAAAAAACGCCCTAAAAGGGCGTTTAAAATCATAATCTTACTGCAAAAGCTCCCAGAATGCTCTGTCTCTCATTGGGAGTATCTTCTTCGCTCCATTAATGTATAAGCTGTAGTGCTTCTCTAGCTTGTTGATGGTTTCCATCAGTTTCTCTTGCTCAGCTTTCTCGTTTACACCAAACATAGCTTTCAGCTCTTGTGGGCGAATCTTCGCTACGCGGTGGATGACCCAAGTAAGTACATAGCTTGAGTAGTCATTCTCACCAGTTTGGAAGTGGGTAATGTCCTGTGTAGAAAGGATCACACCTACCCCGTACTCGCGGCCTTCCTTCAAGATCTTACGTAAGCTTGGGAAGTTCTGAGACATGAAGTTATCTGCTTCATCCACCAAGATCATCTTAGTAATTTGACGGAAATCGCCTCGCACTTCAGGCTTACCTTTCTTCTGCATCTGTGAGTAGAAAAGGTCTAACGTAAGTGCAACAACAAGGTTCTGAATCTCTGCTGGGTAACCTGCTAGCTCCACAACTGTAATGCCATCTACAAGATCGTAAAGGCTCATGCACTTGGTATTGTCGTCTTCGAAGATCTCTAGCTCATATAAGCTCTCAAGTGCCGCATATAATGAATCTTCATCTGGGTCTGTTTCAATGAATAAGTCCCATACTTGTGAGATTGTAGGCGCTGGTTTTGACCAAGTACTTGGATCCGCTTTGCGAATACCCGCTAACTCATAGGCTTCACCCACCAACTTACGTAAACGCAGTTGTTGCTTTTGACCTAGGCCAAAGGCTTTCCCCATGGTCTCAGAGAAGCCACGTGCGGTGTGTACTGGCAGCATTGGAGTATCACCAAACAAGCTCAATGGGTTATATGGTAGTTTGTGAAGGTTAAACTTCTTACCCGCAGTCGCTTGTTGGAACTTGTCGTCTACATAATCAGATTTGTAGTCGAAAATAAGCATACCAATTGGCGCACCGTTTACGTTGTCTGCTTGGTTGCGGTAAAGCTGAGTAATCACCGACTTGGTAAACTGCGTTTTACCTGTACCCATAGTGCCAATAATGCCAGTATTGGTATTCATGAATTTAGCAGTATTGGTTGGTTCCCAGTTGAGTGGTGCTTGTGTTAGCGCATTGTGGCCAAATAGCACGTTTAGGTTGCTGTTAGACTCTACCTTTAGGGGCTCAACTGCTGGCGCGACTTGCTCTTCAACAACAGGCTGTTCAGGCTGCACTGGTTTTGTCGTTTCAACCTCATCAGATTCTACCACCGCTGGCTGAGATTCAGCTTCAGGGAGTTTTTCTAATCGAGTTTCACCATTCAGCACATACTCACTCGGCACGTGGCAAAGTTTCACTACATCTAATTCGTTCAACACTTCTTGCAACGGAGTTTCCACCAAGCCAGGAAGTAGCCCCATCGGTAGGTCGACTTTTAACACCCCTTCCATCATTTGATAGTCAGGTTGTAAACAGCCAGCCCCTTCAAGGTGGCTAACCACAAAACCTTCTGGGTAATCTGCGATTTGGCCAAGTGAATAGTCGCCTCTTAGCCACTCTTCTTTGTTTGCCAGCAAAGTGTCGAAGTAATCATCAGCAAATACCTTATATAGGCGATACTTATCAACTTGCATCAAAACTTGGCGCATGAACAAACCACGGTATAACTTGCTCGCTAAGTCTTTCTTGCCTAGTAAGTCTTGGCTTAAGTAACGCAATAGCTCTTTCGATTGTTTAACGGCTTTGTTGTAATTCGGTACCGAGCCCGTTTTCACTTCGACAGGTAGCAGATACATGTCTTGATCTTTAAAACCAACCAGCAATACATCGTCAGAAATTTCGCCTTTCTTATAACCTTGAACATTACGAGAGAATTCACTGTCAGACATCTTCAGGCCAATGTTGCCCGATACACGGATCATCTCAGCGA
Source organism: Vibrio sp. 1F263 (assembly GCF_041439035.1). Classification (NCBI taxonomy): domain Bacteria; kingdom Pseudomonadati; phylum Pseudomonadota; class Gammaproteobacteria; order Vibrionales; family Vibrionaceae; genus Vibrio; species Vibrio sp. 1F263. The sequence continues at coordinate 263,290 of NZ_JBGONI010000001.1, read as the reverse complement.
CAGACAGAGGCACCCATGTAATGTCTGAGTCATGCACTAGACTAGTCACAAACTTGTAGGCACCAATCACGCCTTTGCGTTCTTTATTGATGGTCGGCGCGCAAGTCATCATTTTAAGGAGCCAATCGCCGTTGAACGCGTTGAACTCATTAATTTGGCCACCATCACCTTGCTTAATAACCTTTTCAAACAAACCGCGCTGCGCAGTAACCGTGATTGCATCGTAGCTTGATGAGCTGGTGTACTGATCTGAATAGTGAATCAATACTACGTCTTCATTACTGTGGAAGAAGTCCAACGTAACCTTAGGATCAATAATGGTCGTCCAGATAGAACTCTCGTACGAACGTTCCAACAAACCTTTAAAATCCTCACTGACTGCAAGAGCAACTGCATTCGCACCGTGATATTGAGTGTTCGGTTTGAGTGCTGGCTTTAATAAAGCACCAACATACTTCGCCATCATCAAATGTGGGTAGTCTTGGTAATCCGTTCCCTTCAAGCCAAAACCCGTAAAGTATGAGCCAGATTTACTTTCAGAAGCATCACCCGTTAGTAGGCCGTCACAAGCTATGCCTGATGCCATGTCTTCAATCGCAATGTCTGAGCAATCGACTTTGTCGTTATTACGGAAAAAGGAAAGATGCGCATAAGATTGACCATCTTTTTCGGCTTGAGCATTCGTGAACTTGCTGTAAGTTAGGCGCGTGCGAAGAATATCGATAATAGTATCGGCAACTTCACGAACTTTACCCTTGTTCAGCTCTAACCACTCTTTCAATTCATCGTAATTGGCTGTTTCTGCGAATCGGTCAAACGCATTAAACGCTAACTTGTCGTCATACAGATTAATATGAATCGACGCTGCCTGATCTTGGTTACTGCGGACATAATCCACCAGCCCCATAAATAACTCTTCAGCGCTGTCTTGGTTCACCGCATTAACGATAATGCTCCTCTCAGAGCCTGTGAACAGTTGGCTGAATGCCGTTTGGAACTCATCGATTTTCTCTTTTACTAACTTGCGAACGAACGTAAGAGAGCTTTTCTCTTGAGGTACACTCTTGATCCAGAACGCGTTCTCTTTGACCTGTTGGTTATAAGAGAACTCATGTTTTGGATGGTAAACATATGGCAATAAACCTTTTGGCGACAAGCGTTCAAACGTAACATCAGGAAGCTGAGTAAAGCTCTTGTCATTACGAATCGAATTTCTTAGGTTGAGGTAATAAGCCAAAATCAGCGGGTGGAAGGGTGAGTAGTACTCTTCACCTTCAGATTGTACCAAACCGATTTTCAACGCTGATTTTTGCTCTTTGGTCAGCATGCTACCCGTTGGGATCGCTGCAAAATACGCTAAGCAAGCATCAACTGTGTTTTGGACAAGTGTTGTAAACTCATCGCCCCAAGATGCCAATGATGGCGTACTACGGCGTTGTTCTAGGTAATCAAAAAGCTCAACGTAAGATCCATGAATAGCATCATCAATCACTTGTAGGTCATCGAGCTTGATCGCCCCTGAATCAGCAATAGACACTACTTTGTTGTTAATGAACTCTTCTTCCCAACGCAGTAGCTTTAAACGAACACCCGGAACAACGAACTCACTGTTATCGATGCCTACTTTGCCTTTTTGAGAATAAAACTCGCCGTTATATTCATCTTTGAAAAGCTTGTGATAACGGCCTCTATTAAGCAGTAAAGGCAAACTCAATGAATCAGTCGCTACTGCACCTTCAACATTAAACTTAAGCTGGTTATCACCTGATTTAACGGCAAAATCTATTTCATCAGCTTCATTGGCTAACGCTTCAAAATCCACGGCGGCGTAATCTGCTGCATCGACAATCTGTTTAGCATCAAGTAGTGAACATGCGCTGCCTTCGTTAGCTCTGATTTGCAGTTTGTTCTCTTCCATGTTCAAGGTTAAGCGCTGCTTCGCTGGTGCAGGTTCTACCAAGAAGATGTTCTTGAACGGTTCAATATAGAACTCGCCTTTACGAACCACTAAACAACGGAAGTTATAAACTTCAGATTTGTTTTCACGCTTTAGAGCCAAGTTAAAAAATAGTGGCTCATGCTTGTACGCACCTTTCAAGCTAGCTCGTGTCGTTTTTAGACCATTCAGTGTGGTAATCACTTCTTCATTATTGAACGCTTTTGCTGGCTGGATTTTGAATTGGCTTTTATCAAGATTGCTCGCACCTTGGAAGATCAGCTTCAGTTCAAACTCATTTACATCTTCATCTAATTCGATGATTAAGTGGCGATCACGCATGCCCGCTTTGGTCTCAGCACGGTTACGAGCCGTGATGGTCATACCGTCACTAGCTTGCTCTTCTTCAAGAACAAGCTGCTGCTGAGCATTGCGCTTTTTCTCTTGTAGGAATGCTTCAAACTCAACGTCTTTCCATGCATCCGTTTCTGAGAAGTTCTCTTTAACAAACTTCTCGCCGAATGACTTTAAGCGATCTTGAAGCTGCCCGCCAAAGTGTTCAACTTCGAAAGTGAGCTCTTCGTATAACGCGCGGTTGTCTTCTAGACGCTTTTTGATTTGCTTAGGGTTACCACTCATTTCAGCTACAAGCGGATCTTCAAACATGCCCAACTCATTGAAGCGCAAGTCACCGTCTTCAACGGCCTTGTATAGAGACTCAAAACCAAACATGGTTGCGCCATCTTCTAAAATGGCATCAAATTGATCATCAAGCAGGCAGTTTGACACATCGCGCCCTTTGTCTTGCTGATCGATTAACCCTTTCATTGCCGCTTTGATCTTTGATGCGCTCCAAACTTGTCCCACTTGAGCCAAGTCTTCTGCAGAATTAATCAAGGTATCAAGCAAGCTGTTGTGGATCACCACTAGTGCGCAACCTTTTAAGTAGCCTGATTGACTCGCCACTTCGTCACGCAGATGAGAGATGTAGTTTTCAGTGAAACCATCAAACTCTGCTGGGTTTTCGCTATGAATCATAGGAACGATTTTACAGCCTGACAGTTCAATGAATGGCAACTTGATATCGTTAGTTGCATCAATAATATTTTCAGAATGAGCCGTCATCGCCTGATACAAGCGCATGCTATTTTCATTATCTGGCGACTTAAACTGATAGCGGAAACCTGCCTTAATATGTGTTTCAGCATCCGCTAAAAACTGTTCTACTAGAAAGGTCTCAAATTGTTTTACGGACATATACTGCGTCTCCACTATCACTCATGCGCTCTACGTTACCAATGCGCTCATAGAATTTAATTAGTTCTTGTTCTGTTTGTTTATCAACGAAAATGCCACGTTGCTCAAAGGCTGTGATCAGTTCGTGGAAACGGAGTTTATCCTTTTCTCCAACAACAAGGTTGGTCAATAAGATGATGTAGTCTTGGTTGAGCACTAATACTCGACCGCTGCGGCCTCGACTTTGAATGAAGTGAGACGCTAGGTACTTTTCTACTTCTGACACATACTTCTTGTTGATATTGAAACGTTCGCCGACGCTAAACTGTGCGGATGCGAGCTTCATTATGTTACCGAGCCAGTCGAGCGCCAGTTCAGATTCATCTAGAGCTGTGTCGAGATTACGCTGTGACTTAAACGCTCTGGCAAAGTTTTCTAGTTGTTCTTTTAAATGCGTCGATTTCGACTCTTGAATACCCTTCGATATCTCCCACAGGGGTACTTTTATCGCGCTCTTATCTCCAACACCCGGCTGAATTAGCTCAAGCATAGTCAGCATAGGGAACAGTCGAGTGGCTGACTCATTAAACAGCTTATAGCCATGATTTTTAATATGAGTACGCTCATTACTGGCACGCTCATGATCCATAATGAAATAGAGAGGCTTAGCCACTGGCTCTTGACCACTGCGCCAATCTGTTAGTGCTAAACTCAGCTGCGCAGTGTATGCGAAACCATAAAAAGACAGGAACGACTCTATTTCACTAAGCAGATACTTAGGGCGACTTGCCAAGAATTTCAGGTCGTCACGGAATGCTTTCGAAAGATAAGGTAGATACGGTTTCTCGCTCGCTTGCAATGACGAGTCAGACTTCATTTTTCCACGAAGCGTAGAAAGCATTTCACGTTCAATAAAGTTTAATTTGGCATCAAACTCTTCTACACGCATGTTCTGAAGTAAATTGGTGTACATAGAAGCAACACGTGAATCACCTGCTGCAAATTCACCTTTTTGAGCACGGAACAGAAGGAGCTCAGGGCTCACAGTAAAGATGTCTTTGTTTTCAAAATACATCTCTTTTAGCACTTGCCAAAACTCTTCTTCACCAAGCTTTTCTTCAAACGCACTTTGGCAATCGGCCACAAACTGTTCGTAGCTATAACCTTCTACCTTTTTACGCAGAAGCCCACGTAGAACCAAGCCGATGACAGCATCAAAATCAAAGTCATTACCCTTGGTTCGAATAGGTAAATAGCTGCTTAGGCTGTTTTTATTCGGCACGCCTTCCGCAGTTTGTGGCAACGATTGATTAAATGGTTGGGTGTAATTATCCATTGTCATTTTATAAGCCACTCACTTCGAAATATTCATCATCTTCATTCACGATCTTGTAGCGTTTGTCGTTTTTCAGAATAAACAGAGTATTCTTTTCGTTCGCTACCGTGATGATCTGCTCTATTACTTCATCCAACAAAAGCACCGCATTTTTGTCATGCTTATTCGGACGGTACCCTTGGTTGATTTTTTCCAATAACTCCAACAAGTTAATACTTATCGGCATTGGCAGAAGCGAATGTTCGTCGACTCGAATATGAGCGTTAAATGAGCCTATCTTGCTCACCGCTTGTGTTTTAATCGATGAAAAATCAGGTTTCACTTCTAGTTCAGCCGCTGTTTTAAAGCCGTTGTATTCAGAGACAAAAAACTGGTCTTTATCAAGTGATGGCGAATTGCGGTTACAGTAGCGATGCACGGCTGAAATCAGAGTATCTTTATAGAATTTATTAAGCTCTTTTTTCTGCTTGCCAGAACCATCAAATTCACGATGGAGTAGCCAAATGTTTGCGTATTGATCCACCAATGAATTATCAAAATCTGCTTTCAGCTCATTGATATAACTATTCGCAAATTGCTCTTCGTCTTTCAACAGATAAACCATGCGCAAGTATGAAGCAGCAGTGAGCACATCAAATACACCTAGTGCTTTCACCTGATCTTTAAGTTGTGTAAAGCCTTCATCTTCAATTCCCAAACCAAACTGAAGAACAAACTCATCTACTTTGCGAGTGTGGATGTTGCTTGGATCAAAACTTTGAATATGCTCTAAAAGCTCGTTATCTGAGCCAGAGAATAGGTTATCGAACAGGTAGTCATCGCCCGCTAAGATCTGGTACACAAAGTCCAGTAGCGCTCGTGCGGTTAGGAATTGATCTTTGATTAAGCGAGCTTTCAGAAGCAAGGAAATAATATTTTTCTGCACAGATTCTAGCCCTAGCAACGCATAGTTTGCCGTGAGCTTGCTGTGACCTAGCTTTTGCACTTCACTGTCATATAGTGCGTAAAACGGGTTATCTAGCGTTGGCTCAGTTAAGCGAGCGAGAAACTTAGCTGCAAAGTCAGAGGTACTAACTTCATGGCCCAGAGTAAATTTTGGGTATTGCTCGAAATCTAAGAAAATATGGTTCGTTGGAATATCGTCCGTTTTGTTTTCCAAGAACGCTTTTATCGAAGCTTTAATATCGTCATGTTGTTCAGCACCTTCCTCAGCATAGTTGCCTAACATTCCGATATTAATGCCAACAACAAGTGGCTTATCATTTCCTTTGAACTGTGAGAATCGCTCATCCAACGCATTGATTGCCGTCTGATTTGGGTTAAAGCTGTGTGTCGCATCCAGATGGAATTCATGTGTCGCTTTATGCTTCTGGCTGTACTGAGTCAGAATCTCAGATTTACCATCACCACTACTGCCACACAAAAAAATGATGTCACTTTTTTTAGAAGACAAAAGCGACTTTTTAAAGTCCACTTCGATGTTTGTAGTGATGTACACATGGCTTTTATAATCAGCCAGAAGATCTTGATTTTGCTCTCTTTCTGTACTTACCGCGTAGGGCGATGATTTAGAAAGTATGCTGAGGGCTTTTTCTAAGTTCAAAGGAATCTCTTCAAAATTTGATTAAACGGACTTTTTTGTGGAGATAAATAGTATCAAACACGGAAAAGTAACGGTACTTACAACCATAAAAAAATGGAATGAGTGGATGAATCAGCGCCACCATATGCAAATTGTTTATCTTACTCGCTTTACAAACAAATATTGTATTTAGTATTAGAAAAGTATGATTTGGCTTACATTGCGTTACGTAACACTCGGCAATTTTAACCGTTGAGTGTGTACTATACCCATGTAAAAAATGTACGTATATTCTGTACACATCAACATGTATCATTTTCAGGCATTAGATAATTGTTATGACAATAAAGTGGGATCAGTTACTGCGCTTCAAATTAATCGAGGTTGTTGCATTGTGGGAGGGTCGCGTTACGACTAATCACCTATGTAACTCTTTCAACATTAAGCGACAGCAAGCCTCTAGAGACATCAAAGCTTATCAAGAGCACTTTTCTACTCCACCACTTGTTCATGATCGTAGTATTAAAGGCTACCGACTTACTGATCATTTTGCGCCAAAGTTTACGAAAGGCACCCCAAACGAGTACTTATCGCTGCTGCACAAATACAACAACGACCATGTAGACGGCTTTAATTTAAAAGATCTGGGGTTCGCAGACTCTATTGTCCTTTCAGTCCCAGATCGGCAGATAGCCCCCATAATAGTTCGTAGACTCCTTCAAGCAGCACGAGAAAGACGCAGAGTTGATATAGAATATGTATCAATGGATAACCCTGAAGGGCGAGGCAGAAATATTGTACCGCACACTATCGTATTTGATGGGTTTCGCTGGCACGTGAGAGCATATTGCGAAGAAAGAAAGATGTTCTTAGACTTTGTATTGAGCCGATTTAGAGGTGAACCTGAGCTGCTCAACCAATCAGAGATTAACATCGAAGACGATAAAGATTGGGCTACAGAAGAAATAATCGAAATCATCCCAAATCCACACCTTTCACCAGCACAACAGCAAATAGTGAAAGTCGACTACGGGATGCATGATGCGCCATTTACAATTGACTGTCGACGAGCATTGATTAAGTATTTGCTCAAACGTTTGGATGTCTGCGTAGATACTAAGAAGCTCTCTTCAGCTCCCAAAAAGTACCAATTAACCCTAGCGAATCCAAAGAATATAAAACGCTGGTTGCTATAGTGGTATAACAAGACATTCCCCATAGGTAAATACTCACACATAGATACCCCATTCAACCTGCACCACACCTGTTGGTTTTGTGGTTAACCTTCCCGTAACCTTGTTGAATTTCCTAAGACAGCGCAAGCAGCTGCCAAGAATGGCCATTCACCGATAGCACTGCCGGCTTGTAATGAGTGTGCGAGAATTAACTATTCAAAAAATCTGACCGCAATTTGGTCGGTGCGCGATCAGATAAAACACACTCTGATAGACAGGTACGCTAAGCACCTTGGCATCGGTGAGAACTGGACGGAGCAAGAACTTATTGATTCTGATTTCTCGGGCTCGACGCTTGGCGGGTTTGGGCGCAGCGCTTGGAAGATGTATCAAATAGCCAAGCAACACGACGATTGTAAAGGCTAGCCTTTGTCGCTTGATGATATCCCACTTGAGATATACGACGAAACCAGCGGCTTTGAGTTCGACGGTACTCGTTATGCCTCAATCAATTCGTGTATCGACTATTTCACCAAGTCGGCTGGGGTAGACAAAGAGCTGTTGTTGCAGCTTGTCGACATCGTTTCATCAGACCGATTTAGCTACGCACTGCGAATCGCCAAGTTGAACAAGAGTGTTTTTAATATCAAGCGCTCGGAGATTGTCGAAGAGGTGATTATTTCAGGCTCAATTGCGCCTGTATTTGCCATTCAGTGAGCGCAGGCAAATAAGGTTAAAGATTTAATCTTCCTGAGCACCGTAGATGTGTAGTGGGTTTGAAAAATAAGCCACATAGTAAATACGTTAACACGATTTATGGAACCCACTCCCCTCAGCTAGTCTATATTTAGCTGAGTGGAACTAACTCTGAGGGCTGCATGGTTAAGACCGTATTGCTTTCATTTGGTTATTTTGAAATGAGGTTTAGGCATAAAGCTGCGAGAAGGAGTGAATGTAGCAGATCTAATCGTAGGTTCTAGATTTAACCCCACGAAATTACACACCCTTGTGAGTTTGTGGCGCTTTTTGAGCGATTCACAGGTCAAAAATCAACATGTTCATTTTATGAAAGAACCGCACAATGATACCCATTTTCATACTTTGTGAATTTTGTGTTATATGAATTTGCTAAGCAGCTATCAACAGTTAACCTGACGTTAGCTAGCAAAACAGAATCGAGGGGCTTAAACTAAACAATGTCACTGCTGCAGTTTAATCGTCTGTAGTTAGTTGTAAAACTACACAAGTATTCAAGAAACTGTATCAGGAAAACTATGCGATATTTTAGTAAGCGCTATAAAACGAAGGTCAACACATTGCTGCATTTAGCCAAGATAAACGACCTCCCTTTGGGATTTGTAATTGATACCTTGAAAGGCAGAAATGTCCTAAAGCAAGACGAACGCTATAAAAAGCGCGATGGTCAGCGTGTTGTTTGGGGCGAAGCTGATATAAGTTGCTCTACCGCTGCTTTTCCTCTGGAAACCCTAAAAGGAAAACGCTTAAACTCTTTGGTTACATGCTTCACACTTGAGCAATTCCATGCTTTGGAAGAGCGTTATGGTCATTGTCCTGAGAATATAGCCGTCGAAGCAATTGCTGCGCTTTCTCCAGTGTGATAGATGTTCAATCTCGCACTCTATAAAACAAGGTAACAACGTGTTTGAAGTAAGTGACTAACCATTGCAGCTTATTACCCCCATATAGGGCATCATTACATTTGTCATTCTGTAATGCTTTACATACTCCCAGAGCTTCTCTTGCTTTAATCTGTTGGCTCTTTTTGCCTCTGTAAGTGCTTCAATCGCTACCATTCTTTAGGTGGTGCACACAACACTGCTATTGGGCGAAAAGAGCTAAACTCATGAAAAAGAGCCAACTTCCTACATATCAAAATGATTCAGATAAACAAAAAATCATGAATTTCATATTTCAATAGATAATGTCAAAAAAGACACCTGAATTAACATTATTAACTAACCATAGTAATTAATTATGGTGGTTTTTGCTGGTTAAAATTCACTAATAAGTTAAATAGATTGATTGGTTATATTGTGCGATATCGCTTAATTACTTTTTCAAGCGATTGTTATTTAAGCAATAATGTTGAGGTGTGTATTTATTTTATAGTAAAATCATGCACTTATGATTCATCTGTGTTATTGACGATTTTTTTGTAAATCTGTAGCGTAGATCTCAAATAAAAATGAGGTTTGCATCATGAAATGCAGAGATAAGTTTTTGTTTCGCACGGTAGCAGAAACAATGTTCGAACTTGAAAAGGGAACTTACGCTAACTCAACAATAAAAGCATGGAGATCTAAGCTAAAACGTATCGTAACGTTTTTCGGAGAACTAGACATTCGAGATATCGTACGAAGCGGTATTCTTCGCTACTTACATGCACACAATGATCTTAAAAACAAAACGCTAAATGAAGACCTGACACTTATTCGAAAAGTATTCACGTTTGCTGTTGGGGATCGGCTTATTACACAATCTCCAGTTGATGGTATCCATAACTTACAAAATGCTCCCATTAGCTGTAATCCATTCACACTGAATGATATAACCCGTTTAACTCACCAAGCAGCAGCGTGCTCAAGTGTTAAAAATGGGGTCCTTCTAGCTTGCCATACAGGGCTTAGAAAAAGTGAGTGGTTGGCACTAATTGTTGATGATTATGACCCAATAAAAAGAGAGCTTAAAGTTGAGAGAGCTTGCGTAGTTAATCACTTTAAAAGGCCAAAAACTACGGGATCAAAGCGTAGGATTCAATTGTCTAAGACAGCCCAAAAGATAATTGAAAACCAGTTAAGTTTAATCTTTGATTTAGCGACTCAAGAAATCCATATCACCGAAAATGATCAAAAGACCCGAACCAAACTTACCGCAAAACCTCTATTCCCTAATCTTGATACAGGGAAATTTTACCAAAAAGATAAAGCAATAGATCGCACCTTTAAAAGCTGGCTCGTTGCAGCCAACGTAGCTCATCGAGGTGCGAGTCAGGCCCGTCATACATTCGCATCTCAAGCTATTTTGAGTGGGGCAAATCTTTATTGGATAAGGTCTCAACTAGGACACAACACTCTAGACATGCTTTATAAGCATTACTCAAAGTGGATTGAAGAAGACGCAAAAGACTACCCCAACCTGATTGATTTGCACTTTCAGAAAGCTGCAAATTCGGTCGACAAACCCATCCTTTAATTTGCCTCATTCCGGTGTCTCGACACCGGCTTTCAAAAAGATAACGACATCGTAACCAAGGACACTTTCGCAACACTTTTACTGCGTAAAAGATGAACGAAAGCTTCTTGGTGGGGGCTACGCCCCTCAACCCCAACACGACAACACACAAACCGAGGACTACACAATGAAAAATAAAGCCATCACATGTTTTTTTTCAACGCTTCCGTATTCCGGCACAGCAGAAAAACAGGCCAAGCTTAAGAAGTCAGCAGGACATAGTATCCGAGATGAAAATGCGAAATCTGAAACCATTGAATGGAATCCAGATCTCAGTCACCTCAACGAAGTATATATCAATAACCAATGGACGAAACTTGATGAATTGAGCAATGACGATAAATCCCAGTTTATCGAATCGATAAGACTTCCTCAGAAACCTCAAGAAGGCCTAGCTAAATGTAAACAAAGAAAGAGAGCATATAAGAAGAAACTAAAAGCCGCTTTACAATCAGAAAAGGGAAATCCCGAGGGGACTAATTTTATCGCTAAGATTTTAGGCACCCCTGAACATGTCCCGCTTAAACTCGACTCTTTGCTTAATGAAGCTAGGAGTATTGATTTCTCTCGCAAGAAGCAGAGGCTGAACGCTTTTGAGAAGTACATTTCACTTCATAACAAACTGGTTTCGTTCCCTAAAAATTTGAACTCAAACTTGGTAGAAGAGTCGATTTTTGTCATCCCACACCGAAATGAAGTTTCTCAGGACCTTGTTTGTGGCCGTGAAATGGCTGAAGCACTGATGGATTATTACCGCCTCTACTTCAAAGAATATGAAATCATCTCAGTGTTTGTTCATAGCGATGAAAGAAGTCTCAATGAAGATACAGGGGAACATGTCCACCTCTTCCTTAACGCGCAAAATAGCCGAACTAAAGAGTGGGATCTTAGAGTAGCCAAAGCAAATCTAGCTCAAATGATGAAGAACTTCTTGGACCACTCACACTCGCCAATTCAATACAGGAAAGGAGCGTGCTTTACAAGAAGGGAGCAATCAGAGCATGGAGCGCTGTTGCAGGAATGTTTTCGGCGGTTTATGAATAAAAACCTCTTCATAGAAAAAGGATTGAGCATGGAGTTCAATCAAGAACTTCAGAAAGATAAACAAAAAGTAAAAGAAATGCGCCGGCAAGGAAAGCAAAAAAAAAGTGAAAGGGATTATAATTATCACACTAGAATGCTGGAAAACGAGCAACTGCAAATTGAGCAAATAATCGCATTGAAGCTCGAAGAGTTGAGCCAATTAAATCAACACATCAACGAAGTTAAAAATAAACAAAAGGAGGAACAAGAAAAAATAAGGAGATTACATGTAGATATAGACTTACTACGATCGGCCACAAACACTGCAACCAATCAACTGGATACAACCTTAACCGATCTATCAACAGTCAAAGAACAGCTCAAAACGGCAGAATCAAAAGCTCTACACAGTGAAGAAAAAAATGAACAGTTAGAGAAATCGATCTCATATCTAAAAAAGGTGATTGCTAAACTGACTCATACCGTTATGGAGACGTTAGCTCCCATCTTTCAAGATCTGATGAAATTATTTGTCTTTGAACAAAGGGATGAGAAAGAACTACTGACTTTATTAGAAAGAAGGATGTCAGCTCACATGACAAAATTGGATGGAAACCCAATACAGCAGGCACTTGTATGTGGGATGAAAGACGCCCTCCTAGATAATAGGGAAAACCTGAACACTGCTTCCCCCAAAAAACGGAGAATGAGTGCCGACCGAGAGTTCGATTGATAAGGTCTTCATAATAATTTAAAAGGTAAATCTCGTGAGCTCTAAGGTGTTCACGAGATTTGGTTTTTCAAAATGACATTGAGAGTCAGCGCTTTATATTAACTTGAATTTCTACTCCTGACACACGATGTACGAAAGTAAAATGCTCTTGGCTTCTAGTGCTAATAAGAACAATCCCTTTCTTTGACATAATGGTCCAATAAGGTAGAACAAAGGCATCAAAACACTCTACGTGTGACATGGGAGGAGGGCTTACGAGCCCTGCAATTTCTCTCAGTGTTTCAAAGTCACCAAACAGTGCCTGCTGTGTTTGCCAATCTATTCCTAATGCCATTAATGACATAGATGTTGTGCTTGGCTTATCTTCGAGGCGCTCAAAAAGCTGATAGAGGCAGTGGATATCTTGATAGTCATACTGTTTTGATAACGCAAGCAACGAGGTTTCATCCCCTTCAAAATAGCTTTGCTTGAACGCCTTATAAACCGTGTGCAACTCATCATAGTTGAACTTACTCATGTGAGCCTCCCAGTTGAAGTGAGAACTGGTTCACCGCACTAAGCATAAGTTTCAGTTTTGTTTGCTTACCATATCGGCCAAATGTCATTGAGGGGTGATGATGGCCAACGATATCAGCGACTGTAGACTCAGCCACTTCCTTTTGCTTAAGAACATCAATGAAAGTGTGACGGAGGGAGTACGCAGTAGGGCGTTGCCCTGCTTTCAATCCGATCTTAGATAGGAGTCTGCCGAATTGTTGGCAATATTGTTGGCTCCAGTCCTTGTTGAGACCCAGTGGCTTGTAATCGAATAGATCGGTTTTGCTATTGTTCTTACGAAGCTCAACATACTCAAGAAAGCCATGTTTGATTAGACTCTGATGAATGGGGACTTGTCGCAGAGCATAACGATTCTTGATCCGCTGTCCGTGACCTTCATCTGTTACGTTTAAGTAAGGGACTGGACCGCTAACGACCACGTCTTCTGTACGTAGCTGACACACTTCATTCGGCCTCATCCCCATGTACGTGAGCAATAAAGTAACCCAGTAGAAACCAATATCCACTTGCTGAAACTGCTCAGATGAGAAGAGTGTTGAAAGCTGACTCTCTGACCACCTTGAGCGCTGCTTATCAGCTTTTATAGACTTCTTGAAAGTCGCTTTGATATCTGCAGACACGTTTCTTTCAATCAAAGACATGGTCGCACACCAACGTATAAATTGACTCAGCGCGGCGTAGTAATCTTTACAGCTTTTTGCTGAAAGACTAGAGCTATTGAGAGTCTTAATGTACTCCATCAGTGCCATCGCAGTTATTGTTGATAAACCAGATGGCGTAGTGCTCTCAAAGAAAAAGGTAATGCGCTGTTTCAACTGATGGACAGTCAATGCACTGACCCCTTGAACCCCTTTGAACTCTAGAAAGTGTTCTAACGCTTCACTCCAATGCTTTTCTTCACTCAAACGCTTAGAAGTATGACTTATGGAAGTTATACAACCTAAATGTAAGCGATCGTCCTGCTTTTGTGATTGTAAGTTCAGGTGGTGGGACAAGATGCCTTTTAGATGCAACTGAAACTCTGAAAAGCACAGAGAGTCTGTAGTACGAAAGGCCTCTTTGACAGCACTGACAAGGCTTAAGCCAATGACTTTAGCTAGCTCAGGGTCTTTTGTTCGAAGGCTGATTTTTAGATCGAATGGGAATCCCAACGCTTTCAACTGTGCTGGAGTACAGATTCGTGCGTAATAGACACCGTGGGGAGATTTTTGTATATACATTGACTTACCTCGTTGGTTCGAAGCAAATTCAAGTCTTACAGATACAAAAAAAGCCTTTGATAATCAAAGGCTTTTTTTGATGAATAGTGGTGGAGGGATAGGGATTTGAACCCTAGAACCGCTATTAACGGTTGCCGGTTTTCAAGACCGGTGCTTTCGACCACTCAGCCATCCCTCCAGTGGCGTGAATAATATAAGGGGCAGAGGATCTTGTAAACCCTTAATTTTCATAATTTTGTTTTGTTGCTTGTTTTCTAATCATTCACGGCAATAAAAAAGGGAAGCCATTGGCTTCCCTTTTCTTTTTGATGATCATTTAGTCATTTTTGGTATAGAACCGCTGTAACTCAGTAAGGCCTTGCATCAACACTGGCAAGCGAGGGCTTACATCTTTCAGACGTTTGTAATTCTGATCGTACAATTTGTAGTTACCAAACTTATCTAACACCGTTGTTTGTTGGTCAGTAACAAGAGCAAGTTCACGTGAGTCTCCTGCAAGAATCCATTTTCTTCTACGCTCATCAAACAGGCTACGTCCACTACTAAAATCTGTAGGGTTCGAAGATACACCTAATAGCTCTTGCATTAGCGTGACTGACACATCTAGGTGACTAGAACGGTGAGTATATTCAGATGCTGACTTACCTGGCCATTTGATGAACAGAGGCACTTGTAGTTGGTAACGACTGTAATTGGAGTTTGCGCCCCAACTGTTGGTTTTCGTCTCGTTAAATTCAGTACCATGGTTAGAGGTAATGATAACCACTGTGTTGTCTTGAAGATCTAGGCGCTCCAACTCTGCGTAGATTTTCGTTAACTGAACATCAGCCGCTTGAGTCGATTTTTGGTAATCTGCAGTAAAACGTTCAGCGGTAGTCAACGTCACATCTGTTTCGTAACTAGAGAAGTTATCGAGCGTTGTTAGCTCAATAAAGTTAAACCAAGGGCTTTTTGCTTGTGGTGATTGAACCCATTCAGACCAAGCTTGTATTGCGCTTTGGTCATCATCTGTTGCTTGCTCTGGGAGCGCATCACGGCCTCGGAAGATGACTTCCGGGTAAAGGGCGTCGTCAAAGTCATCACCGCTAAAAGCGGCAAGTGTATAATTGTGATGATCTAGCACATCGAGCAGTACTGCGCTCGAACCTTGTGCCTTGATGCTGCTTGCGTAGCTGCTAGGAAGGCCATAGAACAATCCGAAAATACCAAACATGTCGTTACTTGAACTGTAGTGATTGGTGAAGTTGATCGATTGTTGTGCATAGGCATAGCTGCTTGGCATTGCAGTGCTATTGAGTGCATCAGCGCGAAGATTATTCACACTCACAAGCAGAATATTAAGATCAGCACTGCGGCGGTTGTATTGAATTTTTTCTAGTGGGTAGCTAACTAAGTTTACGTTCTCTTGGTTCGCTTCTAAACGCTGTAAATACTCTTCACGGTCTAATAGACCATGCTTTTCCATAAAGCTTTTTGCTGTCATAGGATAAGACAGTGGGAAATTCGCTTTCTGGCTTGTAATTGGGTTGTAGAAATACGCATCAGCCCACATGTAGGTCAAGTGGCTGCTGATGAAACACAAGAAGAAGACCGCAGTAATAGGACGGCCAATGTGTTTATGAGACAGTTTACGTTGCTTACGCCAAACCCACTCAGACAGACCTAGCTGCAATAAGAAGATTAGTGGCATTACAATGAAGAGGTGCTGCAAATCAGAAGTGAGTGCAGACTCCTCTCCACTGAATAAAACCTCCCACACGACAGGTGTCAGGTGGAGGTTTATATTTTGATACGTTTGAGTATCAATCAGTAGGACAGTTAAACCTATGGTTGCGAAGATAACGGCAACCAAACGTAATAACTTCCTCGACGGAAGAATAAAAGTGAGTGGGAACAGCACTAATAGATAGAGCGCGAACACCAAAAATCCAAAATGACCAACCCATGATGCAGCCAAATAGAATTGACCCAATAGGGTTTCCGGCCAAGCAGATTGAGTAATATAACGAGTACCAATCAACATCGCAGCAATGATGTTGAAAAATGCAAACCAGTGGCCCCAACCTACCAGTCGAGATACACGATCGCTATATGAGTTTGCGCTGTCTACCATTTATAATTCTTTTTCCGTCAATCAAACTTAGTGAGACTTTTTATCTTCAAGAGAAGAAATTAAAGCTTCGGCAAATTTTTCAGCAATTCCTTTGCGTTGTGAAGCAGCAACGTTCTGATTTAAGACATTGGTTGCGATATTTCCAGCGATCATCAATGAAAGCTCAGGTGAAGCTTTGTGCTTAGTCAGTACAGCACCTACTTCAGCTAGGATTTTTTCAACTTGATCATCTGTGTATTTAGATATAATCGGCATAAGGACTCTAATAATGATAGTAAAAGCGGCTTATGATAACCTACTATGCACAACAACTGAAACCTGAACGGTAATATTTTCACTATGAGTCTTCACCTTTCCAACGTAATTTTACACCAGCTAAGCAAGAACGATCAGGAAGAGCTGATTGTTAACTATCGTGCTGAATCTCTAGAAAACGATACTGCATCTGAAAACCTAGTCGCGGAACTTCACCGAGTTTTTAATTCAAAAGCAGGTAAAGGATTTGGTTCTTTCAAATCCGACAGCGAATTCCAGCAGTCGTTGCATGAATTTCGAGCTGGAGAACAAAGTTTTTATGATTTCTCTCAAAAAAGTGCGCTACGTCTAAAAGATGAGCTTTCAAAGTATCCTTTTGCTGATGAAGGCACTTTGGTACTGGCTGAATATCAATCACTGGCGACAGACTACCTTTTCATCGGACTACTGCCTTCTAACCAAAGTTTGAAAGTGACCGAAGGGCTAGATATTAGTGCGACGGATTACCTGGATATCTCGAAGATGGATATTGTTGCGCGCCTTGATCTTTCAACATACGACACAGACAAAGAGTCAAACCGTTACCTTACTTATATTAAAGGGCGCGTTGGTCGTAAAGTCGCTGACTTCTTCTTAGACTTCCTTCAAGCAGAAGTAGGCTTGGATGCTAAGCAGCAAAACCAAGTATTGATGCAAGCGGTAGAAGACTTTGTTTCTGACTCTAAGTTAGAGAAAGAAGAAGCGATCAGCTATAAAAAACAAGTTGCGGATTACTGTAACGAACAGCTTAAAGCGGGTGATGAAGTTCAAGTTCGTGAACTTTCTGGAGAATTGCCAGCAAGCACAGATGGTACAAGCTTCTTTGACTATACTAGTGAGCAAGGCTACGAGTTAGAAGACAGCTTCCCAGCAGACCGCGCAACTATGCGTAAACTAACAAAATTTGTTGGTGCTGGTGGCGGTTTGAATGTTAGTTTTGATAGTCTGCTTTTAGGTGAGCGTATCTTCTACGATCCAGAGACAGACACGCTAACCATTAAAGGGACGCCACCGAACTTACGTGATCAACTGACTCGCAATAAGTCATAGTCCGAAGTTATTAGGTAGCAAGCGACAGCAGGTTGTTGTCGCTTGTTTATGTTTAGCAACATAATGGTTTAGAGTTCGCATGAACAAGGAATATCGATGGAACAATCAGTAGCAAAGCCCAATCGCTTTAAAAGACCAGCAACTTTTTTGGTTGCACTCTTGGCTCTGTGGCTACTTCCTTCACTGGCACTCCTTAATCTAAGCCGTTCTTACTCTCACTCGCTCGCTCAAATTGAAGAGCTCGGTATTCGCGTTAATGAACTGAGGCAATCGCTTTATTTCTCTGAGCCGCTGCGAGTCTCTCGTATTAATGATTTAGCACTCGATGCTCAGTTAGTTTATTCGATCCGACTGCAGATAGAATCTGATTTCCAACACGCCTTGTTTCGCCCTGATGTGAACCAACTGCTTTACGTTGCCGATCAATTTTTAGAAAAATTTGATGAATTCATTCCGATAGAAAGTCAGGTGCAAGATATCGTCGATAACATCAAAGTGTTACGCACAGATACTGAACTTTCCCCTAAGTTAAAGCCGCTACTCAACGAATTTGGTGTCGTCGTTTTTGAAGCGATGTATTCCGATAACCAAAGTTCATCAGCAACTTATCGCGCCTTTGATTCTATTCTTGAAAAATCTTATTCATTAAAATCCGAAGAACAAGATGCACTCCAACTATTACTGGCAGATGCTTCAGCATTGCTGAGTGATTACGCTCAGCTCAATTATTTAGTCGATAAAATTAAGAAGAATTCAGTAAACGAACAGATCATTAAACTTGAAGCTGAGTTCCATGAACGTCAATACAACCTATTATTGATCATGCTAGGGTTAAGCTTAGTGGCAATGATTGCGTTACTGTTGTGGAGTGTTAGGTCCCAAAAATCGATGAAAGAAGTAGACCAAGAACTCAGACCGGAACCAGTCATCGATTCAAGTCAGGACGATGCTCTCTCTACTTCCAACAAAGATACGTCTTCTCGTAACGATACTGCTGCTCGCAATAATATTGTTTCTCACAGCGATATTGCTTCTTCCGCGGTGACGCCGCCAAGTAATCCCCCATCAGTATTAGATATTACGCCAGCGAGTCAACATTCTGATACCCAACCTCAGCAGAGTGTTTGTGCGACAAGCCCGCAAGCTATTTCACAAGAACCGATTTTGCAAGAACCTATTCCACAAGTTCCGGTTCAGCAAAACTCTATTCAGCAACCCCCAACTCAGCGAACACCAGAACAAGTGCAAGAGCCAGAGAAGCACATTGCCAGTGTGACGGATTCAAAGCCAGCGATTGATATTGAAGAGATGCTAGAGACTCTTGATGGCGATACCGAGTCTGTTGAATTGTTGCTAGGGGTGTTTGTCGAAGATCACGCAGATGACTATACCAGATTCAAATCTCTGCTCGCCAAGGATGAAACCTCTGCTGCTCGCATTGTGCACAGCTTAAAAGGTGTGGCTGGCAGCATCAAAGCGTCTCGGTTAGCGATCATTGCAGCGACTATTGAAATGACAATGAAGCAGTCCAGAGCCATCAGCGAGCACGATTTAGCCGAACTAGAGATGGCGATAAAAGCCTCTGTAGATTCTGCTCATGACTATTTAAATACCCAACGTTAACTTTTACAGGTTTTTTGACAATACTCTGACGAAGCGCTCATACAATCCGCGCCCTTAGTCTTTGTTAGAGGTTTATATGTCACGATTTTCGAGTCGAAATTGGATAGTGTTGGTGCTTAGCATTGTGCTAAGTGGTTGTTCTCTCTTGGAAGTTAAGCTAGGTAGTCAAACGACGCCTCTGACTCAGCAAGAGCTACAGGCTCGGATCATGACGCGTGAATACGCCAAGATGTTTTTTACACGAGTAGAAGACTCGGCCGATCTCATTGCGCAATCTTACCCTGCTGATGACACCTTACATCAATCTTATGTGTTGCTTTGGAAGATCCACGCAGAGCAGGGACTTCAACAAGCGGCTTACCAAACTTCCCCAATGTCAGCATTAATTGACTCATGGGTTTTCACAGCCCAAATGAATCAGTTTTATAGCCAAGGCGATGGCGCGGATCTGTTCGTGACGGATAATGCGGTAGAGACTGCTCATTCTCTTGACCAAGAAGCAGAGAAACTGGCAAAGGGTGTATTGAGCTCGAGTGATTTCAAGAGCAGCAAAGCATTCGTCGCAGAGTTCGCCGCGAGCAATCCTTTTAAAGATCTTACCTTCAGAAGTACGCCTGCTTATCGCGAATGGCTGGCTTATCTGGGTAAAGACGAATCTCAAATCGTTCAGAGCCTAGGTACTATGCCAGAAGCCATGAGCGATGCATCAGACCGCTTAAGCCTAATGGCTGACCAAACACCGAAATTGATGACGTGGAAAGCTGAGTTGGTGGCGATGAATAGCTCGCTAACGGGTGAAGACCTATCGATGACGCTGGAAAGCCTTCGTCAAACATCAGCAAGCATGCAGGACTTCATTGAGAATAACCCTGAGTACATGCAAACATTGGCTTCTATTATGTCGACAGAAATGCAGCCTTTACTCAACGACCTAAGTGATAAGACAGATCAAAAATTGGCGATGCTCACTGAAGAACGTGTAGCGTTAGAAAAAATGGTGACACGAGAGAGAGAAGCTCTGGTCGCGATGATTGCGAAAGAGCGTATTGAAATTGCAGGCATTGTGACTTCTGAAAGGGAACTGTTTACACAAGATCTTGATCGCGTCTCTCAAGAGGTGGTGGTACTCGCGATTGATAAACTGATGGACTTAATCAAAGGTGTGATTATCTACTTCATCCTGTTTATCTTGGTGGTGTTCTTTGCACCGTTAGGCATCGGTTATTGGTTGGGTAAACGAACCGCTAGCAAATAAATTCAGTAATTAAGTAGATCAAAAAAGAGCGCTCTAGAGCGCTCTTTTGGCATTTATATCATCAACATTTTTGTGCTTACGCACTAAAGCCTTAGCTTAAGCTTGTTGCTTGCTCAGTTCAGCGGCTTCTTCAGTTTCAAGCGCTGGTGCTGTTGGTTCACATTTATCAACGAACCAACCCATGTAAGACGTTACGATAGTCACGAGGATACAGATGAAGCTCAACCACATGAACGGAGCGTAAGAGAGCGTTGCGACACCAAGAATACTCGCCATGTAGATGCCGTTGTCACTCCAAGGAACCATGCCTGAAGTTAACGTGCCACCGAACTCAGCGTTACGAGATAGATTTTTACGTTGGTAACCTAAACGGTCGTAGTTTTTCGCACAGATTTTTGGCGTTAGGATTAACGATACGTACATTGCAGAACCGAATACGTTACCCATGAAGGCCGTGCCGATCGTGCTTGTTGCTAGAGAGCCTGCGCTATTTACTCGGCGCTCGAACACCTTAGCAATCGTCTCTAATACGCCCACTTTATCCAGTAAGCCACCAAAACCTAAACCAAACACAATTACCGCTACCGAACCAAGCATTGAAGACATGCCGCCACGGTTAAGAATCGAGTCAATAAACTCTACGCCAGAGGAGATAGAGAACGGTGCCCAAGCAGTATTGAATGCCGTTAGGAAATCGATATCTTGGATCATGACTGCCCAGATAATACCTAGCAGAGAACCGAAGCTGATTACCGGGAATGAAGGCATGCGGAAAGCCAACAGACCAAGCACGATCAGTACTGGGACAAATGAGTAAGGCGTGATGTAGAACTGAACTTCCATTGCTTTAATGACAGAATCTACTTGGCTCATGTCAACGTTACCTGCGTAGTGAAAACCAAACGCAGTAAACATGATGCCAGTAATCACGTAGCTGATTAACGCAACTGGCAGCATGCCCTTGATGTGCTCAACCACTTCAACACCAGACATTGAAGAAGCCAGAATCACTGAATCAGAAAGTGGAGACATCTTGTCGCCGAAGTAACAACCTGACAGCACTGCACCTGCAGTAATCGGTGCTGGAACACCTAGGCCTTGGCCAATACCCATCATCGCGATACCTGCTGTACCCGCAGCGCCCCAAGAAGTACCAGTTGCCAATGCGGTTAGAGAACAGATAATCATGGTCGCTAAAAGGAAGATAGAAGGGTGGATAGCTTTCAGACCATAGTAAATGATAGTAGGTACGATCCCGCCTGAGATCCAAGTACCAACAAGAGCGCCAACGGCTAAAAGTATTAAAACCGCGCCTAAGCCATTGGATATTCCTTTGAGTGCCGCTTTTTCTAAGTCTTTGTATTCGTGGCCAAGGCGAATACCGAGAACCATGATAATGAACCAGCCAATATACAAGGCAAGTTGAATTGGAAGGTCAAGCTTTGCAGTAAAGGAAAAAGCAAGGGATAGAAATAGTCCTAACGCGATGAATACCTGCAATAGGTTCGGTAGGCGAGTTTTACTCTGCTTCATAAAAGCCTCTTGTGATTTCGAGCATTTATAGTGCTTCGTTGTGGTGTGTGGTGCAAAACGGACACTACAGTAATTAGTTTATTATATCGAAAAAATACGTCCAAGTTGTGATATTTGACTGTTAACGCAGTCAATCATGGTTTCATTATCTGAAATGTTGTTAAATTCATGGTTGTTACATGTTGAAACTTGTCGCACGTTGTTTTCGTTTTGTGAAGTATTATTCTGGATAGTATTGATTAAAAAGAGGGATTTACTGTTTGTGACGCGAGTAGGATTAAGCTGCTTTGGCGATGCAAATGTTTGAATTTGAGGATAATGGGCGTTTTATCAATGAGGTGGATATTAAATGTCGATACAGGGATAACTGCACGATTCATTGCGTTCACTTAAAAGAAACGAAAAAGTTACACTTTTTGACAAAAAGCACTTGAGTTCTGTTTCTGAAAAACTTATAGATGGGGGAGAGCAATTTTTAATTTATACATGGAGAGTGAGCGATGAGAGTAGGTCTAGTTGGTTGGCGCGGTATGGTTGGTTCTGTATTGATGCAACGTATGGTTGAAGAGAAAGATTTCGACTTGATTGAACCTGTTTATTACAGTACGTCTCAGATTGGTATTCCTGCCCCTGTTTTGGGTGGTAAAGATGCGGGTCTACTTCAAGACGCTTTTGATATTGATAGCCTAAAACAGCTTGATGCGGTGATTACCTGTCAAGGCGGAGACTACACATCAAAAGTATACCCAGCACTGCGTCAAGCAGGTTGGAAAGGCTACTGGATTGATGCGGCTTCTACCTTACGTATGGACGCGGATTCAATTATCACTCTTGATCCTGTTAACTTGGCTCAAATCCAACAAGGCATCCACGGCGGGACTAACACTTTCGTAGGCGGTAACTGTACTGTGAGCTTAATGCTTATGGCTTTGGGTGGTCTATACGAGAAAGGCATGGTTGAGTGGATGAGTGCCATGACTTACCAAGCCGCTTCAGGTGCGGGCGCTAAGAATATGCGTGAACTAATCTCACAAATGGGTGTGATCAACGATAGCGTAAGTTCTGAGTTAGCGAACCCTTCAAGTTCAATTCTTGATATCGATAAGAAAGTCGCTGATACCATTCGTTCATCTTCATTTCCAACCGATCAGTTCGGTGCTCCGCTTGCGGGCTCACTGATTCCTTGGATCGATGTGAAGCGTGAAAACGGTCAAAGCAAAGAAGAGTGGAAAGCCGGCGTTGAAGCGAACAAGATTCTTGGCCTAGATGGTCAGCCAATCCCAATTGATGGCACTTGTGTACGAATCGGTGCAATGCGTTGTCATGCTCAAGCACTAACGATTAAGCTTAAGCAAGACGTGCCTATGGACGAGATCGAAGAGATCATCGCGACGCACAATGATTGGGTTAAAGTGATTCCTAATGACCGAGACATCACTGCGCAGGAGCTAACACCAGCGAAAGTAACAGGCACAATGTCTGTACCAGTCGGTCGTCTGCGTAAGATGTCGATGGGTAACGATTTCCTGAATGCGTTCACGGTAGGTGACCAACTACTTTGGGGTGCTGCAGAACCACTACGCCGTACTCTGCGCATTATCCTTGCTGAGAAAGCGTAATCCGCAAGATTGCTTAAATTCTATTAGCTGATAAACCGAAAGGGTTGACGATAAACGTCAACCCTTTTTAGTTTATTGATATCTCGTTATTCGGCCTTCGAAACTGCCCTTAAACCTCTTCGCATCTCGAGTCTGCTTTTATTTCTCTTCTGTAACGACACGCTTGTCGGGGTCTGCCAATTCACTCGCACAGTGTTTGCAATACATAGCATCCGAATCATGGCCGGCGCGGTTACAGTTCGGACACTTTACCAACTCTTTGTGCGAGTTCATCTCATTGCTGAGCTCTGCAGTAATAATCCCTGTCGGTACCGCTAAAATAGAGTAACCCAATAGCATGGTCAGAGAAGCGATCGCTTTCCCTAACGCGGTTTGAGGGATCATGTCACCGTAGCCAACCGTCGTAATGGTTACGATTGCCCAATAAATACTGTGGGGAATACTTGTAAAGCCATTTTCTGGCCCTTCAATAACAAAGATAAGCGCGCCGAAGATAACAACTAAGATGCCAACTGTGCTGAAAAAGATCAGTATCTTTCGTCTTGCCATTAACAGTGAACGTAACAGAATGTTTGAATCTTGCAGGTAGCGAACCAGTTTTAGGATTCGGAAGATACGCATCACACGTAGCAGTCTTACCACACCCATAAATGAAGCGCCTGGGAAGATGATCGCTAAGTAGGTCGGAAGAATCGCCAATAGGTCCACGACACCATAAAAGCTGGTGGCATAAGATTTTGGTTTCGGAGAACAATAGAGCCTTAACAAATACTCAAGAGTGAAGAGAGCAGTAAAAGTGTATTCAATATAACGCAGCT
The DNA here is from genome assembly GCF_041439035.1 of Vibrio sp. 1F263. NCBI lineage: Bacteria > Pseudomonadati > Pseudomonadota > Gammaproteobacteria > Vibrionales > Vibrionaceae > Vibrio > Vibrio sp. 1F263. The sequence continues at coordinate 238,934 of NZ_JBGONI010000001.1, read as the reverse complement.
GCTGTGACCATTCGGTCATGACATTAGGGATGGACTCTAAGATCAGAACCAATAGCGAAGCCAAGATTGCAACGATCAGAGAAATATCAAATGCACGTCCGGCTGGCGTGTGAGTACCAAAGATAATGACGTACAAATGATGCTTGAGTGGCTTGCGTGACATAAGGAGAGATTCATCTTTTGTTAAATGCATTAACAGTCATTATACAAGCTTCATAATAACGAGGCGAGTGAAAGCCCAATTGCTTTACTCGCCTCATCTATATTGCAATATTGTTGCCCTTTATAGAGCAACGGATTACCGTTAAACGTTATGCCAAACCTGGGAACAAATTACGTAGGCCATTGGCGATGAACTCGATGCCCAATGCGCCAAGAATCAAGCCCATGATACGCGTGATCACGTTGATACCCGTTTGACCTAAAAAGCGAACGATAACCGGCGCTGAACGGAACAAGAGCCAAGAGCAGGTTGCAAACGCAATGATACTAATACCGATGCCGACCGTATCAATAGCAGCAGGGTAACGAGATCCGTAAACAATGGTCGAGCTGATTGCACCTGGGCCCGCCATTAACGGCATCGCCAAAGGAACAACACCGATTTGCTCCTTGCTGATGTATTCAGATTTCTCTTGTTTATTCTGCTTATCTTCACCGAGCTTACCGCTCATCATCGAAAATGCGATGCTCAGTAATAGCAAACCACCTGCAACACGAAATGAATCCAGCGAGATGCTAAACATATCAAGCAGCATTTGCCCCGCGACAAGCGACACAATCAGGATAACGGCAACAGCAATGTTGGCTTGTAATGCGGTCCTGTTCCTCTCTTCTGGTGGCATATGTGCAGTAAGAGAAACAAAAACAGGCATGATGCCGATTGGGTTTACGGCAGCAACAAGCCCAAGGAAGAATTGCATAAAAATTGCGAGTTCTAAGCCTTGCATGAGAGCGATCTCCAGTTAGCGAATTTTAAGGTTGAAGGTTTGATTCGGTGAATAGTCTGAGCGCGTAATGTAAGGGACAAATCGGATTTGCACGAATGAAAAAAACTAACCTGAAATAGGGGATTATTTTTAGAAAAACTAATTGAATATCACTTTTGTATTGGCGGTGTTGCGAGTTGGTTGTTAGTGTTTCATTTTGTAATTTATTATCGAGTAACTGTTAACTGCTGCACGAATTTAATAAAAATTATGTCAAAATCTAGCCCGTGCAACGGTATGGATATACTCTCAGTAGCACGAATATGGCTGTATACATGTAATTTAACTGACTAAAAATGAAACTTTTTTACAGTTTATGACTCTATGTAGAAAAAGTTTGTCTGTTTGCTTGTTTTTTGAACTAACGAAAAATGTGATTTTAATCTATATAAATCATCATCTTAAGTGTGTTTTTGCGATTGCCTTACTACTTTTTGGTTAATTCTTTTTGGGTAACTGATCTGGGTCAATTTTTTTCACACTGTGAAATAATATACTCAGTCCTGAAAGCAATTTACTAAGAACGTTGTTGTTTGAGGTTAAAAGCAAGCAGCGAAATTAATAAAAAGTTTTTAATATTTATTATTTTAGGAGATCCACCATGCCTGTAACTAACTTAGCGGAACTTGATGCTCTAGTAGCACGCGTTAAAGCAGCACAAGAAGAGTTTGCAACATTCTCTCAAGAGAAAGTAGACGCAATCTTCCGCGCAGCTTCTCTTGCTGCTAACCACGCTCGTATCCCACTTGCACAACAAGCAGTTGCTGAATCTGGAATGGGTATTGTTGAAGATAAGGTTATCAAAAACCACTTTGCATCTGAATTTATCTACAACAAATACAAAGACGAAAAAACATGTGGCATTCTTGATGAAGATGAAAGCCTAGGCACAATGACTATCGCTGAGCCTGTAGGTATCATCTGTGGTATCGTTCCAACAACGAACCCAACTTCTACAGCAATCTTCAAATCTCTAATCTCTCTTAAAACACGTAACGGCATCATCTTCTCGCCACACCCACGTGCAAAGAACTCAACTAACGACGCAGCGAAGCTTGTTCTAGACGCAGCTGTAGCAGCGGGTGCACCAAAAGACATCATCGGTTGGATCGACCAACCATCTGTAGAGCTTTCTAACGCGCTGATGAAGCACGACGGTATCGCACTTATCCTTGCTACTGGTGGTCCAGGCATGGTTAAAGCAGCATACTCTTCTGGTAAGCCTGCTATCGGTGTTGGTGCTGGTAACGTTCCTGTAGTTATCGATGAAACAGCTGACATCAAACGTGCAGTAGCATCTATCCTTATGTCTAAAACATTCGATAACGGTGTTGTATGTGCTTCTGAGCAAGCTGCAATCGTAGTTAGCGAAGTATATGACGAAGTTAAAGAGCGTTTTGCTTCTCACAAAGCTCACGTTTTATCTAAAGCTGACGCAGATAAAGTACGTAAAGTTCTTCTTATCGACGGCAACCTAAACGCTAAAATCGTAGGTCAACCTGCTCCTGCAATCGCTGAAATGGCGGGTGTTAAAGTTCCTGCTGATACAAAAGTACTTGTAGGTGAAGGCCTTGGTAAAGTTTCTTACGATGACGAATTTGCTCACGAGAAACTGTCTCCAACTCTAGGTCTATTCCGCGCAGACGATTTCGAAGACGCTGTTGCTCAAGCAGTAACTATGGTTGAAATCGGTGGTATCGGTCACACATCTGGTCTTTACACTAACCAAGACGTAAACGCAGATCGCATCCGTTACTTCGGTGACAAGATGAAGACGGCTCGTATCCTAATCAACATCCCGACTACTCACGGTGGTATCGGTGACCTGTACAACTTTAACGTTGCACCTTCTCTAACTCTTGGTTGTGGTTCATGGGGTGGTAACTCTATCTCTGAGAACGTAGGTCCTAAGCACCTTATCAACAAGAAAACTGTAGCGAAGCGAGCTGAAAATATGTTGTGGCACAAACTACCTAAGTCTATCTACTTCCGTCGTGGCAGCCTTCCAATCGCTATGAGCGACCTAGAAGGTAAGAAACGCGCATTCCTAGTAACGGACCGTTTCCTATTCAACAACGGTTACGCAGACGATGTAGTACAAATTCTGAAAGCGCAAGGTATTGAAGTTCAAGTATTCTTCGATGTAGAAGCGGATCCAACACTGTCTGTTGTTGAGAAAGGCGCTGAAGCAATGAAGAGCTTCCAACCTGACGTAATCCTTGCTCTAGGTGGCGGTTCTCCAATGGATGCTGCTAAGATCATGTGGGTTATGTACGAGCACCCAGAAACTCACTTCGAAGAACTAGCAATGCGCTTTATGGATATCCGTAAACGTATCTACAAGTTCCCTAAAATGGGTAAAAAAGCTGAGCTAGTATGTATCACTACTACTTCAGGTACGGGTTCAGAAGTTACGCCATTCGCGGTTGTTACTGACGACAAAACAGGTGCTAAGTACCCGCTAGCGGATTACGAAATCACGCCAAACATGGCTGTTGTTGATGCTAACCTAGTAATGAACATGCCTAAGTCTCTAACAGCGTTCGGTGGTTACGATGCAGTAACTCACGCTCTTGAAGCTTACGTATCAGTTCTTGCGAACGAATACTCAGATGGTCAAGCTCTACAAGCTCTTAAGATGCTTAAAGAATACCTACCATCAAGCTACAAAAACGGTTCAGCAGACCCAATCGCTCGTGAGAAAGTACACAACGCTGCAACGATCGCTGGTATTGCCTTTGCGAACGCATTCCTAGGTGTATGTCACTCAATGGCTCACAAAATTGGTGCTGAGTTCCACCTACCACACGGTCTTGCAAACGCACTACTTATCTCAAACGTTGTACGTTACAACGCGAACGATAACCCAACTAAGCAGACTGCATTCTCTCAGTACGACCGCCCACAAGCACGTCGTCGTTATGCTGAAGTTGCTGACCACCTAGGCCTAAGCCAAGCTGGTGACCGTACTGCTCAGAAGATTGAACGTCTACTGACTTGGTTAGAAGAGCTTAAAGTTGACCTAGACATCCCACTGTCTATCCAGGCTGCGGGTGTTAACGAGTCTGACTTCATCGCTAAACTAGACGAGCTAGCTGTTGAAGCGTTCGATGACCAGTGTACAGGTGCTAACCCACGTTACCCTCTAATCACTGAGCTTAAAGAAGTTCTAACAACGTCTTACTTCGGTAAAGCATACGTTGAAGGTGAAACTTTTGAAGGTACGACTGTAATTTTGAAGAAAGCTGACCAAAAGCCAGCTGAAGAAAAAGCAGCACCAAAAGCTAAAAAAGAAAAAGCTAACGCATAATAAGTAAGCATTAGTTTGAGATAGGTTTTCGCTAGCACGATACTTATCTATCGGGAAATTCAAAGCCCCAACCGAAAGGTTGGGGCTTTTTTTATGTGAATTGAAATAGGTTTGTTTTTATTATCCATTTACACCTATGCAGACGCTTAAACCTCCGCAGCTACAACCCGTCCACTAAAGTAATCATTAGAGACAATGTATTCCGTTGTTCTGGTCAGTTCGTCTTGCAGTTGTGCCCAGTGACACCCATTGAGTTTGCCTTCGGAGTTATGAACGGCAGGGACAACACCGCCGACTCGAATACCAAATGGCGTCAGCTCTTTCGCCCAGCTATGGGTAAAGCCGGTAATCATGGAGTTTGCGCTCTCTAAGCCGGACACATCATGAAAGTCATCATGAGATATTACATTCACAATCACGCCTTCTTTATCCTGTTCACGTAACCTCTCTGCACTGATTTGCCCAAATGCGAAAAGGGTCGATGCCATAGCTGAGAGATCATTGATAAAGCTACTGACAGGCTGATCGCCAATTAGACTAGGCATTGGGGAACTTATCCAATTGTTGACCAGAACATCGGGTGTAGTGTTAAAGGTGGCTTGAATAAAATCAAATACGCTGAGGATAGATTGGCTGTCACTCCCTTCGAGCGTGTAATGATAAACTGAGTCTGAAAATCGGGAGCATTGTAAATATGTCGCCTGAAGTGCTTTTGCGTCTTTATCACAAAGGATGACAGTGGCTCCAAGGTTAACAAAGTGGTTCGCAATCGTTCCTCCCAATCGCGAGCCGGCAGATGTTACCAATATAATTGAGCTTTTTATTTCCATCCCAGTACCTAAGCAAATCGTCCATGTTGGATAAGGATGGGTTAAATTTCATACAGTGGGTGTGAATTGGCTCAAACTAAGGTGTACCCATTGATAACTTTTTATGAACTTTGTGGCAGGTCACATTTTGCAGTAACTTCAAGTGTTAACCGACATCTCCGGTTTTGATGATGACCAAAGGTGATGGTTCATATTGCCTACATCAATCATTCAAAAAGCGAGATCGGACAAATAGTAGTCGTGAATATTGAGCGAGAAAGAGGAATGCTAGGCAGCGGCTATACTTGCGCCTGAATCTGATACTGACGTTGAGCTGTCGACAGCTCGTTGTAGAGTGTCGCATTTGGTAAATCAGGTAACTGTTTACTTGCCAGTTTACGCCTGTCATGACCAGAAAGGTTTTGGTAAACCTCTTCAGGGAAGTCGGCGGTATCTTCTGGCATGAAAGCAAGTGCTTCAGGCTTCAAGTAGTGGCTTAGCTTGGCGCTGGCAAGGCTAGCTTGATGAAAGTGATTCGATTGTTGCGCTGAAATTTCATACGACGATTGGTTTGAACGCAGTTGTTGCGGTTCTGCTACGCCAAATTGCTTACGTAGGCGATCTTCAGTCGTTTTAGTGACGTCAATGGTGTCGATGGGAGTACAGTCGCGAACATCATTAGAAAACATAGATAACAGCAACGCAAAATCTGCACGGCGACCTTGCTCAACCGCTTGGCTGATCCCGATGCCGAACTTCAGTTCGTTGATGATTCCTGCTTTGTCTAAAGTATGTATTTGCATGCTGCCTCTCATTGGATACACCTTTAACGGCATGGAGTTGGCAAACTTTAGAGTTAAATTACAGGCAAATAACGAATTTATGTAGGGCGATTGAGAAAGGTAAGAATAGGTTGAAAAGTAGGCTCGATCTGCTAGTTCGTTTCGCAATGTTCGCATTGATTAGAATACGACAGATACAAAAAAGCTCACGCCGAGGCATGAGCTTTCAATAGATAACTTGCTATAAATAGCGCAGCGTAAGTAATAATTACTTAGCTAGGTTCTCTTCTACGAAAGACCAGTTTACTAGGTTCCAGAATGCAGCCATGTAGTCAGGGCGAACATTGCGGAAATCGATGTAGTAAGCGTGTTCCCATAGGTCAACAGTTAGAAGTGGAGTAACACCTTCTTCTGTTAGAGGAGTCGCAGCGTTAGAAGTGTTAACGATGTCTAGAGAACCGTCAGCTTTCTTAACTAACCAAGTCCAAGAAGAACCGAAGTTGTTGATTGCTGAATCAGTGAATTTCGCTTTGAATTCTTCGAAAGAACCGAATGCAGCGTTGATCGCTTCTGCAACCGCGCCTGTTGGTTCGCCGCCTGCTTTAGGAGCAAGACAGTGCCAGTAGAACGTGTGGTTCCAGATTTGAGCAGCGTTATTGAAAACACCACCAGTAGAAGTCTTAACGATTTCTTCTAGTGTTTTGCCTTCAAACTCAGTACCTGGGATAAGACCGTTTAGCTTAACAACGTAAGTGTTGTGGTGCTTACCGTGGTGGAAATCTAGCGTTTCTGCTGAGATGTGTGGTTCTAGCGCGTCTTTCGCGTAAGGAAGAGCCGGTAGTTCAAATGCCATTGCTCAATTCTCCATTGATATGAAAGAGTTAACTCTTTCGATTGCTTCCAGTGATATTATTATTCATGGCTCGCTATATTGCCAACCACGGTCAATTTGCTGACTTGCGATATAGTTTAGCAAGTTTTTACTTTATTAAAAGCTTAATTCATCACTTTTGTGTGAATTGTTAGCTTAACTGGTTAACCTCTTTTTTTATATGGTTTTTATTCTTTTGGTTTGGGGTAGAATAAAGGCAATGAAAGCCGTAATCCATTAACGAGGAAGCAATGGAAACTATCGATAAAATCAAACAGCAAATTGAAGAAAACACTATTCTACTGTACATGAAAGGTTCTCCTAAGCTACCTAGCTGTGGTTTCTCTTCTCAAGCGTCTCAAGCGCTAATGGCATGTGGTGAAAAATTTGCTTACGTAGATATCCTACAAAACCCTGATATCCGTGCAGAGCTTCCAGCTTACGCACAATGGCCAACCTTCCCACAACTTTGGGTTGAAGGTGAGCTAATCGGTGGTTGTGATATCATTCTTGAGATGTTCCAAAAGGGTGAGCTTCAGCCAATCGTTAAAGAAGCCGCTGCTAAAGTAGCTGGCGACGACGCTGAGTAAGCTTTAGGCCTTGGTGCTTAAATATTGAATGGAAGGGGCCTTAATTAGGCTCCTTTTTTCGTTTGAATGGTTCAACAAAGACTCGATAAGGAATGAACAATGAACGTAAAACTTCATTATGTGCATGATCCAATGTGCAGCTGGTGTTGGGGCTACAAGCCAACGCTTGAGTTATTAAAACAACAATTGCCAGCGAGCATTGAGTTTAGCTACGTAGTCGGTGGTTTGGCTCCGGATTCTGAAGAGCCGATGTCAGAAGAGATGAAAGGCAAGCTTCAAGCGATTTGGAAGCAGATTGAAGCTAAGCTGGGTACGGAATTTAATCATGAGTTTTGGACGGAATGCCAACCAGTTCGCAGCACTTACCCTGCGTGTCGTGCAGTGATCGCTGCTGGTTTTCAAGATCACTACGAAGCAATGCTTGAAGCGATCCAACACGCTTACTACCTTCGTGCGATGCTGCCTCATAGCCAAGAAACGCATTTGCAGTTAGCTCAAGAGCTAGGGATGAATGTACAACAGTTTGAAAATGACCTTTCTAGTAAGCTATTGGAAAGCGAGTTAGATGATCAGTTAGGTTTCAAAGAAGCGATGGGTGTGCATTCTTACCCAACCTTAATGCTTGAGGTAAACGGTATCTTTAGTGAAGTTGAATTGGATTACCATTCAACTGAAGCGACACTTAAGTCTATTCGCGAAATTCTAGTGAATAACGCTCCCGCTGTATAATCCAGCGAGAGCTGTCTGTATTGACGCAATAACCTCTAAGGCTTACTCATAAGAGTAAGCCTTTTCTTTTGTCTGACGTAGTTGGTTTATCTCCTCTGTAAACCGTTCGAATGTGTTAGTTGCTTCCGAGATTGATGCTTCAATTTCTGATTCGACTTGATCTAAGTCTGTGGCTTCGGCTACTAGGCCGTTTGCTTGTGCTTCAATGATTGCGAGCGGAGAAGCAATCGCGTCACATGCCACCATTTTAGCGGCACCTTTGAGTCGGTGTGATGTGGTTTTTAGTCCCTTATATTCCTTATTAGCCCACTGCGCTTTTATCTGTTCACTATCTGCAATAAAACTTGCGGCAAACTCGTCGAGTAAGGTCATCACCACATCGTGATCTTCAAATAGATCGTAGAGCGCAGTGTAGTCGATGATGGGGCTATTGGTCTCGTTGAGTGAATCTTGAGGGACAGTGGTGTCAACATCTTCGATTGTCTCTGAGTTGTTATTTTCTGCCGATTCCGCAAAGCTCTGTTCAATGCCTTGGAACAGCATCGAAAACTCATTGGTTTCTTGAGCTGCAGGTAAAGCGTTTGACGAAGAGCTTGTGTTCTGATTTTGCGAGTCTGGCTTTTCTGCATCAGAAATATCGGTTTCAAGCGTCGGATCTAAATCGTGGATTGCGGGTAGCCATTTTTCAATGGTCAGCTTCATTTGCTTAATGGAAACAGGTTTAACTAGGAAATCATCCATGCCGTGTGCATAACAGTTGGCATCTTCACCCTGAACCGCATTCGCCGTCAACGCGACGATAGGCAACTTTTGAGTTTCTTGATTTAGTTCTTCATTGCGTTGTTCTATCTGACGAATGCTTGAGGCAAGCGTGTAACCGTCCATCTCCGGCATATGGCAATCGGTGAGAAGCAAACCATAACGTTTATTTTTTAAAGCATTCAGCGCTAGCACTCCGTTATCGAAAATATCAGCGTGGACACCAATACTCTCAAGCTGCTTGGCGATGACTTGCTGATTGATCGGGTGGTCTTCCGCAACAAGAATCAGTCGGCCATTACTCTCGGCTTGTTCGCGAGTCTCGATGGCGATAGGCGCTTTGGTTTCGTTGTCTAATGATGAGAGTAGATTGTTGTGACTGACGGGTTTCGTTAAAACATGAACAAGGTTATCGGGCAGCAGCGGATTTACCGACAAGCACCAAGAGTTACCTAAAGGCTCTGGTGAGAGCATTGGGTTTTGGTTGATTACGGTGAAGCGTGTTGAACCCGTATGCTGCTGAATCCATGCGTCGGTAATCGCCAGTTGCTGCCAAACCGACATCGCTACAAAGATATGTTTTGGCTGATGTTTAACGACTACCTCTTTGAGCAAGTGCTTTTGATTAATGTGCAGAACCTTGGGTTCAAGATCGAAGTGTTTCAAATATCGACACAGCTCTTCTTGTTGCAGAACGTAGCCAACAACGTATACCTCGCTTGAGTGATTACCGACATCTAGCTCAATAGAATTCTCACCCTCTGAAGGAAAAATCAGCGTTTGTCGTAGAACCAAAGCGTTGCTTACTGCATGTTCAGGAGTACAAGTTGGGAGGGTAACGGTAACCGTAAAGTGGCTGCCTTTTCCTTCTTCACTCGACAGTTCTATGTTGCCATCCATCTGTTCTATCAATTTCAAAGCGATAGACAGTCCAAGCCCTGTGCCACCAAAACGGCGGCTAGTGGTTTTGTCGACTTGTTCAAAAGGTTGGAACAAGCTTTGTTGTCTGTCTTTCGGGATGCCGATGCCCGTGTCGGAAACCGTTAGGCTAATTTTCTGCTGATGTTCGTTCTGCTCAATCACATCAATATGCAATGAAATAGTGCCATGTTCGGTGAACTTAATCGCATTGTTAAGGAAATTGTTTAGAATCTGATGGAGTCGTATATCGTCTGCAAACAACCACTGAGCGAGGTTTGGGTCTTGCCAATAGTGGAAGGCTAAGCCTTTTTGCTGTGCATGAATGGATTGCGGTTGCACGATACGGGCGAGTACTTTGCCGAGCTCAATTTCGGTCGGGTTAAGATCCAGTTTTCCTGCTTCAATCTTGGAGTAATCGAGTACGTCATTAACGATGTGCAGTAAGTTCCGAGCTGACTGATTCAATCCACCGTGTAAGTTCAGTAACTCTTCACTCAGCTGATGTTCCTGCATTAATTCCAACAGCCCTAAGATCCCACTAATCGGGGTGCGAACCTCGTGGCTAATGGTCGCTAAGAATTGCGACTTTGCAGCCGTTGCACTTTCTGCTTTTTGGCGTGCGTTGTCTAAAGCTTGCTGTTGTTTTTTTAGTAGGGTGATGTCTGTTATCACCGTATTCCACTCAATGGTTTTGCTGTTGGATACTTGGCTATTAAATTTCACCCATTTAGTTTGACCTGATTCTAACTGCATTCGCTGTTCATTTTCCCAATGCCCGGTTTCAATAGCTTCCAGCATACTGGTTTCAAACAGGGGCAAGTCATCCTCTGCGATCAGGCCAAACAGACGTTGAGGGTGCTCTTTTACGTTATCCACGGATAAGCCGAACATATCGCTTACACCTGCACTGACAAAGCTAAACCGGATATCTAAAGGCTGTCGAGGGTGCGTTTGAATATGTTTAAGCACGACCCCATCAATGTTGTCGGCCAGCGTTTGCAAATGGGCTTCTGCTGCTTTTGCTCTCTGCTCGGCGATCTTTCGCTGCTCGATTTCAGCCGCCATTTTTCGGTTCCAAAATACGATCACGAAAATGACCACAAAGATTCCAAGCCCGATGATCACCGACCATTTAGCGACTTCGCGTGGTGATAAGCCTTCTTGGTATTCATAGGTTAACCATTTGTTTTCCAAGCGCTCTAATTCATTGGCAGGCAGTGCTCCAATGGTTTTGTTGAGAATACTCAACAGCATGGGATGGCGGAAGTTCACTGCGAGAGCTAGTGGTGCGCTGTTTTGCTCATTAATGGTGCCAGTGATTTTGAATTGCCCTACATAGTCTTGATGCAATAAAGGTGCAGCATGATGAAGTGAAGCAAGCGCGAAACTGATGTCGTCTTTCTGTAATGCTTGGAAAGCGCTGACGTGATTGATGTAAGGGACGGCTAGGCAAGTAAGGCAGAGAGAAGGCAGAACTGTTGATCCTCCAGAATTTTCAATCACACCAACAGCTTCGGTGCCACTTGGCGCAAAGTTGCCTAAGCGATCAGAGCGACTCAATAACACCCAAGGTTCAAAACTGTAAGCTTGAGTGAAGTCCATGTATCGGGCTTTATCTGTGGTTGGTGTGATGTTGGTTAGCACCATTGTCTCACCATTATTGAACGCGACCTCGGCCGCTTCTGGTGTTAGGTAAGTGGTACTTTCGAATGACACGCCAAGCACATTACTTATTAGGTTTAAGATGTCAGCAGATAAGCCTGAGTGTTGCTGTTGCTCATTGGTAAAGTCGTAAGGGTACCAATTGGAGTGTGTGCCTACGGGGATGGAAGGGTTGCTGTCGAGCCAGTTCTTTTCATCTTGGGTTAAATTCAATGTTCCATAGTTCAGCAGCATCGAATGTTGCGATGGAGCAAGCCATTGATTGTAAATAGATTGCAGTGAACCTTCCTTAATGTCCTGTAAAGCGAAATTGATTCGGCTAAGCAATCTGTGCTTTCCTTTTTTGACCGCGAAATGCAAGTGATCTGCGGGAAGGTCAGGAAGTACAGATAATGTTAGTGAGTCTCGAGGCTGTTCTCGTAATAACGCAGAAAGTGCAAGCGCATCGCCAATGTACGCATCCACGCTATCCTCCTGAATTGCCGTGAATGCCGCTTGCGTACTGTCTAATGTGGTAATTTGACTATCAGGAAGCAGACTAGGAAGAAGATCATTGAGCGCAAACCCTTTCTCCAATGCTAGGTTGGCGGTTGCCAACGCACCTAAATCGTTTATTTTTCTATTTTGGGTAATCACCGCTCGTCTTATGGAAAACATCGGCTCACTAAAAGTCATGTAATTATGGCGCTCCTTGGTCGAAGAGACACCGACTAGCAGATCTAATTCACCTCTTTCGAATGCACTCAGTACATCACTAAATGTTGAATACAACTTAATCTGATATTGGAAACCTGCATTTACTGCTACCTGATCCAACATACTGATGAGTAGCCCTTCAGAAACAGTGTTGCCTGAGGGAGTCTTATGTTGATAGCTGTAGGGGACCATGTCGTAAGAAGGCAGACCAACCCGCAATATGACTTGGTCTTTCGATGAGTTCTCGGTTTTGATTGCTAAGGAGCTAGCGGGTGATGTGCTCCCTGGTGGGGTGTTTTCGGCAAAGGTCAGTGGCCACATCAACAGTGAAAGACAACTCAATAAAAAGGCGACACACCACGTTTTCGTTTTTGAAGCGCTGTTTTGCATAAAGACATCCTGTCGTTTGCTTGCTGATTTTAGAGTATCGCCATGCTTAACTAACGGCAGCCAAAGGGGCTTTAGTTAGTGTGGGGAGTGAAAAATTATCAGCTTGCTGCAATGCCATACGTTGAAGTAGAGCAAGGTTCGTGTGATCCGCTTTTAAATGAACGTCAATTTGGCGCTTTATTTGAACGACTTTGTCTTGTAATCCTAAGGCTTGATAACACAGCGCCAACAAGAAGAACGCGTCGACATCATTGCCTGAAAACTCGTTTATCGAAATACTCTCAATGCACTCTGTCGCAACCTCATGTTGATCGAGTTGAATCAGTTGTAAGGTACGACAAAGCTTTAGAAGCGGCTTGCTCAATGCGTAAGACTTTTCAGAGTGAGAAAGCCTCTGCCAAGTCGCTTCAGGTTTCCAAAGTGTTAGTTCTTCGTGGGTGAGCGCCAAACTATCCGCCCATAAGATGAGTGCTCGCTTACCTGTAGAATCCCAAATTGAGTGAGGAATGAGTTGTGCGAGAGATTTGAGATGTTGGGTCGCTTGTGTGACATTTTTATCTAGCAACTGCAACCAGACCATGGTGTTGGTTAACTCAATATTACTGCTGTTCACTGTGAGTACTTGGTCAATCAGTTCGCTCGCGGATTCGAAATCACTGGTATTGAGACAGATCTTGACCTTAAGTTGCTGAAGTTTGATATTGCGAGGGTTACTTTCTATTAGGCCATCGATTTGACGGAGTGCGTCGTGATAGTGCTGCTTGAGGATATGTATTTCAATGAGCTTAACTTTAGCAGGCAGGTAATCATGGAGCTGCAATAGCCCATTCAACATGGCTTGTGCGTCATCGAGTTGTTGGTTTTTTATCAGAATATTCGCCATATAAATAATGGCATCTTTCAGTGTCGACGGGTCAGGGGCTTTGCCAAAGAGTGGCTTTACCGCATTGAGGCCATTCTTTAAAAAGGCCTGCTCTAATGTCGAAAAGTATTGCTGCCGAGAGAGTGCGGATGTGACTCTTTTTATGATGTCATCTGCACGTATTGGCTTAATCAAATAACCATCAGGTTCTAAGTTAGCATAACCAAAGAAGGTATCTTGGCTGTCATTGCCTGTGACGATAAAGACGATCGTTTGTGGCCTGATTAATTCTTTTTGCTGCAAGAACTCAAGCAACTGCAAGCCATTGCTTCCTGAGCCTAAATCGTGGTCAATTAATAAGATGTCGAATCGATGTGCGCGACAAGCCTCAATCGCGTTTTGTGCATTGGATGCGCTAATCACATTGTTGTTAGGCACGCCTAACTTGATAAGTAGTGCGCGGGTAGCACTTTGAATGACGCTGCTGTCATCAACGATGAGGTAGCGCGATCGGGCGAGTATATCCATATAGTAGCCTTCTGACGTATTGAGCCTTGCCACTTTGTCGTCTATGAATTAGCGGCTTATTTATTAAACACTTAAGTGTAGGAGTGAATTCAATGAATAGCCACAAGTTGCACATCAATACGTACGGAATAATGTATAGGGAGTGATGTTGGTTCAGAAGGTTAGCGTGTTTCTAAAGTTAGAAATAAAAGGGGAAAGAGGTTAGGATCTGTTGACCTTTCGCGGTTAAATTTTGTTCGGCTAGAATCGTTTTAGGCGCGGCAAGGAGTATGTAGCCTAGTCACTCTAAGTAAATACTTCTTAACAAAGCATAAAACGATTCTAGCCGAACCCTTCGGGCAGCCTTTGTGGTTCATTTCTACTGCGTTATCGGCTTCTCATGTAGGCTAGCTACACTTCAAAGCCTCTGCCTTGTAGCCATTTCCCACAAAGCGCTGCAAAAATCAGCTCGAAAGGTCAACAGACCCTATATACAAAAAAGACCGCACGAGGCGGTCTTTATAAAAGTTAGCGTAGGACTCTTTAACTACAGAACCTAATTACAGAACCATGGCTGCAATCCAACCGAATACGATCAGTGGGATGTTGTAGTGTAGGAACGTCGGTACTACGGTTTCCCATACGTGCTCGTGTTGACCATCAGCATTAAGACCCGATGTTGGACCTAAGGTTGAGTCAGAAGCTGGAGAGCCAGCATCACCAAGCGCTGCAGCTGTACCTACTAGAGCGATCGTTGCCATAGGTGAGAAACCAAATGCTGCTGCTAGTGGAACGTAGATAGTTGCAAGGATTGGAATCGTAGAGAACGAAGAACCAATACCCATAGTTACCAATAGACCAACAATTAGCATAAGCAGTGCCGCTAGAGGCTTGTTGTCACCGATGCTGGTTGAAAGCGCTTCAACCAAAGATTCAACGCCACCAGTTTGCTTCATTACCGCTGCAAAACCTGCCGCTGCAATCATGATGAAACCGATCATTGCCATCATGTGAACGCCCTTAGTGAAGACATCGTGTGTCTCTTTCCAAGCGATTACACCACCGAAGGTGAATACCATGAAACCAGCCAAAGCACCGATGATCATAGAACCTGTCGATAGTTGAACCGTTAGTGCAGCAACAATACCCGCAGCAGCCACTAGGATGTGCTTCTTGTTGATCTCTTTCACTTCGGTTGAAACAACAGTATGAGACGTTTCTTTGTATTGACGTGGCTTACGGTAAGTAAAGAATACTGCCGTAAGAAGACCAAAGATCATACCAGCTGCCGGTAACAACATCGCCATTGGTACTTGGCTTGCTACTACGTTTTCAAGACCGTTGTCGTGAAGGTTTTTAAGCAGGATGTTGTTTAGGAAGATGCCACCAAAACCGATAGGTAGAACCATATACGGAGTAATCAGGCCAAAAGTAAGTACACACGCAACCAGACGACGGTCTAGGTTCATTTTTGCGAATACGCCTAATAGAGGTGGGATTAAAATTGGGATGAAGGCGATATGCACAGGAATCACGTTTTGCGAAGACATGGTCACTAAGATCAAAGACGCAAGGATGCCATATTTTAGACCATTAGATGCCGCACTGTTCTCTTTGCCGTGAATGCGCTTAATGACGCTTTGAGCAAGTAGATCTGTGATACCAGAACGAGAGATAGCAACAGCAAAGGTACCAAGCATTGCGTAGCTAAGTGCGATAGTTGCACCGCCACCTAATCCACTTTCGAACGCTGCTACAGCATCGTTCACACTCATACCAGAGGCTACGCCACCGATAATTGCGCTGAACGTGAGAGCCACGACAACGTTTACGCGCATCAAAGCTAAAACAAGCATGATGCAAACTGAAATTACAACAGGATTCATATTATTCTCGGGATGTTGTGTTTTTTATGAAGGCAATACGAGTGAACGTTTACCGACTCTATTTTTTATTCTTCGTCAACAAGAGGCCAACCACCAAGGGCTTTCCATTTGTTTACTATGCCGCAAAATAACTCTGTGGTTTTTTGCGTATCATACAAAGCAGAGTGTGCTTCTTTGTTGTCAAATTCCATCCCCGCAGTGCGGCAAGCTTTAGCCAAAACGGTTTGACCGTAGGCAAGACCACTAAGGGCTGCAGTGTCAAAAGTTGCAAATGGATGGAAAGGGACGCGTTTAAGCTTACAACGCTCACTTGCTGCATTAACGAAGTTTAAATCGAACGTAGCATTGTGAGCGACCATGATTGCGCGACTGCAATCTGAAGCTTTTTGTTCTTTTCTCACCAGCTTGTAGATTTCTTTAAGGGCTTCTTGTTCCGACACAGCACCACGTAATGGGCTAAATGGGTCTTTAATTCCGTTAAAGTCTAATGCTGCCTGCTCTATATTTGCGCCTTCAAAAGGCTCAATGTGAAAATGAAGCGTTGATGCAGGGTGCAGATCTCCGTTCTCATCCATTCTTAGTGTAATGGCACAGATTTCTAATAATGCATCGGTTTCAGCGTTAAACCCTGCGGTTTCCACGTCGATGACCACTGGGAAATAGCCACGAAAGCGTTTTTTAAGGGTCAGAGCTTCGTTTTCTACAGTCATGTTAGCCCAAATATGTGTGATTAAGGCAGCATTATTGCAGATAATAGCAGTGATAAAAACTAGGGAAGGGCAATAAATCATAAATTAGCCGACCTATTTCGGCTTGATAATTGCATATTCAAACGTGATGGAAAAATGCGGCAATTGGCTGCATTGTTAAACGAATTGCTTAAGAGATACTCCACTTTATGAAGAAACAACTCATAACAGGTTCAATGCTATTTTCGCTACTTATGTCGTCATCGGTATTGGCACAAGAAAAGCGTTACGGAGCATCTCCTCTACAGTCGACGTGGGAGATGGTGGCTAACACGCCACTAGAATGTCGCTTGGTTCACCCTATCCCCAACTTTGGTGATGCTGAGTTTTCATCTCGCGCGAGTAAAAAAATCATTTTGGATTTTGAGCTTAAAATGCGTCGCCCAATGGGGGCGACACGCAATGTAAGCTTGATCTCTATGCCACCAGCTTGGCGTCCGGGCGAAAGTGCTGACCGCATGACGACCATTAAGTTCTTCCAACAATTTGATGGCTATGTTGGTGGTCAAACCGCTTGGGGTATTTTGAGTGAGTTGGAGAAAGGGCGTTACCCGACATTCAGCTATCAAGAGTGGCAGAGCCGAGATCAGCGAATCGAAGTTGCACTATCATCGGTATTATTCCAAGAAAAGTATAATGTGTTCAGTGACTGTATCGCCAACTTATTGCCTTACAGCTTCGAAGATATCTCTTTTACTATCTTGCACTACGATCGTAACAGCGATCAGTTGAATAAGTCTTCACGTAAGAGACTCAGCCAGATTGCCGACTATGTTCGCTATAACCAAGACATCGACCTTGTGCTGGTGGCTACATACACCGATTCCGTCGATAGCAAAGGTATTAGCCAGAATCTTTCAGAGCGCAGAGCGGAATCATTAAGAGAGTACTTTAAATCTCTAGGCTTGCCAGAAGACCGTATTCAAGTACAAGGTTATGGTAAGCGTCGTCCAATTGCTGACAACAACTCGCCAATTGGTAAAGACAAAAACCGACGTGTTGTTATCTCTTTAGGTCGCACACAGGTTTAAGCTGAACAATAGCTCGTTTTGAAATGACAAAGCCCGTCTTCACTGATGACGGGCTTTTTTATATTTTAAATTTGAGTCGTTGTTTAAACGTAATTTGTTTAGTTCAAGCGGAAGCGGGCGATCATTTCACAGTTGGTCGCGGTATCGATCTTTTCCACCATAGAAGCAATTTTAGGGTTGGGATGGCGTTTCATGAAATCGATAAGGGCTTTCTTACAGCAACCAATTGAGTCAATGAAGCTTGAACATTGCGTATTGGGACATTGCGGGATCAGTGTCAGTACTTTTTCTGAAGCCAATTGGAGATACTTGAGTTCATATTCAGTATCGCCGGCCCATCGCCAAAACTGAGCGAGGTTGTGACAAGAAATCACAGAGATAAGTAAGCGCTCGTCCGCTTGGATATCGGTACGTTCAGTAATTTTTTCGCTTAAACTCAATGCTTGCTGATAGTGAAGAATACTTTGTACAGGATCGTCGAGCTGCAATGCCGTATCGGCAAGTAACGTGTGTTTTTCCCATTCGCTAATCATTGTGTTACCTCACTAATCAATAGGGGACTTAATTTAAATGATAATTATTATCATGTAAAGTTTCATCAGTGAGAATGTTGTAATAATTAGTAAAGAATATCGATTATTAATAGAGCTACAAAAAAAGCGAGCTTTATGCTCGCTTATAGTGTTTATTCCATAGCCAAATATTGCAGAGGCTACGAAGGGTTAACCTTCTAGACCAGCACTTGCTTGTTTGTTCTGAATAAGCTCAATCATGTAGCCGTCAGGATCTTTAACGAATGCGATGTGAGTAGAGCCGCCTTTTACAGGGCCCGCTTCACGTGTCACATTACCGCCTGCTGCTTTAATCGCGTCACACGTTGTGTAGATGTCATCAACTCCGATAGCAACGTGACCAAAAGCTGAGCCAAGGTCATATTCAGTCGTGCCCCAGTTGTAAGTCAGCTCAATCACAGCGCCTTGAGATTCGTCACCAAAGCCAACGAAAGCCAGTGTGTATTCGTACTCTTTATTCTCGTTCTTACGTAACAGCTGCATGCCCATTACATTGGTGTAGAACTCGATAGACTTGTCTAGATCACCAACGCGTAGCATGGTGTGTAAAATACGGCCGTTTGACATGATTTGCTCCTAGCTTTAATTATGTATACGTTTTTGTAATTCTGTTTTATGCCGCTAGAAAAATGCGGCATTGTTTAGCTTCTTAGCTTCTTAGCTTCTTAGCTTCTTAGCTTCTTAGCTTCTTAGCTTCTTAGCTTCATTCGCTTAGAGCTAGCCTAGACGTCGGTTTTTTCCTTGAACTCACACAAGTCTTCAATGATACAGCTGCCACAGCGTGGTTTACGCGCCACACAGGTGTAACGTCCATGAAGAATGAGCCAATGGTGGACATCCAGTTTGAATTCTTTTGGGATGACTTTAAGTAGCTTAGCTTCAACATCATCGACCGTTTTACCCATTGCTAGCTTAGTGCGGTTTGATACACGATAGATGTGAGTATCAACGGCAATCGTTGGCCAACCGAAGGCGGTATTTAACACTACGTTTGCAGTTTTGCGGCCAACGCCTGGAAGGGCTTCTAATGCAGCGCGATCTTCCGGTACTTCACCATTATGTAGGTCAAGCAGCATACGACATGTTTTGATGGTGTTTTCTGCTTTTGAGTTAAACAGGCCAATGGTCTTGATGTACTCTTTTAGGCCATCGACACCTAGATCGAAAATAGCCTGTGGAGTATTAGCCACAGGGTAAAGCTTATCAGTGGCTTTGTTGACGCTGACATCGGTTGCCTGCGCAGATAAGAGCACGGCGATGAGCAACTCGAATGGACTGTTCCAGTTAAGCTCAGTCTCTGGCTTTGGATTGTTTTCTCTCAAACGCTCAAGTATTTCTACTCGTTTTACATTGTTCATAGCGACATTACTTTCAAATAGTTAGGGCTTGAGTTCCGGCGAAGTTCTTTCAAACTTACTCGTTTTAAAATAACAAGTTTCGCAATGGTTCAGGCTTTATCATCGGTTACGCGCTCTTATGAGCGTCATTATTATGTGTACTTGGTCAATCTATTTACCTGCTGAGCTGTTGAGCTACTCAGCAGGATTTAAGCTACTGTAACTTATCAGGCATTGGTAACGCGAGCGCGTTCAATAGCTGGTTTTTCTTGTTTTGGCTGTCTAGATTTAGCTTGGTTGTCGATGATGTTTTTCAAAGCAATCAAGAAACCAACACCAATGAAGGCACCGGGTGGTAGCAGGGCTAACAAGAAGCTGTTATCAAATTGGAATATCTGGATTCGTAACACCGAAGCCCAATCACCAAGGAGTAGGTCTGCGCCATCAAATAGAGTTCCGTTACCAATAACCTCACGCATTGCACCCAATACAACCAGTACCGATGTCATGCCAAGCCCCATCCAGAAACCATCTTGAGCAGCAGGTAAAACTTCGTTTTTAGACGCGAAGGCTTCCGCTCGGCCAATGATGATGCAGTTGGTTACGATCAGTGGGATGAAGATACCTAAAGATAGGTAAAGCCCATAGGCGTAAGCGTTCATCAGCAATTGAACACAGGTTACTAGCGAGGCAATGATCATTACGAATACTGGGATACGCACTTCTTTTGGTACATGGTTACGAACCAAAGAAACAGAAACGTTTGAGCCGACCAGTACAAGCAAGGTAGCAATACCTAGCCCAAGTGCGTTAGTGACTGTTGACGATACAGCCAGCAGCGGACATAACCCAAGAAGTTGCACTAGGGCAGGGTTATTGGCCCACATGCCATTTTTGATCAGTGTTTTATGGTCACTCATTATTCACCACCACAATTTAGAGGTTGAGCAAGCAATGCTTGGTTGTTTTGGTTAACGTATTGAACCGCTTGTTTGACTGACTTCACGACCGCTCTTGGTGTGATGGTTGCACCAGTAAACTGGTCAAAGTCACCACCGTCTTTACGGACCTTCCAACGGTCAAGATTAGAATCTGTAACTTGTTTGCCTGCAAACGAAAGAATCCAATCACTTACACGCAAATCAATCTTATCACCCAAACCTGGCGTTTCTTGGTGAGAAAGCACGCGAGTACCTAAAATAGTACCGTCGATCTTCATTCCAACAATCACTTTAATCGCGCCGTTGTAGCCGTCTGGGGCAATCGCCTCGATCGCAATCGCACTCGGCTCACCATTGATTTTAGCAATGTAAGCCGGCATCGCTTGTTCAGTACCAAGCTCTTCTGCTTGAACCAAAGTACAAGACGAAAACAGCTCGTTGTCGTGTAGATCGTGCGGGATCACTTGGTTAAGCACAGACAGTAACTGAGCCTGTTCTTGTTGTTTGATCTGATCTTTGGTCAGGTAGTGAGTTACCGCGACCAAACCCGTCGAAGCACACGCAAAAATCGCGAGTACAAGGCCGTTTTTCTTAATTGCATTTAGCATGGTATCCGCTCCCTTTAGTGGCCGTATGTACGAGGTTTGGTGTAGTAGTCAATCAGTGGAACACACATGTTGGCTAACAATACAGCAAACGCCACGCCATCAGGGAAACCACCCCAACTGCGGATGATAAAGACTAAACCGCCGATCAGAGCACCAAACACCAAGCGACCTTTGACTGTCGTGGATGCTGAAACTGGGTCGGTCGCAATGAAAAATGCGCCGAGCATAGTCGCACCAGACAATAGATGAATGGTCGGTGATGCGGTCTCGCCAGGAGTGAACATCAAGAACACTAGGCTAAATAGGGTCAAGCTTCCCAGAAACGCTACTGGGATATGCCATTGAATCACGCGTTGCTTGATAAGCACTAAGCCACCAATAAGGTAAGCAAGGTTTACCCATTCCCAACCCACGCCAGCTAACCAACTAAATTGAGGTTGAGACAGAGCTTCAGAAGCCGTGTTACCTGCCGTTAGTGCGGTTTTGAAGGCATCGAGTGGCGTCGCCATAGTGGTGCCATCAATACCAAGGCGTGCTTGTTGTAAAGACAAGCCTTCATTATTGAAACCAGTAAAGATCATCAAGAAGGAGTCAACAAAGCTCGTAGCTTCAGCAGTTAAACTGGTCGGCGCATTCCAGCTGGTCATTTGAACTGGGAATGAGATCAGCAAAACAACGTAAGCCACCATCGCAGGGTTAAATGGGTTTTGCCCAAGGCCGCCATAAAGGTGTTTTGCGATGATGATAGCGAAGAACATACCGATGACGAGAATCCACCATGGAGAGTGTGGGGGAATAGCGACACTGAGTAGCCAAGCGGTCACAACCGCACTGTAATCACGCAATGCCATCACTGGCGGGCGTTTTCTTAGCAGCATTACAGCGGCTTCAAAGGTAACAGCAAGTGCAATAGCAAATACTAACTGGATGAGCGTACCCCATCCAAAGAAGTAGGTTTGAGCTAGTAGACCTGGCAATGCACAAATAGCGACCCATTTCATGAGATCAGGGGTGCTTCTACGATTGTGCGCGTGCGGTGAGCTGGCGATAAAGAAGGCCACTACTCTTTCTCCTCATTATTCTTTTTGTCTTGCTCTTGCTGCGCCTTTCTTGCTTTAGCACGAGCAATCGCTGCAGCAACCGCTGCTTTTTTAGGATCGACTGGTTCTTGTTGAGTTTCAGCCTTTAATTCAACTACAGGTTCAACCACAGATTCAGGTGTTTCTACTGACTCTTCCTGTTTCGCTTGTTGTGCCTTTCTTGCTTTAGCGCGAGCTATTGCAGCGGCAACAGCAGCTTTTTTAGGATCGACAGGCTCTTGTTGAGTCTCAGCCTTTATTTCAACTAAAGGTTCAATCTCAGGTTCAGAAGCGGTTTCTTCAGTTTCGGCCTGCTTAGCTTGCTGTGCTTTCTTGGCTTTAGCACGAGCAATGGCCGCAGCGACGGCATCTTTCTTAGCATCGCCAGAGCTTTTAGCTGGAGCTTCACTTTCGGTTTGAGCAGAAGATTCAGCTTGTTGTGCTTTCTTTGCTTTAGCGCGAGCAATGGCCGCAGCGACAGCATCTTTCTTAGCATCGCCAGAACTTTTAACCGGAGCTTCGCTTGCTGTTGGAGTAGAAGATTCCGCTTGTTGAGCCTTCTTGGCTTTAGCGCGAGCAATAGCCGCAGCGACAGCATCTTTCTTGGCATCGCCAGAACTTTCAGCCGGAGTCTCAGAAGTCGATTCTGCTTGTTGTGCTTTCTTGGCTTTAGCACGAGCGATAGCAGCAGCGACAGCGTTTTTCTTGGCATCACCAGAGCTTTCAGCTGGAGCTTCGCTTTCTGTTTGAGTAGCTGATTCCGCTTGTTGAGCTTTCTTCGCTTTAGCACGCGCGATAGCTGCAGCGACAGCATCTTTCTTGGCGTCGCCAGAGCTTTCAGCTGAAGCTTCAGACGCTAACTCCGCTTGTTGAGCTTTCTTGGCTTTAGCGCGAGCAATAGCTGCAGCGACAGCATCTTTCTTAGCATCGCCAGAACTTTTAACCGGAGCTTCGCTTGCTGTTGGAGTAGAAGATTCCGCTTGTTGAGCCTTCTTGGCTTTAGCGCGAGCAATAGCCGCAGCGACAGCATCTTTCTTGGCATCGCCAGAACTTTCAGCCGGAGTCTCAGAAGTCGATTCTGCTTGTTGTGCTTTCTTGGCTTTAGCGCGAGCGATAGCTGCAGCGACAGCATCTTTCTTAGCGTCGCCAGTACTTTCAGCCGGAGCCTCACTTGCGGTTTGAGTAGCTGATTCCGCTTGTTGAGCTTTCTTGGCTTTAGCGCGAGCAATGGCCGCAGCGACAGCATCTTTCTTAGCGTCGCCAGTACTTGCAACTGGAGCCTCGCTTTCGGTTTGAGTAGAAGATTCCACTTGTAGAGCCTTCTTGGCTTTAGCGCGAGCAATAGCTGCAGCAACGGCATCTTTTTTGCCATCACCAGAGCTTTCAGCAGGAGCATCAGTTGCTGCTTGTTGTGCCTTGCGCTCTCGAGCTTGTCGTTTACGTTCTTCACGCAGTTTCGACATTTCAGAATTGTCTGGTTCAGCGCTATCCGCTTTCTGAGCCGCAGCTTGTTTTGCTTTTGCCTTGGCAATCGCAGCAGCAACCGCAGGTTTCACCGCTGGTTCCGCAACAGGAGCTTGGCCTGCCGCGGCTTTTTGTGCCTTAACACGCGCAATCGCCGCAGCAATTGCATCGTCACCGTCGGCTGATTTCATGTCTTTACGACGGTTGTCAGCTGCTTTCTTAAAGCGGTTTTCACGTTCTGCTTTGTCGCGCTCCATACGAGCGTTTTTCTCTTCGAAACGAATCTTGGCGCGCTCTGCTGCAGCGGCTTCATCTTTTCGAGTTTTGATCTCAGCTTTTGCTTGGCGGTAGTACTGAACAAGAGGAATTTCACTTGGGCAGACAAATGCACAAGCTCCGCATTCAATACAGTCTTTAATATTCAGTTCTTCACACTTATCCAACTCGTTGGCTTTCGCATGCCATTGCAGTTGTTGAGGAAGAAGTGATGCGGGGCAAGCCTCGGCACACGCGCTACAACGAATACATTCCATCTCGTAAGTGCTTGGAGAGATCTCACGACGCGTTGGCGCTAAAATACAGTTCGACGTTTTAGTGATTGGCACATTGGCATGTGGCAAGGTGAAGCCCATCATAGGGCCACCCAAAATCAAACGCGGAAGCTTTTTATCGGCTTTGTAGCCAAACTCTTCAAGTAACTCATGTACTGGTGTGCCTAATAGCGCCCAAACATTACGAGGTTGCTTAAAGGTTTTACCGGTTAATGTCACAACGCGGTTAACCACAGGTTCGCCGTCAATTACCGCTCGCTTAATCGAGTAAAGAGAGCCGACGTTCTGAACCAAAACACCAATGTCTGCAGGGATGCCGCCAGCTGGAACCTCTTTATTAGTAAGGATCTTTATCAGCTGTTTCTCACCACCTGAAGGGTATTTAGTTGGGATAACACGAATGACGATATCTTTGTCTTTCGCTGCAATCTCAAGTGCTTTTATCGCGTCTGGTTTGTTGTCTTCAATGCCGATAACCGTCAGCTTTGGTTGAAGAATGTGTTCAACCACTTCGATGCCTTTCAATACTTCGTCGGCATGTTCTTGAAGCAACTTGTCATCAGAGGTGATGTAAGGTTCACATTCCGCAGCATTGACGATCAAAATGTCGGTACGACCTAAGCCTGATTGAAGTTTCTTAGCCGTAGGGAAGCCTGCGCCGCCCATGCCTGAAATACCAGCTTGGCGAATCACATCAAGCAGTTCGTCAGAAGTCTTTGTCGAGAAATCTTCAACTGGATTTTTTTCAATCCAAGCGTCTAAGCCATCAGGTTTAATAACCACGCACACGTCGCTCAAGCCAGAAGGGTGAGCGGTCGTTCTTGGTTCGATAGCGGTAATCACACCCGATGTTGGTGCATGTACTGGCAAAGTAAAACCAGTCTCTAAGGCCGTCAGTTGTTGACCTTTGAGTACGGCATCACCGACAGCAACCAATAAGTTACCAGGCTTACCGATGTGCTGTTTCACTGGAAGAACGATTTCTTCTGGGAGCCTTGCATGCACGATATCAGTAGTATTCGACTGTTTCTTGTTTTCAGCAGGGTGCACACCGCCCGGGAAGTTCCAAATAGAGCCCGTGCGAATTTGTTCAATTAAAGAGATCATACTAACCCTATGCCTTAGGCTCTGACGCGGTCGCATCAGTTGCTTGGTTAGTGATATCAGTAACAGGAATGATGTTCATCTGCCATTTCCAATTTTCAGTCGTTGTTGCCACTGGAATCATTTCGATACAGTCAGTAGGGCACGGTGCGACACATAGATCACAACCTGTACATTCATCTTTGATTACTGTGTGAAGTGCCTTGGTGCCACCAACAATGGCATCAACAGGGCAGGCTTGAATACATTTAGTACAGCCGATACACATATCTTCGTGAATGAAGGCAACGGTTTTTACTTTGTTATCTAAGTCATGAGCGGAGTCTTCAACTTCTACGCCCATTAAATCTGCAAGCTTCTCAATGGTTGCTTGGCCGCCGGGAGGACATTTGTTGATCTTATCTCCGTTAGCGATCGCCTCTGCGTATGGGCGACAACCTGGGTAGCCACACTGGCCACACTGAGTTTGCGGCAATATAGTGTCGATTTGATCAACGATCGGATCGGCTTCTACTTTAAAGCGGATAGAAGCAAAGCCTAAGATAGCGCCAAAAACGGCGGCTAAAACGGCGAGTGCAATGATTGCAATTAAGATGGTGCTCATGCTTATTTCACCAACCCAGTAAAGCCCATAAATGCCAGAGACATTAGGCCTGCTGTGATCATCGCAATCGATGCACCTTTGAATGGCATAGGAACATCAGCAACCGCAATACGCTCACGCATCGCAGCAAATAGGATCAGAACAAGAGAGAAACCAACAGCCGCGCCGAAACCATAGATGATCGACTGAATGAAGTTGTGGTTTTCATTGATGTTCAAAAGTGCCACACCTAACACCGCGCAGTTGGTGGTGATAAGAGGCAGGAAGATACCCAACAGGCGATATAGAGTTGGGCTGGTTTTGTGAACGACCATTTCCGTAAATTGAACAACCACCGCGATAACCAAGATGAAACTCATGGTACGCAGGTATTCAATACCCAGAGGGGTAAGGATGTAGGTTTCTACTAGGTATGCAGATACCGACGCTAACGTTAGAACGAAAGTCGTCGCGAGGCCCATGCCAATAGCAGTCTCCAACTTCTTGGAGACGCCCATAAATGGACATAGCCCTAAAAACTTCACTAGCACAAAGTTATTGACTAGCACTGTGCCAACCAACAACAAAAGGTATTCGGTCATAATGGATTAATTCTTGAGATTCCGATCCCGATATTATCCTGTTTTGCTCACCTAATAACAACCAAGGATCACTAGGGATTTAGACACTTGGTGAAAAAAACATCAGGTAATCGATTGATTACCAAAGCTGCAGTAAGTATAGACATAGATTTTGATGGTGTGAGCGTGCAGCGGTATATCACAATGATCTTTGTCAGATCATTTGAGTACTCAGTGATTTCACTTTTGTCTTCGGCCAAAAGGTCGAAATTGGTTGAAGTAAATAGCGAACTTTTGAGTCAATTGATTGTTGCTAACTCAGGGCTGTTGCTCGGTTGCTTAGAGGGCTTTTAGGAAAGTGAGTACGCTAAAACGCAAGAAGCCGCATCGAGTGATGCTGCTTCTTTAAATTTGGCCCCCTTGTCGAGACTTAAACGCGGGCGGGTAGCACGGTCCGACGATTCGGGTGTGACATTAACTTGGAACAAGTTAGTCGCAGTTATATACGAAAAAAGCCCAATCTTTCGATTGAGCTTTTTTCTGAATTTGGCTCCCCTTGCAAGACTTGAACTTGCGACATACGGATTAACAGTCCGCCGTTCTACCAACTGAACTAAAGGGGAATTGCTTGTTAGCGACGCGAATTCTAATAAGACTCCTATTTTCTGTCAATAAAAAATCACAGAAAAAAATAAGATAAAAAACTTTACTTTCTTGAACGCCTTATCAGATTTAGCTTTGCTTTAGTTATCCACCAAAATTGTGGATAAGTATGTGCGTGAAACTTTAACAACAATAATTGGGATAAATCTGAAAATGTTAAAATCTGCGGTAACGTGATGTATTTAAAAGTTTTATATCGAAACATTACGATTGTATAACTTTTTAAGATTATAAAATAAACAGTAAAACAAGTGCTATTTTAAGATTTTTTGGGGAAAAGTAGTGGATTAAAAATCGAGTAATTTAGCTGAATAGATCTTGCAGGGGCACGGATAATACCAAGTTCCAAAAATAAAAGCTATAACTGATATCTAATCTTAAGATGCATTTCTCTAGATAATAGTTGCAACGACACTCCTCCTAGAGTGACAATGACCTGATTAAATAAACAGTATGGAAATGGCGACCTATGAGTAAACTCTTTGACTTGGTATCGGACTACAGTCCGTCCGGTGACCAGCCGACGGCAATTACCAAATTATTAGATGGACTAGATTCTGGTTTGGCGCATCAAACTCTATTAGGGGTAACGGGCTCTGGTAAAACCTTTACCCTGGCTAACGTCATTTCCCAATCTCAAAGACCTGCAATATTGTTAGCGCCTAATAAGACTCTGGCAGCTCAACTTTATGGTGAGATGAAGTCATTCTTCCCAAATAATGCCGTTGAGTACTTCGTATCTTACTACGATTATTACCAGCCCGAAGCCTACGTACCAACCACGGATACGTTCATTGAGAAAGATGCGTCGGTGAATGCTCATATCGAGCAGATGAGACTTTCGGCGACCAAGGCCTTATTGGAGCGAAAAGACGCCATCATTGTGGCTTCTGTATCGGCTATTTATGGTCTTGGTGATCCTAAGTCGTATTTGAAAATGATGCTTCACTTGAGTCGTGGTGAGGTTATGGATCAGCGTGATATTTTGCGCCGTTTGGCGGAGCTACAATATTCAAGAAACGACGTCGCATTTGAACGAGGTCAATTCCGCGTGCGTGGTGAAGTGATTGATATCTTCCCGGCTGAATCTGACCAAGATGCCGTGCGAATTGAAATGTTCGATGATGAAGTCGATTGCATCAGCATCTTTGACCCACTAACTGGTGCGGTTAAGCAAAGAGACCTGCCTCGCTTTACGGTTTATCCAAAAACGCACTATGTAACTCCACGAGAGAAAATCCTTGAAGCGATTGAGAAGATTAAGGATGAGTTGCGTGATAGAGCTCAATATTTAAAAGACAATAATAAGCTTCTAGAAGAACAGCGTATCTCTCAAAGAACTCAGTTTGATATCGAGATGATGACCGAGCTTGGCTTCTGTTCTGGTATCGAAAACTATTCACGATACTTGAGTGGCCGTGCTGAAGGGGAAGCGCCTCCGACGTTATTTGATTACTTGCCTGATGATGGTCTGTTGATTATCGATGAGTCACACGTGACCGTGCCGCAAATTGGTGCGATGTATAAAGGTGACCGCTCTCGTAAAGAAACCTTGGTTGAATTTGGTTTCCGTCTGCCTTCGGCACTGGATAACCGTCCGATGAAGTTTGAAGAGTTTGAGTCTATTGCCCCGCAAACGATTTTTGTGTCGGCCACGCCAGGCAATTACGAAATCGAGAAATCAGATGGTGAGATTGCTGATCAAGTGGTGCGTCCTACTGGTTTGTTAGACCCAATTATTGAAGTAAGGCCTGTCGCGACTCAGGTTGATGACCTATTGTCTGAAATCAGAATACGTTCAGTGAAAGAAGAGCGTGTACTTGTCACGACGCTAACTAAGCGAATGGCAGAGGACTTAACTGAATACCTGAGTGAGCATGGCGTTAAAGTTCGTTACTTGCACTCTGATATCGATACCGTTGAACGCGTAGAAATTATCAGAGACCTACGTTTGGGCGAGTTTGACGTGTTAGTGGGCATTAACTTACTTCGAGAAGGTTTAGATATGCCGGAAGTATCGCTGGTGGCGATTCTTGATGCTGATAAAGAGGGCTTCTTACGTTCTGAACGTTCTTTGATACAGACCATTGGCCGTGCAGCTCGTAATTTGGAAGGTCGAGCAATTCTATATGGTGACTCGATTACCAAGTCGATGAGAAAGGCGATTGATGAAACCGACCGCCGTAGAGAGAAACAGCAGGCCTATAACGAAGAGCAAGGTATCACGCCGCAAGCGCTTAAACGTAATATCAAAGACATTATGGAGTTGGGTGACCTGACCAAGTCGAAACAACAGCGACAATCTAAGCAAGTTCCACTATCTAAGGTGGCAGAACCTTCTGAAAACTATGCAGTGCTGACGCCACAACAGCTCGATAAAGAGATCAGTAAACTGGAAGCGGCGATGTATCAGCATGCTCAGAACTTGGAATTTGAATTGGCGGCACAGAAGCGTGATGAAATTGAACAATTGAGAAAGCAGTTTATTTCTAATAGCTAACCTTACTTCTTACTTAAGGCGTTTATACCCATATAATAAGAATTGAGAGTGCTTCAGACAAAAAAACAGCCAGTAGGAAACGTTCTACTGGCTTACGTTTGTGGACACTCTGTCCACTAACAACGTCAGTTGGCTAGGTGACCCGAAGGTCACTTAGATAACTGCATCGTTCGTGCCAAATAGATAACACATTGATTGTTTGAAGCAAGCAAACGAACACAGTATAAATAGTGTGGTTAATTTGCATAATGCAAAGCGGAATGCGATTATAATAAGAAATGCAAATTATAAATGGCTAGGATATGCAATCAAAAACGTTAGATAACAAATCGAAGTATTTGTTAATGGTAGAAGATACCGCGTCGGTAGCAGCGTTATATCGATCGTATCTTACACCGCTCGAAATTGATATTAACATTGTTGGTACTGGCCGCGATGCAATCGAGAGTTTGAACCATCGAATCCCAGACCTCATTTTATTAGATCTACGCCTGCCCGATATGACGGGTATGGATGTACTGTTTGCTGTAAAACAAAAATATCCGGAAGTTCCCGTTATCTTCATGACTGCTCACGGCTCTATTGATACCGCAGTAGAAGCCATGCGACATGGTTCCCAAGATTTCCTTATCAAGCCGTGTGAAGCCGACCGACTTCGTATTACGGTGAACAACGCGATCCGCAAAGCCACTAAACTTAAAAATAGCTCGGAAAATCCAGGAAATCAGAACTATCAAGGCTTTATTGGCAGTAGTCAAACCATGCAGCAGGTTTACCGAACGATCGATTCTGCCGCATCGAGCAAAGCCAGTATTTTCATCACAGGTGAAAGTGGTACCGGTAAAGAGGTATGTGCTGAAGCCATTCACGCTGCGAGTAAGCGTGGCGATAAGCCATTTATCGCAATTAACTGTGCAGCGATTCCTAAAGATTTGATTGAGAGTGAATTGTTTGGTCACGTTAAAGGGGC
Source organism: Vibrio sp. 1F263 (assembly GCF_041439035.1). Taxonomy (NCBI): domain Bacteria; kingdom Pseudomonadati; phylum Pseudomonadota; class Gammaproteobacteria; order Vibrionales; family Vibrionaceae; genus Vibrio; species Vibrio sp. 1F263. The sequence continues at coordinate 208,438 of NZ_JBGONI010000001.1, read as the reverse complement.
CTTTACTGGAGCGGCAACGGATCGACAAGGCGCAGCTGAACTTGCAGATGGTGGAACCCTGTTCCTCGATGAATTGTGCGAAATGGACTTAGAGCTGCAAACTAAGCTACTCCGCTTCATTCAAACTGGTACCTTTCAAAAAGTCGGCTCTTCGAAGATGAAGAGTGTGGATGTTCGTTTCGTATGTGCAACGAACCGCGACCCTTGGAAGGAAGTTCAAGAAGGTCGCTTTAGAGAAGATTTATACTACCGTTTATATGTGATTCCATTGCATTTGCCGCCATTGCGTGAGCGTGGTGACGATGTCATCGAAATTGCATATTCATTGCTGGGTTATATGTCTGTCGAAGAAGGCAAGGCGTTCGTACGTTTTGCTGAAGAAGTACTCGATCGCTTTAATCAATATGAGTGGCCGGGGAACGTTCGTCAGTTACAAAATGTGTTGCGAAATGTAGTGGTACTGAATAATGGTAAAGAGATTACTCTCAATATGCTTCCACCGCCATTGAACCAACCAATTGAAAACAGTCTCCGTTTAAAAGAGAAGCAGAACGAAGACATCACGGTAAAAGATATTTTCCCATTGTGGATCACTGAGAAAACGGCTATCGAACAGGCCATCAAAGCGTGTGACGGTAACGTTCCTCGTGCGGCAGGTTTCTTGGATGTCAGTCCATCGACGATATACCGAAAATTGCAAACATGGAATGCGAAGCAGTAATCACCAAATAATAAGAAAAGAGCAATGATGATAATATTAAATCAGCAAAAAGTTGATGAGCTTGCCGGTGAAATAGGGCAAGAGAATGTCCCAGTGTTACTGGAAATATTTTTAGGTGAACTGAAGGGATACTACGAACATTTAGAGCTAAATAAAGAGTCAGACACATCTAAGTATTTAGCGGATATTAGCCATGCACTTAAGAGTAGTGCTGCGAGCTTTGGAGCGGACTCTTTGTGTAGTTTTGCGATTAGCCTAGATGCAAAAGTGAAACAAGCGCTGCCAATGACAGAGGTCGACTTTCAAGGTATGCAGGATATTTTGTTATCCACCTACCAAGAGTACCAGCAGTTAATGACAGAGCTTTAACGCTCTAAAGTGGTCTGTCATCAATGAATTTAAAAAGGAGCATCGTGCTCCTTTTTGTTTTTGTTTGGTAAATAGATTCAGAAAACTGACTTAAACCAACTGATCCCTAATTGCTTGTTGGAGTTTTACGCGGTCGTGTCTCCAATCTCTATTTGGAGAGGCAAGGTCAGTAGTCACGCAATTCCATAGCCCTTCAAGTTCCGGATGGGGCGCGTTACCCAAAACAATGTCGATCTTTCTTGTCTTGCAGGTACGTTCACACCACTCCAATTGCTCTTGTAGCGTCATTTTCCCTGCAGGTCCATGCTCTGGCGACAGGTTTTCAACGAAGATCACCTTGGCTTTAGTATTACCTGCGATCGCTTTACCAATCTCTGGCAGTAGAAGGGGCGGCATAACACTGGTTAGAAAACTTCCCGGACCAAGCACGATACAGTCTGCTTGTTCGACAGCTGCAACGGCTTCTCTGGTCGCAGGCACTTCTGGAGACAAGTCCATCATGCGCAGTTTTTCTGTCATGTCATCAACGTTGGTTTCGCCGGTTACCCAACGGCCGTCCATTGATAAAGCGGTGAGATCGGAAGGGTGTTCCGTCATTGGTACAATATTTACATCGACCTTAAGCATGTTACGAATCAGGTTGATTGCTTCCAATGGGCGAACAGAAAGGTTGTCTAGCGCAGTAAGCATCAGGTTTCCGAGGTTGTGACCATCGAGTTCACCTTGACCGCGAAATCGGTATTCGAACATCATCGAACTGATCGAAGGCTCGGTGATTAGCTGGTTGATACAGTTACGAGTATCACCCCAAGCGATGCCACCTTGGCAATCTCGAATACGCCCGGTTGATCCACCGTTATCTGTGGTTGCAACAATGCCTGTCGCATTGCTACCAAAGTCTTTTAATGCCGCAAGCATACGACCTAAGCCGTGACCACCACCAATTGCGACCACTTTTTTTGAAGAGTAAATATTCATTTTTTGTTCTTGTTAGATTATTACCAACTATAATTTAGGTTAAATGCTTCTCGTCAGATACTCAACAAGAGTTATTTTGAGGGTTTGATACGTTTTTTTTGCCGATGTGACTCGTTTTTTGTCATCAAAGCTAGATTCACGTACAAATATTAAGTATTTTATTACTCAGCTACTGCGCGTGTGAATATAAAGCGCAGTTGCCATAACTCCGAGCTCTCGCATGCTAAGTCGCACAGTGGTATTTGCTGTACCGATACGCATCAAGAGCCAGTGACATGTTGTCACAAGGGCTTAATTGGAAATGATTATGCCTCCCGTGTTTGGAAAGGTGTTCCGTGGCGCAACAATTCGAAGATAGATTCCATCGCAAGTTTTATTACTTGCGCTTGTCGGTTACAGACGTCTGTAACTTTAAATGTACTTACTGCTTGCCAGATGGTTATAAACCGTCAGGGCAAAAAAACTCGTCTTTTTTAAGTGTTCCTGAGATCAAACGCGTTGTTAAAGCGTTTGCTGATTGTGGTACCTCAAAGATCCGCATTACTGGCGGAGAGCCGAGTCTGCGTAAAGACTTTCCTGAAATCATACATACCGTTGCTTCTACTCCAGGCATCGAAAAAGTAGCCACCACAACCAATGGCTACCGCATGGAGAAACAAGTAGGGCAATGGCGTGATGCTGGTTTAACCCATATAAACGTGAGCGTGGATAGCTTAGATTCGCGCATGTTCCATCAGATCACTGGTGAGAACAAGTTTACTGAGGTTATGCGAGGTATTGATAAAGCGTTTGAGGTTGGCTTTGAACAAGTCAAAGTCAACGTTGTATTAATGAAAGACCTCAACAGTCAGGAATTACCAGCCTTCCTTAATTGGATCAAAGACAAACCTATTCAATTACGTTTTATCGAGCTGATGAAAACCGGCGAGATGGACGAGTTGTTCGATAAACACCATGTGTCCGGCGTTGCGATTCGCAACCAGCTTATTGCTAATGGTTGGCTGTTAAAAGTCAAAGCCGTTAATGATGGCCCTGCGCAAGTGTTTGTCCACCCAGATTACCAGGGTGAAATCGGTTTGATCATGCCTTACGAGAAAGACTTTTGTGAGAGTTGTAACCGACTGCGTGTTTCTGCGACCGGTAAACTTCACTTATGTCTGTTTGGCGACCATGGTGTTGAACTGAGAGATCTGATTCAAGAAGATCAACAAGAGCAAGAGCTCATTGATCGAATTCAGGCTCAGCTTCAAACCAAGTCCGTTAGCCACTTCTTACATGATGGCAACAGCGGCATGACTCCAAATTTGGCGTCAATCGGCGGTTAACCCGCTATATACTCTAAAGCATTTTATCGCTCAGCTTCTTTAAGCTGGGCGAATCAGTCTAATGAAAAATTTATATAGGTGAACAAATGGGTCACGCAGAAAGCAAATTTCAAGCAGCGAACATTGCAGTACTAACGGTTTCAGATACTCGTACAGAAGAAAATGACACGTCAGGTGGTTACCTAGCTGAGCATGCTAAGGAAGCTGGTCACAACGTGGTTGATAAGCAAATTGTTATCGATGACATGTACAAGATCCGTGCGATCGTATCTCAGTGGATTGCTGATGACAGCGTTCAAGCGATCATGATCACGGGCGGTACGGGTTTCACTTCTCGTGACTGCACCCCAGAAGCACTTAAGCCACTGTTCGACAAAGAAGTAGAAGGTTTTGGTGAGCTATTCCGCCAAGTGTCTTACGAAGAGATTGGTACATCGACGATTCAATCTCGTGCGATTGCGGGCTTTGCTAACCACACAGTAATCTTTGCGATGCCAGGTTCTACAGGTGCTTGTCGCACCGGTTGGACTAAGATCATCAAGCAACAGATGGATGCTAGCCACCGTCCTTGTAACTTCATGCCACATCTTTCTGTATAAGGTGGTTTGAGCATGAGCCAATTTACCCACATTAACGCGTCTGGTGAAGCGAACATGGTCGATGTGTCGGCTAAAGCGGAAACTGTACGTGAAGCGAGAGCAGAAGCTTTTGTTCAAATGTCAGCAGAAACGCTAGAACTGATTGTTTCTGGCAGCCACCATAAAGGTGATGTTTTCGCAACGGCACGTATTGCTGGCATTCAAGCGGCAAAGAAAACGTGGGACTTGATTCCACTGTGTCACCCTCTACTACTAACTAAAGTAGAAGTGCAGCTAGAAGCTATCGAGTCTGAAAACAAGGTTCGCATTGAATCTGTTTGTAAACTTGCGGGTAAGACGGGCGTTGAGATGGAAGCGCTTACGGCTGCTTCCGTTGCTGCGCTAACGATTTACGATATGTGTAAAGCTGTTCAAAAAGACATTGTTATCGAAAATGTACGCCTGTTAGAGAAGACGGGTGGTAAATCTGGTCACTTCAAGGTGGAATCATGATTACTGTACTGTTCTTTGCTCAAACTCGTGAACTTGTCGGTGTCGATAGCCTAGAAGTCGATGCACAATTCAATACTATTGAAGCGATTCGCAGCCACCTTGTAACACAAGAAGGCAAATGGGATATCGCATTGGAGGAGGGCAAACTTCTGGCTGCGCTTAACCAATCAATCGTACCTTTGACAACTGAAGTGAAAGACGGCGATGAAGTGGCTTTCTTCCCACCTGTTACTGGAGGTTAGCCATGAACGACTCTCGAGTTATTGATCCAAGAGTAGTAGTTACGGCAGAAGATTTTTCTGTGGGTGACGAATATGATTATCTAGCTCAAGGCACAGCTGCAGGAGCGGTAGTGACGTTTGTTGGTAAAGTTCGCGACATGAACCTTGGCGACAACGTGATTGGTTTGTCTCTAGAGCATTATCCCGGAATGACAGAGAAGTCGCTGAGCGAGATCTGTGATCAAGCTGAAGCGCGCTGGCCTATTCAGAAGATGCGAGTGATTCACCGTGTTGGTGATCTAGATATCGGTGACCAGATTGTTTACGTTGGTGTATCCAGTGCGCACCGAGGGGCTGCCTTCGAAGCGTGTGAGTTTGTTATGGACTTCCTCAAAACTAAAGCGCCGTTTTGGAAAAAAGAACGTACCACTGAAACAACTCGCTGGGTTGATTCTCGCGATTCTGATACCAAAGCTGCAGAGCGCTGGGAAAAGTAAATTATCCCACATAATGTTTCGTCCTTAACGTGATAACGCATTTCAGGTTAGGACTTAGGTAATAAGGCCGACGTTGAACGTCGGTTTTTTTGTGCGTGCAACAAAGTCATTTATAAAAAATAGGGTATTTATTAAATGATTAGTCATTCAAGTTGCATATAAATGCTTTGACTTATTTTTTCTGTACTGGTGCAGCTCTGCATCTGTTTTGGTGCAGTGCATTATGCTGTTTTGTATAAAGTGATAACCCTCACAAATAGTACAGTCTATTTAGGGGATATGTGATGTGCACTTAGATTTAATGTGGCATTAATGTTAACTTATCAAAGGTGTTCTAGCATAAGATGCTAAAAAAAAGTATCAACACAGATACATCAACACTAAAGGCTGTTATTTAATAAATCCCTATGTGTAACTCACTATTCATTAGGATTTTATTAGATATTTACACTGATACCTTGAGTATTTCGGAGAATTATCCGATTTTTTGCGACTTGTTTATGGCAAATTACTTCAATGGTTGATAGTGTGTGCCTCAATCTTTGTAAGGTTTTAGATTTTTATGCTTATATTTTAAGCTAAATAAATCTAAATCACTGCCGTTCAGTGAACTTAGCAAAGAAGTCATGGATGCAATACGAAAAACTTGGAGTTTATTAAATGTACAAGAATAAAATCACTCAGGCCCTTCTTCTAGGTGCTGGTTTGGCAGTGGCTGCCACTTCTACTCTTTCTATCGCTGCTGAAGTTCCAGCAGGTACAGAACTAGAAAAAGTTCAGGAACTTGTTCGCGGTAACGGTACTGAAGTTGCGACTATCGATCCACACAAATCTCAAGGTGTACCAGAATCTCACGTAATTCGTGATCTTCTAGAAGGTCTAGTGAACCAGGACGGTGAAGGTAATACTATCCCTGGCGTTGCTGAGAGCTGGGAAACGACAGACAACAAAACATTCACTTTCCACCTACGCAAAGATGCAAAATGGTCTAACGGCGATCCTGTAACAGCTGAAGATTTCGTTTACAGCTGGAAACGTGCAGTTGATCCTGCCACTGCTTCTCCATACGCTTGGTACATGGAATATACCAAGATGGTGAATGCGAAAGACATCGTAGCGGGTAAGAAAGACAAGAGTGAGCTAGGCGTTAAAGCTGTAGATGCAAACACACTTGTTGTTGAATTAGAAACAGCGGTACCATACTTCGTCATGATGATGGGCCACACAACAGTGAAGCCAGTACACAAGGCAACTGTTGAAAAATTCGGTGACCAATGGACTAAGCCGGGTAACTTCGTAGGTAACGGCGCATTTTCTGTTGATAAGTGGGTTGTTAACGAACGTCTAGTTCTAAAGCGTAACGACCAATACTGGAACAACGATAAAACTGTTCTAAACAAAGTAACCTTCCTACCAATCGAAAACCAAGTTGCGGAAATGAACCGTTTCCTATCTGGTGAAATCGACTTCACAAATGAACTTCCAACTGAGCACTTCAAGCGTCTTAAGAAAGAGCACGCAGAAGACGTATCTGTAGCAGGTAACTTGTGTACTTACTACTACATCTTCAACACGAAGAAAGCTCCATTTGATGACGTTCGCGTACGTAAGGCTATCTCTTACGCAATTGACCGTGACATCGTGACTGGCGCTATCTTAGCGCAAGGTCAAAAACCAGCATATTTCCTGACGCCTGAAATCACAGCGGGCTTCGATCCTGAGCTTCCTCAGTACGGTACAATGTCTCAAAAAGAACGTAACGTAGAAGCGGCACGTCTTCTTGAAGAAGCGGGTTACGGTAAAGACAATCCACTAAACTTCAACCTACTTTACAACACTTCTGAAAACCACAAGAAGATTGCTGTAGCACTAGGTTCTATGTGGAAGAAAACACTGGGTCTTAAAGTTACACTTGAAAACCAAGAGTGGAAAACTTACCTATCTTCTAAAGATTCTGGTGACTTCGAAGTAGCTCGTGCTGGTTGGTGTGGTGACTACAATGAAGCGTCGTCATTCCTAACGCTAATGAAGAGTAACAACACTACCGGTGGTGTTCACTACGACAGCGCGGCTTACGATCAAATCATTGATAAAGCACTGAACTCGACTTCAGAAGAAGAGCGTAAAGCACTTTACCTTGAAGCTGAGGCGCTAATGGCTAACGATATGCCTATCGCACCTATCTACCAATACGTGAAATCACGTCTACTAAATCCGCACGTTGGTGGCTTCCCTACTAATAACGCGGAAGATAAGATCTTCTCGAAAGACTTATACATCAAGGCTCAATAAGCTTCGATTCTAAAAGTTAATATAACTATAACGATACAGACACTACATGCGTAATACGCGCATGTAGCGTCTTTCTAATTTTAATTGTCACAGACTGAAAGAGTGAGTTTATGCTTAAATTCATTATGAAAAGGATATTTGAAGCGATTCCAACGATGTTGGTGTTGATCACTATATCTTTCTTTCTCATGCGTTTCGCACCGGGTAACCCGTTTTCAAGCGAGCGTCCATTACCGCCAGAAGTTATGGCTAACATCGAAGCTAAATACGGCTTAGATAAACCAGTATTTGAACAGTACACCACGTACTTAACCAACATCCTTCAGGGTGATTTTGGTCCATCTTTCAAATATCAAGATTACACAGTAAATGAGCTGATTGCTGTTGCGCTTCCAGTATCTGCGAAGGTAGGCTTCGTTGCCTTTATCTTTACGCTAATTATGGGGGTCACCGTCGGTACTATAGCCGCGTTGAAGCACAATACCTGGGTCGACTACACCATAATGTCGACAGCCATGCTCGGGGTGGTGATGCCATCCTTCGTATTGGCACCAGCGCTTATTTACCTTTTCTCCCTGCACTGGAATATATTCCCAGCAGGTGGTTGGCATGGCGGCACCTTCGCGTACATTGTGCTACCTGTTATTGCGATGTCTCTTCTATATGTAGCTACCTTTGCTCGTATCACTCGCGGTAGCATGATTGAAACTCTAAACAGTAACTTTATCCGTACTGCTCGTGCTAAAGGCCTAAGTTACCGTTATATCGTTCTTAAACATGCGCTTAAGCCAGCAATGCTACCTGTTGTTTCATATATGGGGCCTGCTTTCGTAGGTATCATCACAGGTTCAGTTGTTGTTGAAACCATCTTCGGCCTACCGGGTATCGGTAAGCTGTTTGTTAACGCCGCGTTTAACCGTGACTACTCGTTAGTAATGGGTGTAACCATTTTGATTGGTTTCCTATTCATCTTGTTCAACGCTATCGTTGATATTTTACTAGCGCTTATTGACCCGAAAATTCGCTACTAACAGGGACGCATGGTTATGTTGAAGAAAAAAGAAAACTTAGAAGCGATCGAAAAATTCTCTGAGAATCTGGAAATTGAAGGTCGTAGTTTGTGGCAGGATGCGCGTATTCGTTTTATGCGCAACAAAGCGGCAATGATAAGCCTGTTCATTCTAATTATCATGGTGCTATCGGTAATCTTCTTACCTATGTTGGCGCAGCATGCTTACGATGATACTGATTGGTACGCAATGCACGTTGGTCCAAATGCGGATCATTGGTTTGGTACCGACAGTTTAGGTCGTGACTTATACGTCCGTACGATGATCGGCGGCCGTATTTCTCTGATGGTTGGTGTGATGGGCGCATTTGTAGCGGTACTGATTGGTACGCTTTACGGTGCAGCTTCAGGTTTCATTGGCGGTCGTACTGACCGAGTGATGATGCGTATCCTAGAGATCTTGTACGCAGTACCATTCATGTTCCTTGTGATCGTACTGGTAACATTCTTTGGTCGTAATATTGTACTTATCTTTGTTGCTATCGGTGCTATTGCTTGGCTCGATATGGCACGAATCGTACGTGGTCAAACGTTGAGTCTACGTAGCAAAGAATTCATCGAGGCTGCTCACGTATGTGGTGTAAGTAAATGGAAGATCATTACACGTCATATCGTACCGAATGTATTGGGTATTGTTGCGGTTTACTCGACGCTACTTATTCCGAGCATGATCCTTACTGAATCATTCTTATCTTTCCTTGGTCTTGGTGTTCAAGAGCCTATGACAAGTTGGGGCGCGCTATTACAAGAAGGCTCGCAAACAATGGAAGTTGCTATTTGGCAATTGGCATTCCCAGCGGCATTCATGGTAGTTACGCTGTTCTGCTTTAACTACGTAGGTGATGGTCTGCGCGACGCGCTTGATCCAAAAGACAGATAAAGAAATAGCAAATAAAAATACAAAAGCTATAAAAGATTGAAGGAAGCAATGATGAGCTTATTAGATGTCAAAGATCTGCGCGTCGAATTTACCACGCAAGATGGTATCGTAACCGCAGTAAACGACTTGAACTTCTCACTTAACCAAGGCGAAACGCTGGGTATTGTTGGTGAGTCGGGTTCAGGTAAATCACAAACGGTATTTGCACTGATGGGGCTGCTAGCTAAGAACGGCATCATCTCAGGTAGCGCAAAGTTTGAAGGCAATGAAATTCTTAACCTGCCTGAAAAAGAGCTGAACAAAGTACGAGCTGAACAGATCGCGATGATCTTCCAAGATCCAATGACGTCACTGAATCCTTACATGAAAGTATGTGATCAGCTGATGGAAGTACTTATGCTGCATAAAGGCATGGGTAAAGCAGAAGCGTTCGAAGAATCAGTTCGTATGCTGGAAGCGGTGAAAATCCCTGAAGCACGCAAGCGTATAACCATGTACCCACATGAATTTTCTGGCGGTATGCGTCAACGTGTGATGATCGCAATGGCACTACTGTGTCGCCCTAAATTGCTTATCGCTGATGAGCCGACAACGGCGTTGGATGTAACCATTCAAGCGCAAATCATGGAATTGCTGAACGAACTTAAAGATGAGTTCAATACAGCAATCATCATGATCACTCATGACTTAGGTGTGGTTGCTGGTTCGTGTGACAAAGTACTTGTGATGTATGCAGGTCGTACAATGGAATATGGCACGGTTGATGAAATCTTCTACGAGCCAAGCCACCCTTATGCGGAAGGCCTGCTTAAAGCGATTCCTCGTTTGGATACCGAAGGTGAAATTCTACCGACGATTCCAGGTAACCCACCTAACTTACTTCGCCTACCAACAGGTTGTCCTTACCAAGACCGCTGTCACCGTGTAATGGACCGTTGTAAGCAAGAAGCACCGATTCTACAGCCATTTGCTAAAGACCGTCAGCGTGCTTGTTTTTCAGATTGGGAGACTTGGACAAAATGAGTAAAGAATTACTATTAGATATTAAAGACCTAAAAGTTCACTTTAGCATTGCGGCTAAGTCTGCTTGGCCTTGGGCGAAACCATCAAACCTTAAAGCCGTTGATGGTGTGGATGTTCATCTTTACGAAGGCGAAACGCTAGGTGTAGTAGGTGAGTCTGGCTGTGGTAAATCAACATTTGCGCGCGCAATTATTGGTTTAGTTGAGGCAACTGAAGGCGAAGTTATGTGGTTAGGTCAAGACCTGACTAAGATGCAGGAAGTGAAGCGTCGTGAGACTCGTAAAGAGATTCAGATGATCTTCCAAGATCCGCTAGCATCACTCAACCCGCGTATGTCAGTAGGCGACATCATTGCTGAGCCTCTAGAGACTTTTTATCCTGAGCTTTCTAAACAGGAAGTGAAAGATCGAGTTAAAGAGATGATGGCAAAAGTTGGTCTACTACCCAACGTAATCAACCGTTACCCACATGAATTCTCTGGTGGTCAGTGTCAACGTATCGGTATCGCACGTGCACTTATCTTGAAGCCTAAGATGATCATCTGTGATGAACCTGTTTCTGCTCTGGATGTATCTATCCAAGCTCAAGTAGTAAACCTTCTTATGGAACTACAGAAAGAGTTAGGTTTGTCTTTGGTATTCATCGCGCACGATTTGTCAGTGGTGAAACACATCTCTGACCGTGTATTGGTGATGTACTTAGGTAATGCTGTTGAACTAGGTGAATCAGATGCCTTGTTCTCAGACCCAAAACACCCATATACCAAAGCATTGATGTCTGCAGTTCCGATTCCAGACCCACGCTTAGAGCGCAGCAAAACGATTCAGATGCTGGAAGGTGATTTACCATCGCCAATCAACCCACCATCAGGTTGTGTGTTCCGTACTCGTTGCCCTGAAGCAACTGAGGCCTGTGCGAAAACCAAGCCAACCATTCAAGGCGATGACGTACACGCAGTATCTTGCTTGCACGTACAAGTCTAGAGCCTATTTAAAACGGTTCAGCCTGTGACAGGCTTAAGCGCGACTAGTTATTAGAGTCGCGCTTTTTTTGTGTCTAAAGTTCCATATTAAATAAGCTTCATCAAATAATTTGAACAACTAAGCCAACTTCTTCTAGTTTAGAAAAAGTTGGCTTTTTTTATACTAGAGAAAAGTATGGATGACAGAGGTTTGGATATGGGCAAGTTAGTTGAAGGTGTTTGGCATGATGTTTGGTACGACACCAAAGAAAGCGGTGGCAAGTTTGTTCGTGAAGATGCAGGCTTTCGTCACTGGGTAGAGAATAAAGCGTCCGCGCAGTTTCAGCCTGAAAGCGGCCGTTATCACTTGTACGTATCATTGGCTTGCCCTTGGGCGCACCGCACCCTTATCTTCCGAGAGCTTAAAGACCTAACCGATCACATTGACGTGACGGTGGTTTGCCCAGACATGATGAGTGATGGTTGGCAAATGGGGTTACCTGAACCTCTGTTCGGCCATACGCGCATGCATCAAATCTACACTCAAGCCAAACCTGACTACTCGGGTAGAGTGACGGTGCCTGTGTTGTGGGATAAAAAGACTAACACCATTGTGAGTAACGAGTCGTCTGAGATTATCCGTATGTTTAACTCAGAGTTTAATGAACTGACAGGCAACACCGATGATTACTATCCGTGGGAACTGGCAAAGAAGATTGATGAGTGGAATGACTATATCTACCCAAACATTAACAACGGTGTGTACCGAACGGGCTTTGCAACGACACAAGAAGCCTACGAAGAAGCGTATGATGCGTTATTTGAAGCCTTAGACAAAGTAGACGCTCACCTTAGCGAACATCGCTATTTAGCGGGTAACGAGATTACAGAAGCGGATTGGCGCTTGTTTACCACTCTGGTTCGATTTGATGCCGTTTATGTTGGGCACTTTAAGTGTAATAAGCAGCGAATTTCAGACTACGTCCATATTCAGGGCTACTTAAAAGAGCTCTACCAGGTCGAAGGCATTAAAGAGACGACCGATTTTTATCACATCAAGCGCCACTATTATTACAGCCATACAGGCATTAATCCGACTCAAGTTGTCCCCAAAGGGCCTTACCTTGATTTAGAGTCACCCCATAAACGCAGTTATTTAATTTAACTTACCGGAACATAGGGTCAGGCTGATATCGAATTACACTTCAAAGGCTTCTCTTTGATTTTGTAGCTCTAGATACTTAACGAGGTCTGTTGCGCTTACCGGACGTGAGTAGTAGTAGCCCTGAACTGCGCTACAGTACAATTGCTTAATAGACTGCAACTGTGCTTGAGTCTCAATACCTTCCACGACCAAGTCGAAATTGAAAATACTTGCTAGAGAAGTAATCGCTTCAACCAGTGCAAATTGCCTCTCATCGGTATCAATAGTATCTATAAATGATTTATCTATCTTGATCTCATTGATAGGCAGGGAGGCAATATAGCTTAATGATGAATAACCCGTACCGAAATCGTCGATGGAAACTTGCATACCTAGTGCTTGGAAGCGGTTCATTACCCGCGTGACGGCTTGCAAATCTTCAACTAGTACACTTTCTGTAATCTCAATTTTGATCTTGGCTGGTGTAAATGCGTATTTGGCAGCAAGCTCTGAGAAGCGTTCAACCAAGTTATGCTGAGTAAACACTGCTGGAGATAGGTTGATAGACAACGATAGAGAGACCCCCTGCTTACTATTGATATTGCTAATATGGCGCATGCTAGTTTCAGCGACAAAGAACGTAATGTCATTAATTAGATTCGTTTTTTCCGCCATGCTGATAAATACGTCAGGTGGAATAAATCCTAACTTTTTGTTTTGCCAACGACAGAGCGCTTCTACCCCTAACACTACACCTGAATGTACGTCGACTTGAGGTTGATAGTGAACGTACAGTTCTTCGTTATTTAAAGCAGAATTAAGCGCGTTCTCAATCTCGAGTTTACTGTGGATATCATCAGAAATAGACTCGTTAAATAATTGAATAATGCCTTTGCTTGTACGTTTCGCGAAATAGAGTGCCATATCAGCTTTAGAGATTAACATTTCTATATTGTCAGCATGATCGGGGGATAAGGATACGCCGATGCTTGTCTTAATTGATAGGCTTTCCCCTTTAATATTGTATGAGCGTTCGATTGCCTGCTTAATCTTGTTAAGAATTGGTGTCAAAGATTCAGCTGTCGGTAGATTGTCTATAATCGCAATAAACTCATCACCGCCAAAACGGAAATACATTTCATTCGGCTCAGTTAAATGTTGTAGAGTTTGAGCAATGTTTTTGAGCAGTTGATCCCCATAGCCATGACCATGAGCGTCATTGATATTTTTAAAATCATCAAGATCAATGAAAAGTATGGCGATTTTAGTACCATTTTGCGTATTTTTTATTTGGATCGCCTCAAAGTTCTCTTTTAATGCTGTTCGGTTGTAAAGACCGGTGAGTGAGTCGTGGTGAGCCAAGTAAGAGAGTTCTTTACGGTTCTGCTCTAGTTTATGGAAGTCATGTTTAATTCTGTTTTGGAAGGTAGTAAAACGTCGTGCGATGGCATTACCCATATAGAAACTAATGACCAGCAAAGTTAGGAAGCTTGCTGCACTATAAATGATGAGTTCAATCGTATCGTGCTTTAGTGATTCTTCGGTGACCAGTTTGTGTGCGATAGAGTATTGTTCAATGGCTTGGGTATAAGCACTACCAACGATATACCACTCCCAGTCTGGAATTTTTGCTACATAGTTAATGGTGTCTTGCGAACGATTGTTAGCCAACCCGTTATCGAGGCTGATAAATCGTTCTTGGAGTGAATTAGTTGAGTTTTGACTTTGAATAATTAACTGAAATGTAGGATGTTTTGACCCAATGAGTTCTTGCGACTCGTGCGCCAAAAATACGCCTTGCTTGTCGAGTACGAAAAGCTGATCAGAACCAGGAAGCGTTAAGTTTTTCAGCCAATTTAATGATTGTTGTTTTAGGTCACTTTCAACATCAACGACATAATCACCGGAGCTTATAACCCAGTCTAGTGGTTCAAAGTAGACAGAATATCCAATTTTTTCGTACTCTGTCTTGTTGTCACCTGGTTTGTGAAACCACCACCTATAAAAGCTTGTTTTCTTCTCTAGTGACAGTTTGACCATTTCTGTGACTATGGGAGTGCCTCGCGTATCTTTAAGCGTGGAAAGGTCCTGTCCTTCGAGGTGGGGCCAGAATGGGTGCATGATGCCTTTAGCTTGGCGATCAACAATAAAAAGGTAACCACGATCACTATTGAAGCGAATGTCTTTTAACGCACTTTTAATGATGGATTCGATTATTTCTCTTGGCTGTGATCTGTTGTCTTCGTAGAGACGAGTAGAGATTCGATGTGCTTCTTCTAATCGTTCTTTTACGACTTGTTTTAGTTCTGACTCGGTGGTTGATTTTAAATAGAGAACTTGGCTTTTTGCTACGTCGACTTGGCTTTTAAGCAATTGTTTGTGCTGATCTTTAAATAGTTGCTCAGCTCTAACTAATTGTTTTTGGTTAGACAGGTGTGAGTTGTACAGAAATGAAGAAATTAGTACGAGTGAAAAAAGTGCGATAAAGCTAACTGGGAGCCATTTGATCAACGTGATCAGCCGAGTATCTGACGTCATAGTGTTATGAAATACAAAGAAGTTTATTTATTATGTAAAATAATATAACAAAACAAATCATCATTGCGAAGAATAAAAACGTCAAAGATCGCACTTTTCAGATAAACGTACGGTAGGTTAATAATAGAAAGGAAAGAAAAAGACAACTTGATAAATCAGTGGTTTAGCTAAAAGTGAAAATAAAGCTATTGGGTGGCGTACGAATAGAGCGAGGTTTGTCATTTCGACCAATTTTCAATGATAAAAAGCCCATGCAATTGCATAGGCTTTGATACTTTTAAAGCATTTAAGAACGAGAAAATGTAATTAGTTAATTACTTTTTCTTCAGCTTGAGCTGCTTGAGCTGCTTGGTCTGCTTGGATAGCCGTTAGAGCAACAGTGTAAACGATATCGTCTACTAGAGCGCCACGTGACAAGTCATTTACTGGCTTGCGCATACCTTGAAGCATTGGACCGATAGACACTAGATCTGCTGAACGCTGTACCGCTTTGTAAGTCGTGTTACCTGTGTTTAGGTCTGGGAATACGAATACTGTCGCTTTACCTGCAACTGGAGAGTTTGGCGCTTTAGAAGCGGCTACGTTTTCCATGATTGCAGCGTCGTACTGAAGAGGACCGTCGATCACAAGATCAGGACGTTTCGCTTGAGCAAGTTTGGTTGCTTCACGTACTTTATCTACGTCTGCACCTTTACCAGATTCACCAGTAGAGTAAGAGATCATAGCAACACGTGGGTCGATACCGAATGCCGCAGCAGAATCTGCAGATTGGATAGCGATTTCAGCAAGCTGTTCAGCTGTTGGATCTGGGTTGATCGCACAGTCACCGTATACAAGCACTTGATCAGGCAGAAGCATGAAGAAGATTGAAGATACGATAGAAGCATCAGGAGCAGTCTTGATGATCTGGAACGGAGGAACGATTGTGTTCGCCGTTGTGTGAACAGCACCAGAAACTAGGCCGTCAACTTCACCAGCTTCAAGCATCATAGTGCCTAGGAATACTGAATCTTCTAGCTTCTCACGAGCAACAACTTCAGTCATACCCTTAGCGCCACGAAGTTCTACTAGACGAGCTACGTAGTTTTCGCGAACTGAAGCAGAATCGATGATCTCAACGCCAGCGCCTAGCTCAACACCTTGCTGTGCAGCAACGCGACGGATTTCTTCAGGGTTACCAAGAAGTACACATGTTGCGATACCGCGTTCAGCACAGATAGATGCAGCTTTAACAGTACGTGGCTCATCACCTTCAGGAAGAACGATGCGCTTAGCCGCTTTACGAGCGAATTCTGTTAACTGGTAACGGAATGCTGGTGGGCTTAGACGGCGAATACCTTGAGTGCCTTCAGATAGAGAATCAATCCAAGGGCCATCAATGTGGCTTGCAACGTGATCGTTAACGAACTCGATACGCTCTTTATCGTCAGCAGGAACTTCTAGGTTGAAGCTCTGTAGGTTTAGAGACGTCTGCCAAGTGTTACCTTGAGCTTTGAAGATCGGTAGACCTGAAGCGAATGCTGGTGCACAAAGGTTAGCAATACTTTCTGGAATGTCGTAACCGCCAGTCAGTAGGATTGCGCCAATCTCAACACCGTTTTTCGCAGCAAGAGCCGCAGCAACGATAACGTCAGGACGGTCTGCAGAAGTTACTAGCAGTGAACCTGGCTTGAAGTGCTCAATCATGTGCGGTAGAGAACGTGCACAGAAAGTGATGCTCTTAATACGACGAGTTGAGATTTCACCTTCGTTAACGATTTCAGCGTTAAGGTGCTTAGCCATATCAACCGCACGAGTTGCGATTAGGTCGATGCTCCATGGCACACAGCCAAGAACACGGATAGGGCTAGAATTGAAGATTTGCATTACTTCAAGGTTCGCTTGCTGAGCGCTGTCTGCATCATCAAAGATTTCAGATAGGTCAGGGCGAGTACGACCAGCTTCATCAACAGGAGCGTTAAGCTTGTTGATGATTACGCCTTTGATATTCTTGTTCTTAGTACCGCCGAAGTTAGAACATGCTACTTCGATACGCTCTTTAAGTTGCGTAGGGTTGTCAGTACCAGGAGTCGCAACGAATACGATCTCTGCCCCAAGCGTTTTCGCGATTTCTGCGTTCACTTGGTTTGCAAACGGGTGCTTACGAGTAGGGACTAGGCCTTCGATTAGCGTTACTTCAGCGTCTTTGTTGATTTTGTTGTATTGCTCAACAACAGATTCAAGAAGCTCATCCGTTTTCTCGCTACCGATCAAAGCTTCAGCTTTTGTCATTGCGATTGGCTCACCAATCTTAATGTCGCTGTTCGCGCTGATGATAGTAGAGGTTAAATCTGGCTGGTTACCACCGCTACGAGGTTGAGCGATTGGCTTGTAGAAAGAAACACTTACGCCCTTACGCTCCATAGCGCGAAGAACACCCATGCTAACACTAGTAAGACCAACACCAGCGCTTGTAGGGATAAGCATAATAGTACGTGACATTGACGAACACCTTTGACTATTGGAAATAAAAAAGCTCAACCGCTATTCCCACCGATAAACATATTGGGGTAGGAATAGAAGTTGAGCCCCATTTTCTTGATATGAAAAACTGACTAGCTTCGAGTGAAGCTAGTCAGGAAAATCAATTAAAGACCTGCTAGTTTCGCAGTGTCTTCAGCAATTACTAGCTCTTCGTTAGTCGAGATAACCATTGCAGGGATACGGCTGTTAGCTGTAGTGATAGTACCTTCGCCGCCGAAACGAGCTTTAAGGTTAGCTTCACCGTCAACTTCGATGCCGAAGATGCCTAGGCGGTTAAGAACCATTTCACGGATTGGGCCAGAGTTCTCGCCGATGCCGCCAGTGAAAGTGATTGCGTCTAGACGACCTTCTAGAGTTGCAGTGTAACCAGCAACGTACTTAGCTAGACGGTGACAGAACACGTCCATTGCACGAGTTGCTTCTTCTTTCTCGCCGTAGTTGTCTTCAACGAAACGACAGTCAGAAGTCACTTCAGTTAGACCAGCAAGACCAGATTCTTTAGTTAGCATGTTGTTGATTTCTTCAACAGAGTAACCAAGAGCGTCGTGTAGGTGGAAGATGATTGCAGGATCTAGGTCACCACAACGTGTACCCATTACAAGACCTTCAAGAGGAGTAAGACCCATAGAAGTATCTACAGATTGACCGTTCTTGATTGCACATACAGAAGCGCCGTTACCTAGGTGACAGTTGATGATGTTAACTTCTTCAACTGGCTTGTTTAGTAGGCCTGCAACTTCACGAGTGATGAATAGGTGAGAAGTACCGTGCATGCCGTAACGACGGATGCCGTGCTCTTTGTACAGGTTGTACGGTAGAGCGTATAGGTAAGACTCAGAAGGCATTGTTTGGTGGAACGCAGTGTCAAATACAGCAACGTTTTGTAGACCAGGGAAGTTCTTTTGAGCCGCTTCGATACCGATAAGGTGAGCAGGGTTGTGAAGAGGTGCAAAAGTCGCAGCGTCTTGAATACCCTTAAGAACTTCATCAGTGATAAGAGCAGAAGAAGTGAACTGCTCGCCGCCGTGTACGATACGGTGACCGATAGCGCCAAGGTTAGCTTTAAGCTCAGGCTTAGAAGCAAGAATAGTTTCTACCATGAAAGACAGTGCTTCTACGTGAGCTGCGCCCGCGCCAAGTTGTGCTTCATGCTTGCCATCAAGTTTCCATTTCATACGTGCTTCTGGAAGACCTAGACACTCAGCAAGACCAGTTAGGTGCTCTGCACCTGATTCTGCATCAACAACAGCGAATTTAAGAGAAGAACTACCACAGTTTAAAACTAAAACTAGCTTAGACATTAATGACTACCTGTTTATTTTTCTGATCGAAATCAGTTAAGGATGAAAATTAATCTCAAGAATAGTCGAAGCACATGGGCTTGCGTACTAACCTTGGTCAAAAAAACGTTAATTTCCGTATAAAGTGAAAGCACTCTTTATCAAAAAGAGGCTTGTGCATTCCTTGCAGAAGTCTTCTCAAAGTTGCTTAAATTGTAAATAAGGGCAACAATGAGATTGAGGTCTGCAAATAATAGCGATATTGTGCAAATATAACAAAAAAATTTGAAAGAATATTATTTTTCGTCAAATTTTTGTGTTTTTAGTTGATGGTTTCAACTTTTTTTTAATGGGAGACTCATATGAGCAATAGAGTTGGTTTAGCGAGTAGTTTAAAAGATGGCCAAAAGTACATGGATCTCTGGCCCGTCCGCAAAGAGTTAAACTCGATCTTCCCTGAGCAGCGCATTATCAAAGCGACGCGTTTTGGCGTGAAAGTGATGCCAGCGATAGCTGCTATTAGTGTTCTTACACAAATGGTCTTTAATAATTATCAAGCGATGCCACAAGCTGTGGTCATGGCTTTGTTTGCAATCAGCTTACCGCTTCAAGGCATGTGGTGGTTAGGTAATCGCTCAAACACACAACTTCCACCTGCACTTGTCTCGTGGTATCGCGAACTTCATGAGAAGATCACTGAAACGGGTTTTGCGTTAGAGCCAATGAAGTCGCGCCCTCGTTATAAAGAATTGGCGATCATTTTAAATCGCGCATTTCGTCAGCTAGATAAATCCTCAATGGAACGTTGGTTCTAATGAGTTTCAACTCTCCCTCTTGTCTGAGAGCAACTATTCATCATTGATGGTTTGTTCTCAGGTTTGATTTTTATTATTTTCGCTTCGCTTTTATTCACCTATCTCCCCCTCATTCCTTTTTTCTCTTACTACTCATGTAGTTTCTTACTTTTCAAATTCTGCCTTTCACTATTTCACGCATTTTCCGAGCCTTGTTGTGTTTTTGTTAAATATAACTACAAGTCATCAATGGTTACTGGTAATAATATCAATAGTGATGTTGTTCTCTTTGAGCGAGCAATAATTAGTAGAGCTTGATTCAGGGAGCGATAATGAGTTCTGTAAAAAAGGTATTGGCAGCGGTCGTAAGTTGTCTGCTGTTGCTATGGACAAGCAATGTAATGGCGAACGTTGCCAAAGTTTCGGTTTCACAAGTTGTTGACCATCCAGATCTGAATGCAACACGTCTAGGACTTCTTGAAGGATTGAGAGCAAAAGGTTACGAACCGGGTAAAAATTTAGAGTTTTCTTATGAAATGGCTGGTGGCAATCCCGTTCAGGCAGCAAAAATAGCCAGAGAGTTAGTTAGTGAGAACCCTCATGTATTAGTTGGCATCGCGACACCGACCTCTCAAGCGTTGGTTTCAGCGACTCGAACGATCCCGATTGTGTTCACCGCGGTGACAGACCCTATCGGAGCAAGACTTGTTAAACAATTGGAGCAGCCGGGACGAAATGTCACGGGCCTTTCTGACTTATCACCTATTTCCCAACATGTATCTCTTATTAAAGAGCTACTCCCCAATGCAGTTTCAGTCGGTGTGGTTTATAACCCAGCAGAGGCAAATGCTGTTGCTTTAGTAGGGCTGTTAAAGCAGGCAACACGAGACTTTGGCTTTACTTTGCATACTGAAAAAGCGTTGACCATCGATGATGTAGAAGAAAAAACAGCATCTGTGGCTAAGAAATCTGATGTTATCTACGCACTAACTGATAACACGGTGGCAAGCGGTATCAAAGGACTTATAAATGCTGCAAACCAAGCTGGCACACCCGTGGTTGCAGGAGCAACGTCTTATGTTGGCAAGGGAGCAATCGCTGGATTAGGTCTAGATTACTATGACGTCGGGGTGCAGACCGCTGATTATGTGGCCGCTATTTTGAACGGACAAAAACCAGGGAAGTTGAGTGTTAAAACGGCTCAAAGCTCACAGTTGGTAGTTAACCTAGATGCCGCTCGTGAGCTTGGTTTGACGCTACCTAAGTCTGTGGTTGATCGTGCGATAGTCAGCCGTTGATTGGTATTGACATCAAAAAAACAATGCTCAATAAGTCATTTTGTTAACAGGAATTTAAACCATCATAATGAACAACATTAGTCGACTCTCACCATTAGCTGCGATCTATTTTATTCATTTTTAAGTAGTTATTTCCCCGATAGGTGCATCGTTAATACCAACTTACATTATTTTACATCGAGAGGGCTGTCGATTAATGTCATAATATTAATGGAACTAATGAAAATAACTGAGCGCTAAGAGCACATTCTATGAAAGTAAATAGGCACTTTAGCCTTACCTTTGTCTTCGGCTTTCCCGCTGTGATCGCGACCATGTTACTTGGGCTGATAGGAAAAAATCATTTTGATGCGGTTGAAAAAGACATCAGCAGTGAGTTTCAGCGTATTGAAGAAGTGTTTAAACGAACGACCAAAATTGTTACCGCTCTAGATTACAGCTTCTCTAATTACTACAAATCAGGAAACCCTCTTTTCCTTGATCACAATAAGCAAGTGGTTGATGGTCTTTGCCGAATTTGGCCCATTGACGTATTACTTCTTGCTGACGGAAAAACCGCAGATATCCCCTCTGTCGATATCGACTATATGTTGGTTGGTCAAGAATCCCTTTGTAATGAAACCAGTGATAGTTATAAAAGTGCGTCAGAAAAAATTGCTCTCGCGCCAATTCTTTCATTTTTGTCCCAACTTGATGAATATCACAACGGCGTACACTTTATTGATACTCGTGGGTATGTGATCTCTTCGCCAGAAGACTTTGCTAAAGAGCTAGGGAAAGAACTACTTTCGACCATAAAAAGCCGCCCGTATTGGCAAAGAACCGCCAACAATCCAGAACAATTGACTTTAACGGGTCCTGCGTATCGATTTGACTCTCTTGACCGTATGATAAGCATGACGATTCCGGTGTTTCATAAGGGGATACATCAAGGAATGCTTTCTGTTGAGATTGACGCCAGTAAATTGCTTGCGAGTTCGAATGAGCACTTAGCCGGTAGAATCGATATTATTGATACCACCTTGGTTAATCCGGTTGATAGCGCTACTTTCTATCACGCGATACAACTGGAAGGAGTCACCTCTCATCACGCGATGTACTACGAATTAGATTTTGCCAAAGAGGTGGAGCACTTTTTTGTCTACGAGAAAGACAGTCTGATTGTCGCTATCATCGTATATCTATTCTCTGTAACGCTCTTTTTCTTCGTTAACTCCAATATTGAACGTGGTTACTTCAAAGAGCTAGCAGCTAAAGATCCGATGACCGGGCTGCTAAATCGTAGGGGACTGGAAGCTTTTTGGCGCAGTGTGGAGCATGACCAGTTATTCGCCTTGACTGTATTTGACATTGATAATTTCAAGTTGATTAATGATACCTTTGGGCATGACAAAGGGGATGATGTTATTCGCTACATGTCCCGCCAGATAAGTAATAGCATTCGAAGTAGTGATGTCGCAGCAAGGTTTGGTGGTGAAGAGTTTGTCGTTTATCTAAAAGGTGATGATCGTGAAACGTTAATGAGGACATTAGAGCGTGTTAAAAATGCTGTCTGTGCGAACTCAGCTAACATTGTACCTAATGGTTTTACTGTCTCTGGTGGTGTTTGTATTACTGAAGCTGAGCATAACAACCTAAGCTTTGAAGAGATATTCAAACACGCGGATGAAAAGTTGTACGTGGCTAAGACGACAGGTAAAGACCGCATCGTATTTTAACCACGCTATTGAACTTCTATGCTAGAGAAGAAGAGAAACTAGTTCACACAGTTTGGCGATGTTCTTCTTGATAACGCTGAAGGCGCTCCACAATAGGTGGCGCTTTCTTGAAAGTACGAATTTCTTTAAAAAGTTCGTTCGCTTCAGGGTAGCCTTTACTTAGATAAACAAACCACTGCTTCACTCTATTGGGGTAGTACATGCCTTTGTCCCCTTTTATTTGAAACTCTGAATAGCGTAGCAAAAGTTCGATGACTTTATTCCACGGCATTTTTGGGTGGTTGTGCTTAACGACGTTGCCAAGATTTGGAATGTTGAAAGCTCCACGGCAGACCATCAATGAATCGACGCCAGTGGCTTCTATGCAATCTTGACCATCTTGATAGTTCCAGATTTCCCCATTAGCAATCAAAGGTAGAGACGTTTTTTCTCTTATTTGATTGATGTAATCCCATTTAATTTCGCTGGCTTTATAGCCGCCAGCTTTGGTTCTTGCATGCACAGTGAGTTCGTCTGCCTTTGCTTGTTCGATAGCGTCGACAATTTCAAAGCACTCTTCCGGGCGTTCCCAACCCAATCGAATTTTCGCAGATACGGGAATGTGTGCTGGCACCGCATCTCGACAAGACTTCACCACTTGATAGATGAGTTCAGGTTCTTTTAGCAGTGACGCACCGCCATTACTTTTGTTTACCGCTTTTGCAGGGCAACCAAAATTAAGATCAATGCCTTTAGCGCCTAAACTAGCAGCTTGAAAAGCATTCTCGGCCATCCAATTTGGGTGTTGTCCTAGAAGCTGGAGATGGATTGGAACACCAGCCATGGTTTGAGAGCCTTGATGCAATTCAGGGCAAATACGGTGAAAAACATGCGGAGGAAGAAGTTGATCAACTACGCGCACAAATTCCGTCACACAGAGATCGTAATCATTGATCTCTGTGAGAATTTCACGCATTAGATGGTCTAAAACGCCCTCCATAGGGCCAAGTATTACTCGCATTTGCTTTACCGAAACTGAATGGATCGAAAATTAAGACGCGTGATTGTACGGGCAAGTTAAAAGCTTGTCACTATGAGCTAGGTGAATCTGACGTAACAGTTATTTCACCGGTTAGAGGGAAGTAGTTGAGCCTTGGTAAATCTTCGCCTAGCGAGTAACCATCAGTGTAGTAGTAATAGCAGCTTGGATCTGATGTATACCAAGCAACGATCGGTTCTTCTGAAGGGAATACTGAGCTACCGTGATCTCTAACGGTGAGGTCAGTATTCATGAGCGCCCGCCAAAGCCTTGCGCAGTCACTCCCTCTAATTGCAGTCCCCGAATTAATCGGTAGTTGATCAACAGCGATTGGAAAACCAGTCGATGAAGGATAAACGCTGCCTTCACCATAATCGACATCTTGATTAAAATCAGGCTCTCCATCAACAAGCCACTGTGAGTGGTAAAGGTTAACCGCAGTTCGAAAAGAAGAAAAAGCACCTTGAGCTATAGCTTCATGGCTATCGCGTTGGTAATTTAGAAAGCGAGGAGCTGCGGTAACGGCAAGTATGCCTAAAATAACGACGACAGAGACCAGCTCTATCAAAGTAAAACCATTTTGGTGTTGTTTCATAATGTATTCTATATGTAACTAAATATTTCAGTGACTCTTTTACACTTCAAACTTAAATTTTCAAAATGAAATAAGTTTAGTTTGCTGAATGGAACTAAAGATAATGTTTGCGTGGCTACTGGTAGGTGTAATTAATCATAGAGCTATACGAATAATTACTAATTGTTAGCCTTGTGGGTATAATGGAGACAACAGAATTGACCGACTAGTGAAGTAATATGAAGTATCAATTATTGAGTCTTCCTGACTCAATTAACGACGTAACAGCCCAGTTTGTAGAAGGTGCTATATTTGCATCTAACCTTGCAACTAAACCTCTTGATCCAGAGGCTTGGTTACCTATAGCTATTCCTGAAACTGGTCAGGACTTCGTTCCTCAAGTCACCGAGCAAATTAATCGCCAACATAACCTCATTCAGCGAAGTGAATATTTGCTTACAGAAGTGCTTGATGCAGATAATTTTGCTGAACAGCTAGCCGATTTTTCTGAAGGTTTTATGATGGTCTGGCCGACGATTGAAGAACAGTGGCAGGAAACGTCAATCGCAGATGGCACATTACGCATGCTACAAGCAATGTTAACAACATTCATGCTGGCGATTGATGAAGAACAGACAATCGAGCAAATGAAAGCGGCTGGATTAGAAACCCCGCCAACTTTGAATGATCTCGTCGGGCAAGTCGATTTGATGGTGACAGAAGTTGCGCTAGCAGCGGATGAAGCGATGCTCGGAAATAAATCTCAAAGTGTGAATCCGTTTAAGGGCATCGGCCGAAATGATGTTTGCCCGTGTGAAAGTGGTAAAAAGTTTAAACAGTGCTGTGGTAAAAAAGCTTAATTGCATTGTTAATAGATAATAAAAAGTCGACCTCGTGGTCGACTTTTTCGTTTCTGAACATTATGTGCTAATTGTTAGTCATTCTTCGATTTAACGAATTGAGAAATCACTACAAAACCGAAAGCAACCAAGTTACCCGCGAAGATAATCACTAGCCATTGAGGCATTGAAAGTTCTAAGAACTGCCATACTACCTTGCTGCAGTCGCCGTAGGCCTCAAACATCCACGGAGCCCATTGGTTTAGAGGTGCCCAGCTAGGGAAGGTCACGAACAGGTCACAGGTAGCGAAAGGAGACGGGTTAAACTGGTAGTCAACGTGCTCTAAAGCAAGCATCAACCCTTTATACGCACCTAACCCCCAACCAACTAGACCTAGCCAACGTGATATCGGATTATGCGGGGCAATAGCACCAATCATTGCTGCGATGCCGATAGCGAGCATAGCAACGCGCTCGTAGATACACATTACGCAAGGGCCAAGCATCATCACGTGCTGAAAGAAAAGAGCACATGCTTCAAAAAAGACAATAAAAGCCAGCAGTAAAAGCCAAGATAAACGTCCCTTAGAGAAGTCTTTGAGCATTGCAAAAAAGTTCACGAATTTAATCCTGTCAATAAAATAAAAAAGCCCTGATTACTCAGAGCTTTTTATCTTGGATAAGTTTCCTAATCAACTAATATTTTTGATTAGTTAGATGCACCTATTGTGTTTAGCGATAGAAATCCGGGTTAGTGGCCACCGGAGATAACTGGAGCTACCACTTCACCCGTACGGTGAATGATCCAACCTGCATCATAGAACCATGCTGTCATCGGTTCTACGAAGAACACAATACCGGCAAGGCCAACAAGTGCTAATACGAGAGTATATGGCAAAGCCATGATTACCATGCGGCCGTAAGACAGTCGAATTAACGGAGCAAGTGCTGACGTTAATAGGAATAGGAATGCAGCTTGGCCGTTTGGCGTAGCAACAGAAGGTAGGTTGGTACCTGTGTTGATAGCAACAGCAAGCAGATCAAATTGGTCACGAGTGATGACGCCTTCAACCAGAGCTGTTTTAACTTCGTTGATGTAAACCGTACCGACGAATACGTTGTCTGAAACCATCGACAAAATACCGTTGGCTACGTAGAAGAGTGCGAGCTGTGCGCCTTTATCTTCAACGTGAAGTACGGCATCGATTACTGGCTTAAATAGAGCCTGGTCGATGATTACAGCAACAACCGCGAAAAAGACGGCAAGAAGTGCAGTAAATGGCAGTGCTTCTTCAAAGGCTTTACCCATCGAGTGTTCTTCAATTACACCTGTAAACGCTGTAGCTAAGATGATCACTGAAAGACCAATCAAACCGACTTCAGCGACGTGAAGCGCAAGACCAACAATAAGCCAAACTGCGATTGCACTCTGAACCCATAGTTTAGCTACATCTTGTTTTGTACGATTTGCGCGTTCTTTGTTGTCAAATTCAACTAAGATTTGGCGAACGTTATTTGGCAGCTCTGCACCGTAGCCAAACACTTTGAATTTCTCGACAAGTGCACAAGTTAAAATACCACAGAAGAAAACAGGCAGTGTTACTGGCAGCATGCGGATGATAAATTCACCGAACTCCCAACCCGCTTGCTTAGCAATTACTAAGTTTTGTGGTTCACCTACCATGGTCATTACACCACCCAGAGCAGTACCAACACCGGCGTGCATAAGTAGTGAACGTAAGAATGCGCGGTAGTTTTCAAGGTCATCACGTGTTAGCTCAGAGATCTCTTCATCATGAGTATGATCGTGCGCAGACGTTGTGCCCTTACCTGATGCAACCTTGTGGTAGATAGAGTAGAAGCCCACTGCAACGCTAATGACTACGGCGATTACTGTCAGCGCATCTAGGAAGGCAGACAAGAATGCTGCGGCGACACAGAAAGCGACAGAGAGTAGAATTTTGGATTGGATACCGAGCAGGATCTTCGTAAAAATGAACAGAAGTAGTTCTTTCATGAAGTAGATGCCAGCAACCATGAATACGAGTAAGAGTAATACTGGTAGGTTTGCTTGTAGCTCATGATAAACCATTTCTGGTTTAGTCATGCCAATGGCGACGGCTTGAATTGCCAATAAGCCACCGGGTTGGAGAGGGTAGCACTTTAGAGCCATAGCTAGAGTGAAAATAAACTCAACCACTAATAGCCAGCCCGCAACAAATGGGTCAACTAGGAAAAAAACAAACGGGTTGATGATTAAAAAGGAAATGATGGCAAGTTTATACCAATCAGGAGCTTTACCAAGGAAGTTTTTGATAAAAGCGTTTCCGAGAGACATCGGCATGTTAATACTCTTTTATGTTGATTATGAATAGACAAGCAATACAACATTTTGAGAATCGAGCTGTAGGTTTAGTTAAAACCTATAACTAACAGTGACTTAGAAAAACTACATTCCATGTAATGTTCTGTGGTCTTGCCAAGTCACTCCCTTAGAAACTCAAGCACTGCTTATTTTTGAGCGCAACTCTACTCTTAGATAACATTTAGTCAACAGGAAAACCCCTGTAGCACTAAAAATACCTCTTTTTTGTTGAGAAACGCGATCAAAGTAGCGCAAGCATACCACTTAAAATGTGATAAAAACCGACTAGAATCAATATTTCAGCGAAATGATTAAAATTTACAGAATAACGACGGCTTATATATGATTATTACAACTTAACATTGCAAATTAATAGATTTAAAAATATGACCAATCTCATTGATTTTAAAAAGAATTTGTTGTGTTAATGGTTTGTTTAAATGATGATTTGTAGTCGCTTGCTATCCAAACCTTGAGTGCAAACGTGTGCTGAACTTTAGAGTTTTAACTCTACTTGGGTTTTGAGTGCGTAAAATTTTTTGGGGGTATTTCCGCAGGGTGTTAACTAGTGGTATGATGAGTAAATTAGAACAAAATAATTAAATTGGATTGAAGTGTAGATGGTCATTAAGGCAAAGAGCCCGGCAGGATTTGCAGAAAAGTATATCATTGAAAGTATTTGGAATGGCCGTTTCGCTCCAGGTTCTATCTTGCCCGCAGAGCGTGAGCTTTCTGAGCTGATTGGTGTTACACGTACTACGCTTCGTGAAGTACTTCAGCGTCTTGCTCGTGATGGTTGGTTGACAATCCAACACGGTAAGCCAACTAAAGTTAATCAGTTTATGGAAACGTCAGGTCTTCATATCCTTGATACATTAATGACGTTGGACGTTGATAACGCAAGTAAAATGGTAGAAGACCTGCTTGCTGCTCGTACTAATATCAGCCCTATCTTTATGCGTTATGCATTCAAAGCAAATAAAGAGGCTTCAGAGCGTACGATTACTAACGTAATTGAATCTTGTGAATCTTTACTTGCGGCACCTACTTGGGATGAATTCTTAGAATCGTCGCCATATGCTGACAAGATCAAACAATCGGTGAAAGAAGACGTAGAAAAAGATGAAGCGAAGCGTCAAACGATCTTAATTGCTAAAACTTTTAACTTCTACGATTACATGCTTTTCCAACGTTTAGCATTCCATTCAGGTAACCAAATTTATGGCCTGATCTTTAATGGTGTTCGAAAATTGTACGACCGTGTTGGTAGCTACTACTTCTCTAACCCAGAAGCTCGTCGTTTAGCCATGGAGTTCTACAAAAACTTGTTTGTTATTTGTGAAAGCGGTGAGCGTGAGAATTTGCCACTTGTGATTCGTAACTACGGTATCGCAAGCGCACAGATTTGGAACGAGATGAAGACAACGTTACCGACAAACTTTACTGAAGACGACAGCTAAGTCTTTTCATTAAACTACTGTTCGGTTGTTTTACTTATTGAGTAAACGACGTAAAGAAAACGAAAAAGCGGCGAGATAATCAAATTATCTCGCCGCTTTTTATTTATTGATAGTTGGTGAGAACGTATCAATAGGCAGTAACTTACCCTGCAAACTCTTCTGAGTCTGGACGGTTAGTAAATTGCACGCCATTTAGAAAATCGCAAAGTAGTTGGTCTTCACATACTTTGTAGTTCTTGTTCTCTGGCTTACGGAAGTAGGCACCAATCTCGTACTTACTTAGGCTGATGCCTACCACTTCTAATATATCTAATACATCTTCTGCTTTCATGTTCAACGCAATACGCAGCTTCATGAAAATCATGTTGTTAGTCAGAGCTACTTCAGGTTTAGGTTGAACACCTTCTTTTTTGCCACGCTTAAGATTGATAAAACCATTTAGGAATACCGCTAACTCTTTATCTTTCATCTTAGAGCATGACTTGTCGTTGTCGTCTTTTAGCCAATTAATCACTTGGTCATGAGCAACGGTCACATCAGCTTGCTCGATAGCTTTAATGATCTGTGCATTTTTAAGGTTTAGCGCGTGTTGAATACGACGCAAGATTTCGTTGTTAGTCACTGGGGATTCCTAAAAAGGGTTTGAAGAGTAAAGAGGTGTTGGTTAGCCCGTTATTGTCGGCAAACAAATTTCTACTCTACATAGCATAGTTGACGGCGACTCTAACAGAGAACGCTTATTTTCGGTAGATATAAAAAATCCCCAATGCTTATCAACTCATTCAAGTTAAAAGTGCATTAGGGATTTCGCTATGAGTGCTTGTTATCTGACTGAAGCCAGAGCTACATTACACGCATGCCAGGTTGAGCACCTTCGTGTGGTTCAAGGATCCACAAGTCACTGCCACCAGGACCAGCAGCTAGGATCATGCCTTCAGACATACCAAACTTCATCTTACGAGGTTTAAGGTTTGCTACCATGACAGTTAGTTTGCCTTCTAACTCTTCAGGTTTGTACGCTGACTTGATACCAGAGAATACTTGGCGAGTTTCACCACCGATGTCCAGTTGGAACTTCAGTAGCTTGTTCGCTTTTGGTACTTC
Organism: Vibrio sp. 1F263; assembly: GCF_041439035.1. Taxonomy (NCBI): domain Bacteria; kingdom Pseudomonadati; phylum Pseudomonadota; class Gammaproteobacteria; order Vibrionales; family Vibrionaceae; genus Vibrio; species Vibrio sp. 1F263. Next base: position 178,356 of record NZ_JBGONI010000001.1, on the reverse strand, counting down.
TTCACATGAGATAATACGAGCAATACGCATATCGACTGCTGCAAAGGCATCGAATTCAATCTCGTCTGCGATTGGCTCTTTGTCTAGCTCAGTTTGGCTTGCTTGCTCTTTTTCAGCTTCTGCTTTTTCTTTTGCTGCTGCTTCAGCGGCTGCATCTTCTTTAGAAGACTCGATCATTGCTTCCACTTTCTTCGGATCAATACGGCTAAACAGCGCTTTGAACTTAGTGATTTCGTGATCAGTTAGCGGTGTAGCAATCGCTTCCCACGTTAGCTCTTCGTTTAGGAAAGCTTCAGTGCGAGCCGCAAGCTCTGGCATAACGGGTTTCAGGTAAGCCATTAGCACGCGGAATAGGTTAATACCCACAGAAGAAACTTCTTGAAGCTCTTTCTCTTTACCTTCTTCTTTTGCAAGAACCCAAGGTGCTTTTTCGTCGATGTACTGGTTAGCTTTATCAGCTAGTGCAGTAATTTCACGGATAGCGCGGCTGAACTCACGAGTTTCGTACAGCTGACCGATACGCTCTGCAGCAGCAACGAATTCGTTGTAAAGCTCTGGTTCTGCAAATTCAGCAGAAAGCTTGCCTTCGAAACGCTTAGTGATGAAGCCAGCGTTACGAGACGCTAAGTTAACAATCTTGTTTACCACGTCAGCGTTTACACGTTGAGTGAAGTCTTCAAGGTTAAGGTCAAGGTCATCGATACGGCTGTTTAGCTTAGCAGCGTAGTAGTAGCGAAGACACTCAGGGTCTAGGTGATTTAAGTACGTACTTGCTTTGATGAATGTGCCTTTCGACTTAGACATTTTCGCACCGTTCACCGTTACGTAGCCGTGTACGAATACGTTGTTTGGCTTACGGAAACCAGCGCCTTCTAGCATTGCAGGCCAGAATAGGCTGTGGAAGTAAACGATGTCTTTACCGATGAAGTGGTAAAGCTCAGTTGTGCTGTCTTTCTTCCAGTATTCGTCAAAGTTGAGATCGTCGCGCTTGTCACATAGGTTCTTGAAAGAAGCCATGTAGCCAACAGGAGCGTCTAGCCAAACGTAGAAAAATTTGTTTTTCTCGCCTGGGATTTCGAAACCGAAGTAAGGTGCATCACGTGAGATATCCCACTGTTGCAGGCCAGACTCGAACCATTCCTGCATTTTGTTTGCAGTTTCATTCTGTAGAGAACCAGAACGAGTCCACTCTTTAAGCATGCTTTCGAACTGAGGTAGGTCGAAGAAGAAGTGCTCAGAATCTTTCATTACTGGAGTTGCGCCAGAAACCGCTGATTTAGGGTTAATTAGCTCAGTTGGGCTGTATGTCTCACCACAGTTATCACAGTTATCACCATACTGGTCTTCTGACTTACACTTAGGGCAAGTACCTTTTACGAAGCGGTCTGGTAGGAACATCTCTTTCTCAGGGTCGAAAAGCTGAGAAATAGTACGGCTAGAAATGAAGCCGTTCTTTTTAAGTTCTAGATAGATGTGAGAAGCCAGTTCACGGTTCTCTTCGCTATGTGTGCTGTGGTAGTTATCAAAGCTGATATCAAAGCCAGCGAAGTCTTTTTGGTGCTCTTCACTAACAGCAGCGATCATCTCTTCTGGCGTGATACCCATCTGTTGAGCTTTAAGCATAATTGGCGTGCCGTGAGCATCGTCAGCACAGATGAAGTTTACAGTGTTGCCACGTAGACGCTGGTATCGAACCCAGATATCAGCTTGGATATGCTCAAGCATATGGCCAAGGTGAATAGAGCCGTTAGCGTACGGAAGCGCACAAGTTACCAAAAGTTGTCTTGGATCAGTTGCCATACTTAATAATTCGCTTTTTTGATAGGTATAAATTTTGAGAGGTAATACTACTTTATAACGTGTGATACGCCAAGGTATCAGACAAAGGATTCCCCTAGTTTTTTAGGGGTTCAGTCTTCATCTCGTGGGTGATAGCATAAATAAAAAAAGGAGCCCCAATGCGTAACTTTACTTCTAAGCAAGATTTCTGTTCATGGTTGAATGAGTTCGAGTCACCAATCCTCATCCCAGAGTGGGCGCTACACCAAAATATTGTATCGGTTGATCCGCGTGGGTCATTTGTTATTACCTTGCCTTTTGCTGCCAATCAGCTCGCGGTTGAACTGGAACAGTGGATCCACTCCCAGATTGAACAGCAACTTGTTAGCGCTTTTCAGTTTGAAGTAAAAGTGAAGCCGTCTGCGCTAGAAACAACAGTCGCGACACCTTTGAAGGGCGTTAAGAACATTATCGCCGTGACGTCGGCAAAGGGTGGGGTGGGTAAATCGACAACTTCGGTAAACCTTGCGCTTGCGTTATCTAAGTCAGGTTCAAAAGTGGGCTTGTTGGATGCGGATATCTATGGTCCATCTGTGCCGATGATGCTCGGTCAACTGGATGCAAAGCCAGAAGTGCAGAACAACAAATGGATGATGCCAATCGAGGCGCACGGCATTTTTACGCATTCTATTGGCTATCTTGTGTCGAAAGATGATGCTGCAATCTGGCGTGGCCCAATGGCAGCGAAGGCTTTAGGTCAGCTCGTGAATGAAACCGTATGGCCAGAATTGGATTACCTTGTTATCGACATGCCACCGGGTACGGGTGATATTCAGCTAACGCTTTCGCAGCAGATCCCAGTGACGGGCGCGGTTGTGGTGACCACCCCTCAAGATTTGGCATTAGCCGATGCGCGTAAAGGTGTGGCGATGTTTGATAAAGTGAGCGTGCCAGTGGCAGGCTTAGTGGAAAACATGAGCTACCATATCTGTAGCCACTGTGGCGAGAAAGAGCATATCTTTGGCGCTGGTGGCGCGGAAGCCATGTCAGAAGAGTTTTACCTCGATATCTTAGCGCAAATTCCGCTGCACATTGATGTACGGGAAGATATTGATGCAGGTTGCCCAACCGTTATACGTCGTCCAGACAGTGAACACACGCGTCATTACTTAGAGCTTGCTGAGAACGTGGCTGCGAAGATGTTCTGGACTGGTAAGGCGAGACCAGAGGCGATTAACTTCTCGATGGTTGAATAGCAATGGCTGATCACAAAGGTGTGTAAATCATGTTTGGGTGAGATAAACAACGGTTGGATTAGGTGGATAGCCATAGGGGGTGTGCATATAGTTGTATTTAAGTTATTTGAAAGCAAACGATTGTTTTAAGTAAATGTATTGAGATCATCAATTTGACTGCAATTAGCTAACATCGCGACTAGAATCTATATGCTTTAGCCCCTATAATCAGGCGGTTTATCTCTTCCCACCACCAAACCATATCGGGTGCAAATTAATGTCTGATAATAATCAATGTGTCATCGTAGGTATCGCTGGCGCTTCAGCTTCAGGAAAAAGCCTGATCGCGAGTACGATTTATAATGAGCTGCGCGAAAAAGTAGGCGACCATCAAATTGGTGTTATCACGGAAGATTGCTATTACAGCGACCAAAGTCACTTGAGTATGGAAGAGCGAGTTAAAACTAACTACGACCACCCAAATGCACTAGATCATGACCTTTTATGCGAACATCTACAGCAGCTAATGAGTGGCAATGCCGTAGAAGTTCCAGAATACAGCTACACAGAACATACACGCACTTCTGAAACGACTACACTTACTCCTAAGAAAGTGATCATTTTAGAAGGTATTCTGCTTCTGACAGACCCGCGTCTTCGTAAACTAATGCACGCAAGCGTATTTATGGATACACCGTTGGACATCTGTCTACTACGTCGTGTTAAGCGTGATGTAGAAGAGCGTGGTCGAACAATGGATACGGTACTTAAACAATACCAAGAAACAGTACGCCCAATGTTCATGCAGTTTATCGAGCCTTCAAAACAACATGCAGACATCATCGTTCCTCGTGGTGGTAAAAACCGTATTGCGATTGATGTGCTAAAAGCGCATATTGCGAAGTTGTTGAAGTCTTAATCGAATAAAATGTTGCCTAAGTGACTCACTTAGCTTTATTTTTTACCGAATCAGTGGCACTTTTATAGTGCCACTTTCTTTTGGAATCTAAGCAAGGAATATGCGGATGAAGAAACTACTCATTTTCATAGCTGTACCAGTGTTTGTTGTCGTTGCAGCAATTCTGGCACTAGTGCTGTTAGTGAATCCCAACCAATTTAAGCCATTAATTGTCGAACAAGCCCAAAAACACACAGGCCTAGAGCTCGTGATCGAGGGTGATATCAGTTGGCAATTCTTCCCATCTATTGGCTTCGAACTTGGTCAAACTGAATTACGTAACCCTGAAGGGTTCACTCAACCAAACCTGTTTAAGGTTGATACGGTTGGCGTTGATGTTTCGGTTACTCCGCTATTTAGCAATCAACTAGAGATCGGCAATATCACTCTAGATGGTGCAGAATTTTATTTAGAAACGCTTAAAGATGGTCGCAAGAACATCGATGCGCTCACACAAGCGTCTGCTCCTAAGGAGTCTGAACCTGCAGCGGATACAAGTTCTGAAGCAACACCGGCGCCTCAAGAGCAAACTTCTACAGACACATCTGGCTGGACGATCAATCTTGCAGGTGTAACAGTCTCAAACGCATTGTTTGAGATGGACGACAAGCAAGCAGGTTCATTCACTAAGCTATACGATGTGTCTTTGAGTCTTTCTGAGTTTGCCGTTGATACATGGACGACCGCGACATTTGCGGCTTCTGGTGAAAACAACCAACAGAAGTTCTCTGCAAATGGCAGTGCTGAATTCAAATTAGCGGAAGGCTTTGCAAGCTACGCATTACGAAATATTGACCTTAATGCGAAGTTCAATGATCCAGCAACGTCGATCGAGTCAGCGAAGATTGGCTTAAATACGTTTGAGTTCGATAAGGTTAACCAACTGACTTATGCGGTGATTGGTAATGCTGCTGGTCTTGACCTTGATCTTAAAGGTGGCGGTGACTTAACTGTCGATAGCGCGATCTCAAAAGTTACACTGAACAAGTTAACATTAGACTCAACATTCAAAGGTGAAACGCTTCCTCAATCACCAATGAAAGTGGATATGCTGTCTGACTTAAGCTTTGATCTAACGAAGAGTCACTTGAGCTTTGTGCTAGAGAAGCTGCAAGCTAACGCTATCGCACTAGACGGTAAAGCGGACATCACTTTATCTGAAATACCAAAGGTTCGTTTTTCTCTTCATAGCCCGAACATCGATTTAGATGAGTTCTTAGGCCTAGGTAATACAGAAGAAACAGCGAGCGCTGCGCCTTCTGATTCTGCTGGTGGCTCAACTTCAAATACTACAGCTTCTTCGACGTCAAGTTCAGATAACTCGGCTCCTGCGAAAGAAGTAGAACCTGATCTGTCAGCTCTGAAAACGCTCGATGTGAAAGGTAATATCACAATCGATAAGTTCAAGGCGAACAACGCAAAAATGCAGAACGTGAAAACTGCGTTCTCAGTTAACCGTGGTATCGCAGATCTGACATCGTTTACCTCGAATCTTTACCAAGGCTCTATCTCGGCAACAGCACGATTAGATGCACGCAAGACGCCTGCGACTTACACGGCTAAGAAAAAGATTAAAGGCGTAAAAGTACAACCGTTACTGGTTGACGTAGCGAACAACGATACGCTGGAAGGTACCGGTAATATCGATGTTAACGTTAAAGGTAAGAGCTTGACGCCAACAGGAATCAAGAAGAACTTGGTAGGTACTATTGCGATTAACTTTGAAGATGGTGCGGTTAATGGCATCAACATCGCGCAACTGATTAGAGAAAACTACGCTAAGATCAAAGGCGAAAAAGTCGAAAGCAAAGATGAGTCTCAAAAGACAGATTTTAGTGCAATGAAAGCAACACTCAAGGTTGATAAAGGTTGGGTTTCAACGAACGACTTATCGGCACAGTCGCCTCTTTTACGCGTGACAGGTCAAGGTAAAGCAAACTTCATCAATGAAACGGTCGACTTCCTGGTTCGCACGTCAATTGTTGGTTCGCTTGAAGGCCAGGGTGGTAAGAGCATTGATGATCTCAAAGATGTGACGATTCCAATTAAGGTAACCGGCCAGTGGGCTGACCCGAAATTTGGGCTTGTTTTTGATGATGTGTTGAAACAGAAAGCTGAAAAAGAGATTGATCGCGGTATTAAGAAACTTGAAGAAAAATACGGTGACAAGATCAAAGATGAGAAAACTAGAGATGCAGTCAATGGTTTACTCAAAGGCTTGTTTAACTAATCGCCATTTTAAATAAATAGCATATAAATAGCGCCATTCCTTATTACGAGGAATGGCGCTTTTGTTTGGCTGCCGATAATACCCAAGAGAGATTCCCTATGAAGCTCGCCCCTCGCATTAGGGAATGACGATAGGTATTAGTGCCTTGTTCAAGGGCGTGACAGTCTAGTGGTCGTCATCCTCGAGAGGGAAGAATGACCGAGTCGGGGATCTCTGGTTGAATGCAATTACCAGTCAACGCCTTGCAGAGCTTTAACACCAGATTCAAAAGCGTGTTTAACGTTACGAACTTCAGACACGGTATCGGCCATGTCCGTTAAAGTTCGATGCGCTCCACGGCCTGTGATGATCACTGATTGCATTTTAGGGCGGTTATTCAGAGCTTCTACCACTTCATCCAATTCAATGTAGCCATAGCTCACCATGTACGTCAGCTCATCAAACAGAATTACATCAATCGACTCATCAGCTAGCATGCGTTGGCACTCTTTCCATACGCGCTGTGCGGCTTCAATATCTTTCGCCTTATTTTGAGTTTCCCAAGTAAAGCCTGTACCCATCACTTGGAACTCTACATCGAGTTTTTGAAGAACGTTCTTTTCACCGTTATCCCAGGTTCCCTTTACAAACTGAGCAACGGCACATTTCTTACCGTGACCGACTGCACGTGTAATCGTACCGAAACCTGATGTCGATTTCCCTTTCCCGTTACCAGTAATAACCAATAACAGTCCTTTCACTTCTTGCGCTGCTGCAACACGTGCATCGACTTGCTCTTTTACTTTCTGCTGTCTTGCTTTGTGGCGTTGTTCTTTGTTGTCTTCGGTCGACATAACAAATCCTTTTAAGTTGTGATTACGCCTATCATAGCCTAACTTAACGATAGCAAAAACCATCGGAAGAACAGGTGATTATGGATGAAAAAGATACTCGTGGTTTGTATGGGGAATATTTGTCGTTCACCAACAGGTGAAGCGGTGCTGAGAAAGAAAGCTCAGCAGATGGATATTAATGTAACGGTCGACTCCGCTGGGACAATTGGCTTTCATCAAGGCAACGCGCCAGACTCACGTTCAAAATCAGCAGGAGAGAAGCGAGGCTACAGCTTTAAAGGGATTACTTCTCGTAAAGTGGTAGATAATGACTTCGAAGAGTTTGACCTGATACTTGCGGCAGACAAGGCGAATTTAGATGACTTAGTGAGCCAGTGTCCAGTTCACCTCCAATACAAGCTCGCGTTATTTTTGAGTTTTGGAGAGTCACAATATCAAGAAATTCCCGATCCTTATTATGGTGAGGGGAATGGCTTTGAATTAGTGTTGGATTTAATCGAAGAGTCGAGCGAAGCGATACTGCGTTCAATATAGTGTAGAGGCTGTGTTCTTGGTGGGCGATAAAGTATCAAGGTTCATCGATATAAAAAAGGCCGACATTGAATGTCGGCCTTTCTAAATCTAGCTTTAAGCTATGACTAAGCTTACTTAGACATTACTTTGTAGATTGGGTCTTCTGCAACGTTCGCTTCAACTAAGCTACCGGCTTTGTGCAGCATAGCAACACAGTCTTGGCTTAGGTGGCGAAGGTGAAGAGTTTTACCTAGTGCCGCGTAACGGTCAGCAATCGTGTCGATCGCTTCAATAGCAGAGTGGTCAGTGACGCGTGAGTTTGCGAAATCAACGATAACATCTTGTGGATCGTTGTATGAGTCAAACAACTCAAGGAAGTTAGCGGTTGAACCAAAGAAGATTGGACCGTTAACTTTGTACTCTTTAGAGCCTTCAGCGTTAACCGATGTGTCTGCGTAGATGTGCTTAGCATGTTGCCATGCAAACATTAGTGCAGAAGCAACAACACCCACACCAACTGCTACCGCAAGGTCAGTTAGTACTGTAACTACAGTTACAAGAACGATAACGAAGAAGTCTTGCTTAGGAACGCGACGTGCCAACTTGAAGGTTGCCCATTCAAACGTACCGATAACAACCATGAACATTACGCCCACAAGTGCTGCTAGAGGAATCATTTCAATCAGTGCAGAGCCGAACAGGATGAACATCAGTAGTGCAACTGCCGCTACGATACCTGAAAGACGACCACGACCACCTGAGTTTACGTTGATCATCGATTGACCGATCATCGCACAACCACCCATCGCGCCAAATACTGAACACGTCACGTTCGCCATACCTTGACCAACACATTCTCGGTTAGATTGACCACGAGTGTTTGTCATTTCGTCTAGTACGGTTAGCGTTAGTAGTGATTCGATTAGACCAATCGCAGCAAGAATCACTGCGTAAGGCAGGATGATGTATAGCGTTTCTAGGCTAAACGGTACTGCTGGAATAGAGAATGTTGGTAGAGAGCCCGCTAGTGTTGCAGCTTCGTCACCAGACATAGTGCGTAGGAAATCAACAACAGTGCGAGTTTCAAGATCAAGGCCTACAACCAAAGCTGTTACTGTAACAATAGCAACCAATGAAGATGGTACTGCTGTTGTTAGCTTAGGTAGGAAGTGGATGATAGCCATTGTAAGGGCTACTAGACCTAGCATTAGTGTCATTTGACCGCTTGGTAACCAAGTTAAGGCACCTGTTACGTCTGGCGCTTTAAATTGACCAAGCTGAGCAAGGAAGATAACAATAGCCAAACCGTTCACGAAACCAATCATTACTGGGTGTGGAACGATACGGATAAATTTACCTAGCTTGAATACACCCGCTGCAATTTGCAGAAGGCCGGCTAGCATAACTGCCGCAAAGAGGTATTGAACGCCGTGGGTTGCTACTAGGCTCACCATTACTACAGCCATTGCGCCTGTTGCACCAGAAATCATACCTGGACGACCGCCGAAGACAGAAGTAATTAAACCTACGATGAATGCTGCGTAAAGACCAACCATTGGGTCAACGCCTGCAACGAAGGCGAATGCTACGGCTTCAGGTACCAGAGCTAAGGCTACGGTAAGACCTGAAAGCACATCATTTTTTACAGAGTGCTTTGAAAATTGTGGGAATTCGAACATGTTTGCTCAGCTATGCTTAAAATGGGTTTACCGACACGAGTGTATTGCGTAGCCAAACAGTGATGAAAAAGAGCGGCAATAGCTAAGTGTCGAAAATATAAGTGCGCGAATGCTACCCAAAAATGTGATTAAGTTCAAGGTTGAACCCTATTTTGAGTAATATATCTATTATAACTAATCGGAACTGTGGATATAAAAAAAGGGCGACTTATGAATAAGTCGCCCTTAGATAGTTCTCTGCAGATTACTCTGCGAAGCTCATTAGTATTGAGGTTTAGTCATGCCTGCGCCGGCTTTATTTGACGCTGCTTGGCTACCTGCACCTTTCGATACAAAACGCTCAGTACGGAATGGAGCCGCAACAACTTGAATCTCTTTGATCTCTTGAGGACCAGGAGCTTTAGTCATTGGTGAACCTGCTTGTTTTTTAGCAACCGCTGCCTTTGGTGCCGCTTTAGGAGCTTCTACTTTTACCACAGGAGCTTCTTCTACTTTTACACTTTCAGCTTTAGGTGCTTCAGCTTCAACAACTTGTGTTGCTTCTACTTGCACAGCTTCTGCTACAACAGGCGATTCAACTTTCGCAGTTTCAGCAATCACTGGAGTTTCAACTTTCTCAGTTTCAACTACCGCAGGAGCTTCAGTTACCTGAGTTTCAACGACAGTTTCAGCTTCTTCACGGCGGATAATGACTTTACCCATCGCAAGTTCAGGACATGCAAAGCCGCCAGCCATAGCTGTGTTACTTTGTGGTGCCGTCTCTTGAGCTACGTTTTGCTCTTGTACAGCAACTTGAGTTTCAACAGCTACTTGAACTTCAGCCACTTCAGGTTTTGCCTGATTATGGTGAGGTTTTGGAATGAAGCGAGGCATCACTTTACCCATAGCCATCTCTGGAGAAGCTACACCACCTTTACGTAGGCGGAATGGGTTAGGACGACGATCACGACCGCGACGACGACGTTGACCACTTGCACGTAGGTGACGTGGAGAACGACGGTTGCGACGTTGCTTCGGCTCTTCCTGTTCTGTTTGTTCATCAGCGTTTGCTTGAGTTGCTTCTACTTGTTCCGCAACTTTTTGCTCTTGAGCTACTGATTGTTCTTTCGCAATAGACTGTTCTTTAGCAACAGCAGACTCATTTGACGAGTTTTCTGAAGCTTCAGCTTGTTGGTCTTTAATACGAACTTGTTTGTTCAGTTTACGACGCTGACGACGCTCTTTAATCTTAGCTGCTTTCGCTTCTGGCTTAGCCTTAGGCGCTTCTAGTTTATCAGCTTGAGCTTCTGCCGCTAGCTGTAGACCTTCTTCTGCTAATTTAGATGGTGCTAGCTCTTCGCGTTGCTTCTGCTCATCACGTGACTTATTGCGACGGTCTTGCTTAGGCTTACGAGGCTGGCGATTTTGCTGTGGAGCAGTTTCTTTCTGCTCTTCAGGTTTCTCATCACGAACTGGTTTACGACGGCGTTTGTTGTCACGGTTTTCGTTACGATTGTCACCACGCTCACCACGTTGTTCACCACGGTCACCACGTTGGTTACGACGACGGTTATCGTTACGATCACGGCGTTGACGGTTGCCGTTGTTGCGATTGTTCTTAGGTTTCTCTTCTTGCTTCTCTTCTTCTTTTTTCTCTTCTTGAGTTGAAGAGCCAAATAAGAAGCTACCGATAGCTTTGAAGAAACGACCAACTAAACCTGGTTCTTGAGTCGCTGCTGATTCAGCTTTTTTCTCTTCTACAGCTTTAGGTGCTGGAGCTGGAGTCGGTGCTGATTGAGCAGGAGCTGCGAAGCCTTTAAGAGCTGGCTCTTCGATCTTCTTAGGACGAATAGTCTGTTCTGCAGGCTCTTTGCTTTCTGCTTCTTTTAGAGCTTCTAGCTTGGTAGGCAGCAAGTAAGACAGTAGGTCGAACTCTTCACCTTCACGAACACGGATAACCTCAAAGTGCGGTGTTTCCATGTCAGAGTTAGGAACTACAGTGATCTTAACTTCTTGGTTCTTCTCGATGTGGTTTACTGAGCGACGTTTTTCGTTCAATAGGTAAGAAGCGATAGGAACAGGGACTACAGCAAGAACTTGCGCAGTGTTGTCTTTTAGAGCTTCTTCTTCGATCAGACGTAGAACAGATAGTGCTAGAGATTCGTTATCACGAACAACACCAGTACCTGTACAGCGAGGACAAATGTGGTGGCTTGCTTCTGCTAGTGATGGACTCAAACGTTGACGAGACATCTCTAGAAGACCAAAGCGAGAAATACGACCAATCTGAACACGTGCGCGATCTAAACGAACGGCATCACGTAGACGACTTTCTACTTCGCGTTGGTGGCGAACCGGAGTCATATCGATAAAGTCGATAACAACAAGACCACCTAGGTCACGTAGACGTAATTGACGTGCAATTTCATCGGCTGCTTCTAGGTTAGTGTTAAGTGCTGTTTCTTCGATATCGCCGCCCTTTGTTGCACGAGCAGAGTTGATATCGATAGAAGTCAGAGCTTCTGTTGGGTCGATTACGATAGAACCACCAGATGGAAGACGAACTTCACGTTGGAAAGCAGATTCGATCTGGCTTTCAATCTGGTAATGGCTGAATAGTGGTACTTCACCATCGTATTTCTTAACGCGATTCATGAAATCTGGGCGTATTAATTGAATGTGCGCTTGTGCACGTTCAAAAATAGTATTGCTGTCGATTAGAATCTCGCCAATATCACGACGTAGATAGTCACGAATCGCACGAACGATAACGTTACTTTCTTGGTGAATAAGGAAAGGAGCTGCATTTGAATCAGAAGCTTGCTTGATAGCGCCCCAGTGATTCAATAGAACGTTCAAGTCCCACTCTAGCTCTTCTGCACTTTTGCCTACACCCGCTGTACGCACAATTAAGCCCATACCTTGAGGAAGCTCAAGAGTGCTTAATGCTGCTTTCAGTTGAGTGCGTTCATCACCTTCGATACGACGAGAAATACCGCCAGCGCGAGGGTTATTTGGCATAAGAACTAAGTAACTACCCGCCAAAGAGATGAAAGTTGTCAGTGCAGCGCCTTTGCTACCACGTTCTTCTTTCTCAACTTGTACGATTACTTCTTGTCCTTCTCTTAGCACTTCTTTAATGCTAGGACGGCCTTGGTATGTATAACCTTCAGGGAAGTATTCGCGGGCAATTTCTTTAAGAGGGAGGAAACCGTGACGTTCTGCGCCGTAATCAACAAATGCCGCTTCTAGGCTTGGTTCAATACGGGTAATACGTCCTTTGTAGATATTCGCTTTCTTTGATTCGTGACCTGGACTTTCGATATCTAGATCGAACAGTCGCTGGCCATCAACCAAAGCGACACGCAACTCTTCTTTTTGAGTTGCGTTAATTAACATTCTTTTCATTTAGAAATTCTCATTGTCTTTTCTTATTTTCATCATTGGTCTTATCGCTTTAGTTCGTTTCTCATGGTGCCAGATCCCATGGCTTTATCGGTGCAGCCTCCCGGCTGGAGTAGGGATGCTCTGGGGCACGTCAGTCATCATAGGGAGTTAGCCTATGATCCGCGATGTGGCGGTGAATACTCAACATGAGTGTACGTGAGTAGAGCGATAAGGAACTCAGTTGACCGTGTCTTACGCCGATTGCAGCACTGTCTAATCTGAGTCATCTACTCATTTACTTGCTTATGAATGGTTAGCTGTTTAAATATTAGTCAATCCATTGATAGCAGCTGTGAACTATAGCAGCGGTCGGTAAACACAGCAATCTGCTTTGTCGTAATGCGGTAAAAAAAACAGTTTTTGTTTGGGTTTTGATAGCTCTAACTCACTGTCTATAAATAATTTATCAATTGATATTTTAATTTGCAGGAAGCTTGGTGCTTTTTTGTTCGAAGAATCAAAGAAATATAGAACTTCAATGACCTTTTAGGGATAGATCGGCAGGGATTATAGATAAATAAGTTCAGAATAGGGTTAAGAAAATCTCAATTATCAAAAGTGACAGTGATACAATGGCCTAATGAGCGAAATTAGAACCCAAGTCCAATTTGTCGACATTGACGAAGATATGGCTGGTCAGCGTATTGATAACTTCTTACGCAACCAATTAAAAAACATCCCGAAAAGCATGATTTATCGAATCGTGCGTAAAGGCGAAGTCCGCGTAAACAAAAAACGCATCAAGGCTGAATACAAACTAAAAGCAGGTGATTTAGTTCGTATCCCGCCAGTCACTATTGAAGAGAAAACAGAAGAGAACGTGCCAAGCACGAAACTCAATAAGGTTTCGGAATTGGAACAGTGCATCATCTATGAAGATGATCACATGCTGATTCTCAATAAACCATCAGGTACTGCGGTTCATGGTGGCAGCGGCTTGAAGTTTGGCGCGATTGAAGCATTGCGTGCTCTTCGCCCTGATGCTCGTTTTCTTGAGTTAGTGCACCGTATTGATAGAGATACGTCTGGCATTTTGCTTGTTGCTAAGAAGCGCTCGGCGCTAAGACACCTTCAAGCACAGTTCCGTGAAAAAACGGTTCAAAAATACTATTTCGCTCTAGTGATGGGCGAATGGAAGAACAGCTGTAAAGTCGTCAACGCACCGTTGTTAAAAAATGAAGTGAATAGCATTGTTCGAGTGAACCCGAATGGTAAACTTTCTGAAACCCGCTTTAAGGTTTTAGAGAAATTCCAAGAGGCGACGTTGATTCAAGCTAGCCCAATTACAGGCCGTACACACCAAATCCGTGTGCACGCTCAGTATACTGGTCATCCAATAGCTTGGGATGATCGTTACGGTGATCGTCGTTTCGATGCTTATACGGGTAAAGTAGGACTGAATCGTCTGTTCTTACATGCAGCCAACATCAAGTTTACCCACCCGGGTAGCGAAGAGAAGATGGATATCTCGGCGCCAATGGAAAGAAGGCTAGAGAAAGCCTTAACTGGTTTACGTAAGCTTTAAGAATATACGAGATATTTCGTGAATTGAGTATCGATGCATCAAATGGAAAAGGTTGACGAATATCGTCAACCTTTTTTTGTTTTCATATGTTGCAGAAGATCCCCAACTCGCTCCTTCTTCCTTCTTCCTTCCACCTTCTTTGCTCTTGAGGATGACGATTTTTCAAAGTCAGGCTCTACATCATGATCTGATTGGATAATATAGATATCATCGTCATTCCCTAGACTGACGAAGGAAGGGGGAGGGAATTTCCAATAGAGTGGTAAGTATCGCTTACAACACGTTCATTCCTTGTGCCTCAAGCATATCGACTAAATCGATCAGAGGTAAGCCGATCAGCGTGTTTGGGTCTTTACCTTCCATCTGTTTAAACAATGCAATACCTAACCCTTCGCACATAAAACTGCCCGCGCAGTAATAAGGCTGCTCTTTCTCAACATAAGAAATGATCTGTTGCTCAGTTAAATCGCGGAAATGCACAACAAAGGTGTCGAGACGCGTGTCAGCTTTATTGGTCTCGCTGTTCCATACCGTTATCCCAGTATAGAAAGTGATGCTCTTACCACTTTGACGAGACAATTGCTCAATCGCTTTCTCACGAGTATGAGGTTTGCCAATGATTTCTTCGTCAATCACACATACTTGATCGGAACCAATCACTAGGCTTGGTTGTTCGACAGCACAAGACTTGGCTTTGGTTTCAGCAAGACGCATTACCAATTGTTGAGGAGTCTCTTCTGGAAGTGGCGTTTCATCGCAGTCAGGCTTCGCTGTGACAAAGTCTAACTGTAGTTTTTTGAGGATCTCTTGCCTAAATGGAGATGTAGAAGCTAAAACTAGTTGGTAATTTCTCATTTTAATTTACAATTCGTGTAAGCATTTAGTTCAGGATAACGTAACTTAGCCTGCTATTCATAATGCTCTGAACAGGAAAGGTAGGAAAGTACATTTTTTTTGCCATTTCCTTTGACTAAACACGATTTGGAAGATAAGATTCGCGCCCTATGCAAAAGGAAAAAATACCGCGTACAGTTGATCCGGCAAGAACGGCTCAAAAACGACTCGATATGGATGGTATCATTCAAATCAGTCTTTTAAAGCGTTTAACCGAAACAACTGAAGGCGTAAAACGTGACGCGCAAGTCTCAATGTCATTTGGGCTTGATGAACAACGATTAGTCGTTATCTCTGGTAAAGCTAACGTCGAAGTCGATTTAGAGTGTCAACGTTGTAATGAGGTTTTCGCACATGAGTGCGATGTCCAATTTACTTATACTCCTGTTTACAGCGAGAAAAGTGAAGAGGAAGCACCGGAAGAGTACGATTTGGTAGATCTGAACGAGTACGGTGAGTTAGACCTGATTCAATTAGTTGAAGACGAGTTCATCCTTGGATTGCCACAAATAGCAATGCACGACGATGCGAAATGTAGCGTTAACTCAAATAACTTGGTGTTTGGTGAACTTCCTGAAGAAATTGAGGAAGATAAAAAGCCGAATCCATTTGATGTTTTAAAAAACTTAAAGAAGTAACTTATTAGTAAGTATCTTTAAGAATTTACATAGGAGTAGGGTCAATGGCCGTACAAAAGAGCAAGAAATCACGTTCAATGCGTGGCATGCGTCGTTCACACGATGCGCTAACTACAGCTGCACTTTCTGTAGACGCAACTTCAGGTGAAACTCACCTACGTCACAACGTGACTGCCGAAGGTTTCTACCGCGGCAAAAAGGTTATCAACAAGTAAGGTTGACCTTTGCAAAATCTAACCGTTGCGCTTGATGCAATGGGCGGGGACTTCGGTCCTCGTGTTACAGTGCCTGCCGCCGTGCAGGCACTGTCGTATTTCCCAGAGCTAAAAGTCATTCTAATAGGTGATCGAAACGCGATCACATCTCAATTATCTTCATTAGGTCGAATGCCTGATTCTCGTTTGAGTATCCAGCATTGTGATCGAGTCATTTCCAATTCTGAAAAACCTTCACTGGCCCTACGCAACAGTCAGGGTAGCTCTATGCGTGCTGCTATCGATCTGGTTGCCGAGTCACAAGCTGATGCTTGTGTGAGTGGTGGCAATACCGGCGCACTGATGGCGTTATCTCGTTTCCGACTCAAACTCCTTCCTGGTATTGATAGGCCTGCATTGGTTTCAGCTTTGCCTACCGCTTCTGGCAACCGTACATGGATGCTCGATTTAGGAGCGAACGTTTCTAGTGACGCGGATTCACTGTTTCAGTTTGCCGTAATGGGCAGTGCATTAGCAGAACAACATTTAGGTCGCGTGCCTCGTGTCGCTATCTTGAATATCGGCGCTGAAGAAATCAAAGGCAATGACCTTGTAAAACGATGCGCTGAAATGTTGTCGAATACTCAGTCTGTGAACTTCATAGGCTATATTGAAGGTAATCAATTACTTCAAGATGCGGCTGATGTCGTCGTATGTGATGGTTTTGTGGGCAATGTCTGCTTAAAAACGTGTGAAGGTACGGCTCAGCTCTTTATTGATAAGCTAAAAACGCGCATGATGGCTTCAACAATAAAGGGTTGGATCGCCAGAATGTTGTTTTCTGAGCTATTTACTGAATTAAAAACCTTGAACCCCGACCAGTATAACGGCGCAAGTTTGTTAGGATTGCGCGGCATTGTCATTAAAAGCCATGGAAGTGCTGATGTGTCTGCAGTCGTCAACGCGATTGGTGAGGCAGTACACGAGGTCAAACGACAAGTCCCCAGTCGCATTAGCGATCGTTTGGAAGCGGTTTTACTCGAGAGGCATTATTAGTCTTCATGTATAGCAAAATTTTAGGTACTGGCAGCTACTTGCCATCTCAGGTGCGTACTAACGCAGACTTAGAGAAAATGGTAGAGACTAGCGATGAGTGGATCGTTGCTAGAACAGGTATTAAAGAGCGTCGTATTTCAGCGGAAAACGAAACTGTTGCGGATATGGCGTTTTACGCTGCTGAGAATGCCATTGAGATGGCAGGTATCGACAAAGAAGATATTGATTTAATCATCGTTGCGACAACCAGCAGTAGCCACACATTTCCGTCTTCGGCATGTCAGGTACAAGGCAAGCTTGGTATCAAAGGCTGCCCTGCGTTTGATTTGGCTGCGGCGTGTTCTGGTTTTGTCTACGCACTGTCTGTTGCTGATCAACACATCAAGACTGGCATGTGTAAGAACGTTTTGGTAATCGGTGCGGATGCACTGTCAAAAACCTGTGATCCGACTGACCGCTCTACTATCATCTTATTTGGTGATGCTGCAGGTGCGGTGGTTGTTGGCGCAAGCGAAGAGCCAGGTATTTTGTCTACTCACATTTACTCTGATGGTAAATATGGTGAGCTTCTAAGCCTAGAAGTTCCAGAGCGTGGCGGTGATGCGGACAAATGGTTGCACATGGCGGGCAACGAAGTATTTAAAGTGGCGGTAACTCAGCTTTCTAAGCTAGTGAAAGACACATTAGCGGCGAACAATATGGATAAGTCAGAGCTTGATTGGTTAGTTCCACATCAAGCGAACTACCGTATTATCTCGGCAACCGCTAAAAAGCTGACGATGTCGCTTGATCAAGTTGTGATTACTCTTGATAAGCACGGCAATACGTCGGCAGCTACCGTACCAACGGCCCTTGATGAGGCTGTTCGCGACGGGCGAATTAAACGTGGTCAAACGCTTCTACTTGAAGCGTTTGGTGGCGGCTTCACTTGGGGTTCTGCGTTAGTTAAATTCTAACCCCAAGCGATAATCAACAAACAAGGCACATAACTTATGTGCCTTATTCAATTTTTTGCTTTGCTTAAAGGAAAATTACTATGAGCAAATTTGCTATCGTATTCCCAGGCCAAGGCTCTCAAGCTATCGGTATGCTTGCTGACCTAGGCGAACAGTATGATGTTGTTAAAAAGACATTTGCTGAAGCTTCAGAAGCACTTGGTTACGATCTATGGGCATTGGTTCAAGATGGTCCAGTAGAAAATCTAAATGAAACTTTCCGTACTCAACCGGCTCTACTAACAGCGTCTGTTGCAATCTGGCGTGTATGGCAAGAGCTTGGTCTAGAGCAACCTGCAAACCTAGCCGGCCACAGCCTAGGCGAATACTCTGCACTAGTGTGTGCGGGTGTTATCGACTTTAAAGAAGCGATCAAGCTAGTTGAGCTACGTGGTCAACTGATGCAAGAAGCGGTTCCTGCGGGCGTTGGTGCAATGTACGCAATCATCGGTCTAGATGATGAAGCGATTGCTAAAGCGTGTGAAGAAGCGGCACAAGACGAAGTTGTGTCTCCAGTTAACTTCAATTCACCTGGCCAAGTTGTTATCGCGGGTAACAAAGCAGCAGTAGAGCGCGCTGGTGCACTATGTAAAGAAGCGGGCGCTAAACGTGCACTTCCTTTACCAGTATCTGTGCCGTCTCACTGTGCCCTTATGAAGCCTGCAGCAGACAAGCTAGCGGTTGCTCTAGAAGCTCTAGAGTTCAACACGCCGGCACTGCCTGTTATCAATAACGTTGATGTTATTGCTGAAACAGACCCGGAAAAAATCAAAAGCGCACTTGTTCGCCAGCTGTACAGCCCAGTTCGTTGGACTGAAGGTGTACAAGCTATGAATGAGCAAGGCGTAGAGAAGCTACTAGAATTAGGCCCAGGTAAAGTTCTTACCGGTCTAACAAAACGAATCGTAAAAACTATGACAGCTGCTGCAGTTAATGACACTGCATCACTAGAAGCTGCTAAGTAAATAAACACTTAATAGAGAAGTTATGATGAATTTAGAAGGCAAAGTTGCACTAGTTACAGGCGCAAGCCGTGGTATCGGTCGTGCAATCGCTGAACTTTTAGTTGAGCGTGGTGCTAAAGTTATCGGTACTGCTACGTCTGAAGGCGGCGCTGCTGCAATCAGTGAGTACCTAGGTGAGAACGGTAAAGGTCTTGCTCTTAATGTAACGGATGTTGACTCAATTGCAGCTACACTGAAAACCATCAACGATGAATTCGGTGCGATTGACATTCTGGTTAACAACGCAGGTATCACTCGTGATAACCTACTTATGCGTATGAAAGACGATGAATGGAATGACATCATCGATACTAACCTAACGCCTATCTTCCGCATGTCTAAAGCTGTATTGCGTGGCATGATGAAGAAGCGTCAAGGACGTATCGTAAACGTTGGTTCTGTAGTCGGTACTATGGGTAACGCTGGTCAAGCTAACTACGCAGCTGCAAAAGCAGGCGTAATTGGTTTTACTAAATCAATGGCTCGTGAAGTTGCGTCTCGTGGTATTACAGTGAACACTGTAGCACCTGGTTTCATCGAAACTGACATGACTAAAGCGCTAAATGATGACCAACGTGCAGTAACTTTGGCGAATGTACCAGCAGGTCGACTAGGTGACCCTCGCGAAATCGCTGAAGCTGTGGTATTTTTGGCGTCACCTGCGGCAGCTTATATCACAGGTGAAACACTTCACGTCAATGGCGGTATGTACATGGTGTAAATTATGTGCAACATTTGTGCATGATTTAAGTCAAGATCATACGTAATTTCGGTTAAAATCGTGAAAATTGTGGTTTGACCAGAAAAGTTGACCTTGCAACTTTCAATAGATTGAATAAACTACGGAAAACATCGCATAAAGCGAACTCTGTAAAGGAAAAGAAAAAATGAGCAACCTCGAAGAACGCGTAAAGAAAATCATTGTTGAACAGCTAGGTGTAGACGAAGCTGAAGTTAAAAACGAAGCTTCTTTCGTTGATGACCTAGGTGCAGATTCTCTAGACACAGTTGAGCTAGTAATGGCTCTAGAAGAAGAATTCGACACTGAGATTCCAGATGACGAAGCTGAGAAAATTACTACTGTTCAAGCTGCTATCGACTACGTAACTAGCGCTCAGTAATAATCTCTCCCAGGCGGTCACCTCGACCGCCTGTGTTTTATCTAACTCATCTATCCTCATCTTAAATCACCTCAATCCCCGGAGTGTAATATCGTGTCCAAGCGTCGTGTAGTTGTCACTGGCATGGGTATGTTGTCGCCGGTAGGCAACACTGTAGAATCTTCTTGGAAAGCCCTGCTAGCTGGTCAAAGTGGTATCGTTAATATCGATCATTTTGACGCAACCAATTTCTCAACTCGTTTTGCAGGTCTAGTTAAAGACTTTAACTGCGAAGAGTATATGACTAAAAAAGATGCTCGTAAGATGGACTTGTTCATCCAGTACGGCGTCGCAGCAGGTATTCAAGCTTTAGATGATTCAGCCCTAACTATTACTGAAGAAAACGCTCCTCGTGTAGGCGTTGCTATCGGTTCTGGTATTGGTGGTCTTGGTTTGATCGAAGCCGGTCACAAGGCTCTAACTGAAAAAGGCCCTCGTAAAATCAGCCCGTTCTTCGTACCGTCGACGATCGTGAATATGATTGCGGGTCACATGTCTATCATGCGTGGCCTACGCGGTCCAAACATCGCGATCTCTACAGCATGTACGACTGGCCTACATAACATTGGCCACGCGGCTCGTATGATTGCATACGGCGATGCTGACGCAATGCTAGCGGGTGGTGCTGAAAAAGCATCGACACCACTAGGTATGGGCGGTTTTGGTGCGGCTAAAGCACTGTCTACTCGTAACGATGAGCCTCAAAAAGCTTCTCGTCCATGGGACAAAGGCCGTGACGGCTTCGTTCTTGGTGACGGTGCTGGCATGATGGTTCTTGAAGAGTATGAACATGCTAAAGCTCGTGGCGCTAAGATTTACTGTGAGCTAGTTGGCTTCGGTATGTCGGGTGACGCTTACCACATGACATCTCCAAGTGAAGATGGCTCTGGTGGTGCACTAGCAATGGAAGCGGCTATGCGTGATGCTGGCATTACTGGTGAACAAATCGGTTATGTTAATGCACACGGAACTTCGA
This sequence comes from Vibrio sp. 1F263, assembly GCF_041439035.1. NCBI lineage: Bacteria > Pseudomonadati > Pseudomonadota > Gammaproteobacteria > Vibrionales > Vibrionaceae > Vibrio > Vibrio sp. 1F263. Next base: position 157,261 of record NZ_JBGONI010000001.1, on the reverse strand, counting down.
CTCCTGCAGGTGACGTAGCGGAAGTTAAGGGCATCAAGCGTGCTCTTGGCGAAGCAGGCAGCAAGCAAGTCTTGGTTTCTTCTACGAAATCAATGACTGGCCACCTTCTAGGTGCTGCGGGTTCTGCTGAAGCGATCATCACTGCGATGTCTCTAATTGATCAAATTGTTCCACCAACAATCAATTTAGATGATCCTGAAGAAGGCTTAGATATTGACTTAGTACCTCACACTGCGCGTAAAGTTAGCGGTATGGAATATGCTGCATGTAACTCATTCGGTTTCGGTGGTACTAACGGCTGTTTGATCTTCAAAAAGATTTAATCATCTTATATAAGAGTCAAACATCGTAGATAGTCATAATTAGAACTGTTTTTAAACGGCTCGATGCTTTAGCATTGAGCCGTTTCTTTTTATGGGGAAAAACATGTTTTGGGTTGATGGAGAAAGTCAGCAAACTGTCGATATCTTAGATCGCTCGTTTCAGTATGGAGACGGCTGTTTTACTACCATGCTTGTTCAAGATGGCCAGATTCAATATTTTCACGATCATCAGCGTCGTGTTGATGATTGTCTTAAAGCGTTACGCATTTCCGAACTTGATTGGAATACGGTTAACCTTTGGCTCGATAATGCACTTGAACATATCCAACACAATGCGTTTCCTGGTACAAAGAGCCTTGATGGTTCAACGAATCTTCAAGACAAAAACAAGCCTCATAATGAAAAAGCAGGGCTCAAGCTGCACGTTAGCCGTGGGGCAGGCGGTCGTGGCTACAGTACCAAGAATATCGCCAAGCCAACGATAACTATCAGTACATTTGATTACCCAAGTCATTATTTCGCGTGGCAAGATTCCGGTGTAGAACTCGGTATCTGCCAACAAGCACTGGGTTTGAGCCCATTATTGGCCGGTCATAAGCACAATAATCGCCTTGAGCAAATCTTGATGAAAGATGAAATGGATCAGGCCGGTGAAGTGGATGGTGTGGTTCTGGATATATCAGGTAACGTGATTGAAACCACCATGGCTAATCTGTTTTGGCGAAAAGGGCAGACGATTCACACTCCTCAACTGACGAAAAGTGGCGTTGCAGGGGTTATGCGTAAGCAAGTGTTAACCGCACTGAATCAAGCTGAACTTTCCGTTACTATTAGTGACTACTGCTTATCTCAACTCATGCAAGCTGATGAGGTTTTCATGACCAACTCCATTTTAGGGGTTGCCCCAGTTACCCGTATTAGTGATACCCAATTCAACATTGGAACCGTTACTCGTAGCCTTCAAGGACAACTAAACTCGTGATCAAAAAGTTATTTATTTTTATTATCTTGTGCCTAATCGCAGCCGCGGCTGCTGGTTTTTATGTTTACAACCAAGCGCAAGATAACCTGAAACAAGTTATTCAATTAGAAAAACCACAAGTCGTGACTGTTGCTTCAGGTAGCAGCTTTAACCGCGTTCTAGCCCAGTTGATTAACGAGGGGCTTTTCGAGGCTTCTCCTTATGAGAAATTAATCCGTAAGTTACATCCTGAGCTTGTAGACGTAAAAGCGGGTACATTCCTGCTTGAACCGGGTTTAACCTTAGAGCAGGCGCTACAAGTGCTTGTAGAAGGGAAGGAGCACCAATTTACCATTACCTTTGTAGAAGGCAGTCGTTTTGACGAGTGGCTTGTTCAGCTAAAAGACAACGAATTCATTCAGCAGACGTTGAATGATGTCTCTGAAAAAGAGATCGCACAAAAGCTTGGTATTGAAAATGAAAAGCTAGAAGGCCTTTTCTTAGCGGAAACATACCACTACACCTATGGCACAACGGATTTAGATTTGTTGAAACGTGCCCACCGAGATCTAATGAACGTGGTCAATGATGAGTGGGAAAATAGAGCCGATAAACTGCCTCTTAAATCGCCTTATGAAGCTTTAATTCTTGCGTCTATCATCGAGAAAGAGACTGCTGTCGCTTCTGAGCGTGAGCGTGTGTCTTCTGTATTCGTTAACCGCTTGAACAAGCGTATGCGTTTGCAAACTGACCCAACGGTTATCTACGGCATGGGCGATAGCTACAAAGGCAATATTCGTAAGAAAGATCTACGCACACCAACGCCGTACAACACCTATACAATGAGCGGTTTACCGCCAACACCGATCGCGATGGCGGGTAAAGCGTCTATCAACGCGGCTCTGAATCCAGAGAAGAGCAACTACCTTTATTTTGTTGCGAGTGGAACCGGCGGTCACGTATTTTCAAAGAGTTTGACTGAGCATAACCGTGCAGTACGAGCTTACTTAAAGCAATTAAGAAAAAACAAATAAAGAAAGAATTATGAATCAGTCGAAATTTATCGTGGTTGAAGGCCTTGAAGGTGCTGGCAAAAGTACAGCAATCAATGCCATCGTTGAGACATTGAAAACAGCTGGTGTCGCTGACATCGTTAATACTCGTGAACCCGGTGGTACCGTGCTTGCCGAGAAGATGCGCTCGTTGGTCAAAGAAGAACACGAGGGCGAGAAGCTTCAAGACATGACTGAGTTGCTGCTGATGTACGCAGCGCGTGTTCAATTAGTAGAAAACGTCATCAAGCCTGCACTAGACAGTGGTAAATGGGTGTTGGGTGATCGCCATGATATGTCTTCTCAAGCATACCAAGGTGGTGGTCGTCAGATCGCTCGTAGCACTATGGAATCACTGAAAGCAACCACGCTAGGCGGCTTTAAGCCAGATTTAACACTATATTTGGACCTAGACCCTAGAGTCGGGCTTGAACGCGCTAGAGGTCGTGGTGAGCTTGATAGAATTGAAAAGATGGACATCTCATTTTTCGATCGCACGCGTGAGCGTTACTTAGAAATTGCAGGGCAAGACGATTCTGTACTCGTGATTAATGCGCAGCAAGAAATTGAGCAAGTAGCCGCTGATATTAAAGTCGCGCTCAGTGCTTGGCTCAATAAACAGTAGGTAGTCATGGCTGAAGTTTATTCTTGGCTCACACCGGTATGGAGTGAGTGGAAAAAAAGTCTCGATGCAGAACGTTTTCCTAACTCTGTGATCGTTAATGCGCCGGAAGGGCTTGGTGTGGAAGCGCTGGTTAGCCAACTTACCGATGCATTGATGTGTGTTAATTACGAAAGTGAAGCGTGCGGATTTTGCCACAGTTGTGAACTGATGAAGTCGGGGAGTCACCCAGATTTCCATGTGATTGAACCTGAGAAAGAAGGTAAATCGATTACGGTTGACCAAGTGCGTGCGAGTAACCGCTGGGCTCAACAATCGTCCCAGTTAGGTGGCCTGCGTGTCATCTTGCTGAGTCCGGCTGAAGCGATGAATGAATCGGCGTCTAATGCGCTGTTGAAAACACTGGAAGAACCTGCGAGTAATTGTATTTTCATCCTTTCAACGCGCAACAGTAATCGCTTAATGCCAACTGTTCTTAGCCGTTGCCAGCAATTTAATGTGGTGTGTCCACAATTAGATGCAGGATCGGCATGGTTAAATGGAGAAGTTGGTAAAACGGTTCCTCAGTACATACTGACATTGAACGACAACGCCCCCCTGAAAGCGAAAGCAATGTATGATCAAGGTGGCGTCGAAGCTTCAACAAAAGCGCTCGATGGCTTTGTGAATGTGATAAAAGGCACTCAACCCGACATGCTGAAGTTCTCTACAGAGCTTAGCAAAGACCCTTTGATTCAACTTAGCTGGCTTTGGCATTTATTGTCAGATGTACAAAAGCTGCATTTTGGTTTAGCTAATCAGGCTATCATTCCGAGTGCGAAAGCACTGTGTGAGGTGATGTCTTATCAAAGTGCTTATGCAGCGTCGAATAAACTACTGATATTGATTGAGCAGTTAAAGCAACACCCTGGGCTCAATACGGAGCTACTCATAATGAATTGGCTGATAGCCACTTGCGAGGAAACATGTTCGTAGATTCCCATTGTCATTTAGACAAACTGGATTACCAAGATTTACACACCAGCGTAGAAGACGTGGTTAATAAGGCGAAAGCAGCCAACGTTGACCAACTGCTTTCTGTCGGTGTGACGCTGGATTCGTTTGAAAATATGATCGAGATGATCTCGCCGTTTGATAATGTTAAGGCTTCGTGTGGCGTTCACCCTCTCGACGTAGAGAGCGACTTCTGTTTAGAAAGAATGCGTGAGTACGCGAGCAACCCTAAAGTGGTGGCGATTGGTGAAACTGGCCTAGATTATCATTACCAACCAGAGACTGCAGAGCTACAACAGCTCAGGTTCAAGCAGCACGTTGAGTTGGCTGTTGAGCTTAATAAACCTTTGATCATCCACACGCGTAACGCGCGTGAAGATACGTTAGCTATTTTACGCGATGGCGGAGCAGAGAAGTGTGGTGGTGTGATTCACTGCTTTACTGAAGATCAAGCGTTCGCTGAAGCGGCAATGGAATTAGGTTTCTATATCTCGATCTCAGGTATTGTGACCTTTAAACAAGCCACAGAACTTAAAGACGTTGTGAAAAAACTACCTCTAGATAGGTTGCTGATCGAAACGGATTCGCCATATTTGGCGCCAATTCCATATCGTGGTAAAGAGAATCAGCCTGCATATGTAGTCGAAGTTGCGGCTTATATCGCCCAGTTAAAAGGGGTATCAATGAAAGAGGTTGCTGAACAAACGACCAAAAATTACCAAAAACTTTTTTTGCGATAGAAATCTAACTAAACAAACAAAAGGGAGCGAAAGCTCCCTTTTTGTGTTTTTGATCACCAAAAATGCGTTTTTTTTTAATGTTTACGGAATATGTTGAACTTGAGAGCGTGAATTACAACATTTGTAATTTTGTTACTAAAAATAACATTACCCTCTATTTTATTTACTCAGTAAAATAATAGGGATGGATTATAATTTATTTATTTTTCAGCTAGTTAGTGGCTTGTAAAGCATTGCATTTCTATGTTTGACATGTGATCCAAGACGTGTTTTGAAACTAAATTTCGTAAGTGACTAGAAAGTTAGTTCCCCATCAATATATATTTAGCGGCAGAAAATATAATGCAATACATGGTTACATTTTCACTGGGTGCTAACATATAGGCTACGGGGGTGTGCCGTTAGGACCCATATAATTATTTTATCTTTATCAGGAGCATAAACATGTTTAAGAACCTTTTTGCTAGCCTGCAGAAAGTTGGTAAGTCTCTGATGCTACCAGTATCAGTTTTACCAGTTGCGGGTATTTTGCTAGGTGTCGGTGCAGCAGACCTTCCTTTCATTCCAGAAATCGTTTCAAACTTAATGGAACAAGCGGGTGGTTCAGTATTCGGTCAAATGGCACTACTGTTCGCAGTAGGCGTAGCACTTGGCTTTACTAATAACGACGGTGTAGCTGGTCTAGCTGCTATCGTTGGTTACGGCATCATGACTGCTACACTAGGCGTAATGGCTGGTGTAATGGGCGTTGATAAAATCGACACTGGTGTACTAGGTGGTATCCTAGTCGGTGGTGTTGCTGCTTGGGCATTCAACCGTTTCTTCCGTATTCAACTACCTGAGTACCTTGGCTTCTTCGCTGGTAAGCGTGCTGTGCCAATCATCACAGGTTTCTCTGCGATTGGTCTAGCAATCCTACTATCTGTAGTATGGCCACCAGTTGGCGGCGCTATCTCTGCGTTCTCTGATTGGGCTGCTCACCAAAACCCACAAGTGGCGTTTGGTATCTACGGTATCGTTGAGCGTTCTCTGATTCCATTTGGTCTTCACCACGTTTGGAACGTACCTTTCTTCTTCGAAGCTGGTACTTGTGTAAACGCTGCTGGCGAAACTCAAAACGGTGTTCTTACTTGTTACCTAGTTGCTGATGACGCATCTCGTGCAGCGGGCAATGGCTTCGGTCAGCTAGCTGGTGGTTACATGTTCAAGATGTTCGGTCTACCTGCTGCTGCAATCGCGATTGCACATTCAGCTAAACCTGAAAACCGCGCTAAAGTAATGGGCATCATGGCTTCTGCTGCGTTGACTTCATTCCTAACGGGTATCACTGAACCAATCGAATTCTCATTCCTATTCGTTGCTCCTGTACTGTACGCAATCCACGCTCTATTAGCTGGTTCTGCATACGTTCTTGCGAACACTCTAGGTTTTGTACACGGTACATCTTTCTCACACGGTCTAATCGACTTCCTAGTTCTATCTGGCAATGCGTCTAAGATGGGTCTAATGGTTGTATGTGGTGTTGCTTACGCTGCAATTTACTACATCGTATTCCGCACTGTGATTAAAGCACTTGACCTTAAAACTCCGGGCCGTGAAGACGAATCTGAAGAAGAAGTAGTTGCTACAGGTTCTGAACTTGCTGGTGAGCTAGTTGCTGCATTCGGTGGTAAAGCGAACATCACTGGTCTTGACGCTTGTATTACTCGTCTACGTGTTGCAGTAGCTGATACCGCTCTTGTTGACCAAGACAAACTGAAGAAACTAGGCGCTGCAGGTGTTGTTGTAGTTGCTGGTGGCGTACAAGCTATCTTCGGTACTAAGTCTGACAACCTTAAGACAGACATGGATGAGTGGATCCGTAACAACGGTTAATTCGCTGATTCAATAAATTGAAAGGAGGCCTTACGGCCTCCTTTTTTGTTTTCTGCAATATGCAAAATATCCTCACGTTTAATACCAATCGTAGTAAATAACTGGTCATCCTAGCTTGTTAAAAATCTCGATAACTTCGTTAGAATTTTTGATTGTAGAACAACTACTTATCAAAAAATTATGCCTTGTTCTCAAGGTTTTTTCCTGCGCTATTCCTGAACACTTACTTACTGTGATTGGTATAAGCTCTTCTTACTCAACTAGTTCTACTCAACTCTATGTGTTGAAGGCCAATACCGAACCTTGAGCGCCAGTTCGCTTTTACCTAGCGATGACACCTCTCTTTGTGAACCCAGTACACTACCATTTTTAAAAACAGTCTGAGAATATTATGAAACATCGTTATTTGATCGGCCTTATGTGCTGCAGCGGAGCCGCGTTTGTGCATGCTTCTGAAGCACCAGATTTGGAAGTTGGATTAGCCATTGACCAAGACCTGAGTGTCGTTGTCGAATTTGATCAGAAATACCGTGCCACGATTGGCAACGACGGTGCTGCATTTGACTACATTTTGAAGCGTGGTCAGTTTGAGACTGAAGCTCCGTTGAGTTGGTATGTCGGTGCGGGTGCTTGGACTGAATGGAATGACGACTTTGGCTTACGCTTGCCGTTAGGCGTGAAAGTGAATTTCTACGAAGGTTGGAATGCTTACGCTCAAGTTCACCCTGAACTCGACATGTATAAAGGTGTTGAGTTACAAGTGGGTGGTGCGCTAGGTATCACTTACAAGTTCTAGGTGATGAGACAAAAAAATGCCAGCTTAGTCGCTGGCATTTTTGAATGGTTTAAATAAGGTTATTTCTGTTTGTCCATTGCACGCTTTATGCAAATTGCAGCACCACCCCAAGTGATACCAAGACCAAGAACCATCATAATAATCGCACTCGTTGTCATGATTATGCTTCCTTCTTACTTGTCATATTTATGATAATGCCAATCGCTAGTAATCCTGCGATCATTGCCCAACCAAGAGTCAGGTCGTAGCCACCGTAACCGTCTGTAAACAATGCGCTTAGTTTTGTTGCAAGAATGATTGCAAGCATAACTGGAGTGACGAAGCGTAAACATACGTTAAACCATACGCCAATAGAGAAATCTGAAATCTCATTGACGTACGTACGTACATCGCTAACTTTGTTTAGTAGCCATGCCATTAGAAGGATTTCAATGAATCCGCCTACCATGATGCCGACGTTGTTAGCGAAGTGATCGACTAGGTCTAGTAGAAGTAGGCCGCCGTTAGTTGCAAATGCCATAGACACCACAACACCAACGCCAATAACAATACTTGCTGCTTTTTTACGGCTCCAGTTCAGCTTGTCCATAATTGCAGATGTTACTGCTTCCATAATTGAGATATGAGAGCTTAAACCAGCCACAACAAGTGCAAAGAAGAATAGTGGACCCAGAATATACGGTGCTGGAAGTAAATTAATCGCAGCAGGTAGCGTAACAAACGCAAGGCCAACGCCTGCGGATACTACTTCAGTTAATGGTTTACCTTGTTCTTGAGCCATGTAGCCAAGAACAGAGAAAATCATAATACCCGCAAGAATTGAGAAACCACAGTTGATAAGAACCGTCATGAACGCGTTGTTCGTGATATCTGATTTTTCAGGCAGGTAGCTTGAGTAAGCCAGCATGATCGCAAAACCGATACTTAGCGTGAAGAAGATTTGTCCATAAGCAGCAGCCCATACTTTTACGTCCCAGATCTTGCTGAAATCAGGTTCGAACATGTAGTTCACACCATCTAGAGCACCAGGAAGGAAAACCATGCGTCCGATAAGCAAAATCACCATTATGAACAACACTGGCATCATTACTTTAGAAGCACGTTCGATACCAGCTTTAACACCACCCACGATAGCTGCATAAGTGATTGCCCAAGCGAGTAACATTGCGCCAGCGATGCCCCATTGGATGCTACCTAGGTTCGTCGGTGAGTTATCACCTAGAGCTAGATATTCACTGAAGAAGAATGCGTTAGTGTCTGTTCCCCAGCTTTGATTGAATGACATACCGAAGTATGAAATTGCCCAACCGATAACGGCAACATAGTAGACCGCGATGACAGCCGCTACACCCACTTGGAACCAACCAAGCCACTCAAATTTTGAGTTGATGCGCGCTAAGGTTGCAGGTGCAGAGCCACGATATTTTTGACCCATACTGAACTCTAGGATCATAAATGGGATACCAGCCGTAAGCATGGCAAATAGATATGGAATGAAAAAAGCACCGCCGCCATTTTCATAAGCCATATATGGAAAACGCCAAATGTTTCCTAAACCAATAGCAGATCCTACTGCGGCAAGGATAAATCCTGCTCGGGATCCCCACTGTTCTCGCTTCATATTTAACTCCTTTACAACTTCCCTGAGGTATGAAGCTTCTCGTCACGCTGTGCTTGGTAAGGAGATGATAGTTAAAACAGGCAAACGGTTTGACTGTTTACTTTATCTTCCGTGATTAAGCAAAAGTTTAGATTATTATGTTGTTAGCGATTGGAGAACTCAGCGGATAATTCTTAATTGTTTGATGTGTGTTTGCATAACCTGAAATATTCAGCTGATGCGTGCTAATGAGCCTACCTAGTTAGAATGGTTAAAGCAATAGATTAGGTATGTTTAATAACTGTGGGCTTTTGGTCTTTAAGATGTTAAATGATGGTTATTTTAGAGGTATGAATTGGTTTGGGGTTTTCTTGTTGGTTTATGTGTCTAATTTTTTCTGTTTTATTAGGTTATGTGACTTTATTTAAAAGTAGAGCGTATGACTGAAATTCATACACTCTATAGTTGAACTGACCAACTATTCGGAGGTTCTATTGGTATGAGATGCTTATGGTCATCGATACTTAGAAAGTAAAACTCAGTCCGACATTGGCTTGGAATTGGTTCATCCAGTCGGTATCAAAGCGGATGATGCACTCTTGGCCGTTACTTGGGATGTTACAAACACCGGAGGTGTCGTTATCGACAACGGTACCTAGCCAACGTAGTTGTGTGTTTAGCGCTAATCGGTCACTAAATTTGTACTCTAAACCACCAAAGATAGAGGTTGAGAACCCATACTTATCTTTTGCCCAGTCTACATCGACGTAAGAAGCACCAAGGCCTAACCCCAAATAACCAGACAACACAGAAGAAGCTGGGTAGTAAATGCTACTTTGAAAGTGCAGGTATTGGATGGAGGAGCTTAGGTTGAGCGTTTCTAATTCAGAGCTTTGATTAGAATAGAAAAAGCCGATGCGTCCTTTTTCAAATGGCGTTTCAATCGCAAAGGTGTAGTTTTCAGACCCTTTCATATCATAGGTTTTACCGTCCTGGTCTTCGACACTGCCACCGCCTGTATAGCCCACCATCGGAGTAATGATGATCTCCGGCGAGGCATGTACGCTCGAAACGGAGAGAAGCGTAATCAGTGCCAATATATTTGCTTTGTTATTCATGAGTATATCCTTATCCTTACACTTACTAATTGTGATGGTTACATCAATATTGTGCGACTAATTTCGACGATTCTTGAAGATACTTCACACACCTGATAGTACTTAAATAGAGACTCGACAAATTAATAATAAGACAGAGGTGTCTATGGACCATAATCTGAAAAATGCCCTACAAATAACGGTTGTCATCTACGCAATCATTCTCTCATTTGGCTTTATTGCAATTGGTAGTTAATACCATCTATTGCGAGGCTGGGTTTTTATACTCAGGGAATAATGAATAGTGGGATTATAACCAATATTGATACAGCAATAGACTTAGATTATTACGCTAAGTTTATTGCTGGAAAAACAGCACTGGTCGCCCAAGGTGGCGGACAGAGAAGTATTTTTACTTCTGGAGTGCTGGATGCCTTTCTTCTTTCAAATTTTGATCCCTTCGACGAGTTTTTTGGTACCTCTGCAGGTGCTCTTAATTTGTGTGCTTATCTGTGCCGCGATAAAGGCCTTGGCCGTTCTTTCCTTCTCGACCTCACAACATCACCTGAATTCTTCAATCTCTTTTCTTATATACGACACAGAAAGAACCTTGGATTAGAATGGGCCTTAGAACAAATCATGGCTTACCCATATAAGCTTGATTTGGATTTAGGACGACAAACGCTAGGCGAACGCCATTTCTATGCAGCCGTCACGGATTCTAAAGACTTACGAGATCACTACTTCCCAGTATTGGGTGAAGATTGGTACAAAGTGATGATTGCAACCTGTGCGATCCCTCGCTTATACAATGATGAAATCTTTATTGGCGACAATGCTTATGTAGATGGTGGTGTATCAGCTTGCATTCCGGTTCAAGAAGCGTGGCGTAGACAAGCCCGTTCCATTGTTGTGATCCGAACTGAGCCAGCGTTAGAGGAAGAGGTCGAGGTTCAAGCTAACAGTACGCGATTAAAAACACCCAAACCGATATCAGCCGAAGAGCTGGAATGGTTCCGCGAATCTTTTGACAGTGTTCAAGGCCATTGGCAACAAAAAGTGGAACAGTGGAAAACCGATTGGAGCTCGTTCTTTCAACAACAAATTCTCAGCTCAAAAGAACAGAAGCGCGACAGGTCACATTTGGATTTACTGAATGGTGGTCGATGGTTATTCGGGGCGGATGACATCTATAGATTAAGTCATTTAATTGGTGATAAGTTTGATTCCGGCTTAGCAGATATGCTGATGGTGCATTACCAAACTTACTCATTGACTCAGGATTTTTTGAACTCCCCACCAGACGATGCGTTTGTAGTGCAAATTGCCCCGAGTAAGCCGCTGAAATCCAATTCATTAATGAGTAATAAAGAAGATTTACTGCACGATTATGAATTGGGTTTAGAAGCCGGTTACCGATTTGTTGAAATTTATACCTCTACGAAAAATGCCCGCAGTTCACACATGCCACAGTTGGCAACCATTGCTGCTGAGAAGTAATGCTTGAGGTTGATGAGTAATATTTGAAGTTGATGAGTTAGCATGCTGTGAGCTGATCGTGCTGTTTAAGCCGATCGTTAGTGAGTCGTGTTCTGAAATGAAAAAGGGTTATTGAACTTGGTTCGATAACCCTTTTTTGTCTCGAGATTAGGCAAATCGTTTCGCCTTACGGGCAAACATTAGGTGACAGGCAAGATTCTCATACAGTTGGTTGATCCCGCCACATCCATAATGTCGCCTTGAGTGACGATAACGAGATCGCCAAACTTAAGATGCTCTTGCTCTTTTAGGCAGGTGAGCGTAGATAGGGCAATGTCAAAACTGTCTTTGGCTTCTGTCTCGAAGTAGATAGGTGTTACACCTCGGTACAAGGTGCAGCGATTAAGTGTTCCTTCGTTACGAGATAGTGCGTAGATAGGCATGTCAGCACTTAGGCGAGACATCATCAGTGCAGTACGGCCTGATTCTGTGAGAGTGACTACGCCTTTAATACCTTCCATATGGTTTGCCGAGTAGATAGTCGCCATTGAAACGGTTTCTTCGGCGGTCACAAAGGTGCGATCAATTCGGTAATTGGATTGGTTGTTAATCCCCGCCATTTTCTCAGCACCAATACACACTTCAGCCATCGATTTTACGGTTTCGACCGGGTAATCACCTGCAGCTGTTTCACCTGAAAGCATGACCGCATCTGTTCCATCAAGTACCGCATTGGCAACGTCCATGACTTCGGCACGGGTTGGCATTGGCGCTGAAATCATCGATTCCATCATTTGGGTTGCGGTGATCACCGTTCGGTTAAGCGCTCTAGCACGGCGTATAAGCTGTTTTTGTACTCCGACCAATTCAGGGTCGCCAATTTCGACTCCGAGGTCACCACGAGCCACCATGACCACATCTGAGGCCATTATGATGTCATCCATGTTCTCAACAGTGGCTACCGTCTCTGCTCGCTCTACTTTTGCTACAAGGTGAGCTTCTAAACCTGCTTCTCGTGCGAGCTGACGAGCGTAGTGCATGTCTTCGCCATTGCGTGGGAAAGACACCGCGAGGTAATCCACTTTGATTTGTGCGGCGGTGACGATGTCGCGTTTGTCTTTTTCTGTCAGCGCTTCTGCGGAAAGGCCGCCGCCTTTCTTGTTTATGCCTTTATTATTCGAGAGAGGGCCGCCAATGATGACTTCGGTATGAACGCGACAACCTTCCACTTCGGTTACTTTTAGCTGCACACGACCATCGTCGAGCAACAGGATGTCGTTAGCTGAAACGTCGTTAGGTAATTCTTTATAATCAAGACCGACCGCTTGTTGGTTGCCTTCGCCTAAACCAAGGCTACTGTCGAGAGTAAATTGGTCACCAACGGCAAGTTGGATTTTGCCATCTTTGAATGTTGACACTCGAATCTTGGGACCTTGTAAGTCACCGAGAATAGCGATCTGAGTGCCAAGTTTTTTGGCTATTGCTCGGACATTTTCTGCACGTTGTATATGGTCGTCGCTAGTGCCGTGAGAGAAGTTCATACGGACGACATTGGCACCGGCTTTGATGATCTCTTCAAGCACGTTACCTTTATCAGTAGAAGGGCCTAGCGTTGTGACGATTTTCGTTTTTCTTAATTCGGCTGTCATGAATACTCCTAGAGTGAGGCCAAGTAATCTATTAAAAGACTAGGGCGTGTTGATCTTTCGAGCTGATTTTTGCAGCGAGTTGCTGGGTATTTATACAAGGCAGAGGCTTTGATGTGTAGTTAGCCTACATGAGAAGCCGATAACGTAGTAGAAATGACCAGCAAACGCTGCCCGAAGGGTTCGGCTAAAAGCGTTTTACTCTTTGTTGAGGGAGATTTGCTTAGAATGACTAGGCTACTTCTCCCTCGCCGCGATTAAAACGCTTTTATCTCGAACAAAGTTTAACCACGAAAGGTCAACGCGCCTTAATTAAGTATATGCATTAATTGATTATTTATTGGGAGCTAGAAGGATATTTCTTTATTTGTATCCAATTATTGTATTCAGGACTCAATAACGATGTTTCATTAAGAAAATTAAGTCTCAATTTATCGATGTAGGTACTAATTTTTCTCGAACTATTTGACTAGATACACAAAGATTCATGTATATACGTGATACGGGTCACGGCGATATACCAAGTGACTTCACAATTACTTCGCAAAGTAAAAAAATTACCGCGTTGATGATTTCTGGAGCGTAAAATGTACATGGCTCAACCGGGCCATATTGATCATATCAAACAGGTCAATGCTGGTCGTGTATATAAACTAATTGACCTTAAAGGTCCTATTTCTCGTATCGATCTGTCCAAGCAAAGTGAGTTGGCCCCGGCGAGTATTACTAAAATTACCCGTGAACTCATTGAAGCTCACCTTATTCACGAAACGACGGTTCAAGAAGCCACGACTCGTGGGCGTCCTGCTGTCGGTCTGCAAACCAATAACGAAGGTTGGCAGTTTCTGTCGATGCGTCTTGGTCGCGGATACTTAACGATCGCGCTCCATGAATTGGGCGGCGATGTACTTATCGATACTAAGATTGATATTCATGAACGTGACCAAGACGATGTACTTGCGCGTCTTCTGCATGAAATTGATGAGTTTTTCCAAACTTATGCCGAGCAACTCGATAGGGTAACAAGTATTGCGGTTACGCTACCGGGGCTTGTGAATTCTGAGCAGGGGATTGTGTTGCAGATGCCACACTACAACGTTAAAAACTTAGCGTTGGGTCCTGAGATCTACAAAGAAACAGGTCTACCTGTCTTTATTGCCAATGATACCCGAGCGTGGGCATTAGCAGAGAAGCTGTTTGGTCACTCTCAAGATAACGATAACTCCGTTTTGATCTCGATTCACCACGGAGTAGGCGCAGGGATCATTCTCGACGGCCGAGTATTGCAAGGTCGCCACGGTAACATCGGTGAGCTGGGTCATATTCAGATCGATAGACAAGGCAAGCTTTGTCATTGTGGTAATCATGGCTGTTTAGAAACGGTTGCGAGTTCACAGGCTCTCCGTGAGCAAGTCAAAGAAAGACTGGCTAATGGCGAGGCATCATCACTAACGGCGTTTGAAGATGTCACAATTGAACAGATCTGCGCTGCTGCTGCTGATGGTGATCCACTGGCTGTTGAAGTGATTGAGCAGTTAGGTCGTTACTTAGGTGCCGCGATAGCGATTGTGATCAACCTGTTCAATCCTGAGAAAATTTTGATAGGTGGTGTTATCAATCAGGCTAAAAGCGTGTTGTATCCTGCGATTCAAAAGTGTATCGAAGAGCAGAGTTTATCGGTTTACCATCAAGATTTAGAGCTGGTGGAATCTCGATTCTATAAACAAGCCACCATGCCAGGTGCTGCGCTTGTTAAACAAGCTTTATATGATGGCCAATTGTTAATGAAAGTGATTGAAGGCTAACCCTTTTTTTATCGTTTTTAGCCTTCCTTTAACCCTTTCCATGCACTTAAACTATGTATAACAGCATTTGTTGTACTTAGTTTAAGCATCTGTGTATTTGCGCTTTGCTTTAACCTATCGAATTAGGCTATTGTAGCCACAGTTATTATTTGTCACTAAGGTGTTGTATGTCTGGCGTTTTAAATTCTGTTGATCAGAGAACTAAACTCGTCGGTGAAAACCGTCTGGAACTCTTGTTATTTAGCTTAAATAGTCGCCAACTATTTGCGATTAACGTATTTAAAGTGAAAGAAGTCTTAAAAGTGCCTGTACTCACTCGCTTGCCAGGCTCTCACCATCATATTACGGGTGTTGCTTCTTTACGTGGTGAATCTGTACCTGTGATTGACTTACGCAGTGCGATTGGTTTCCCACCATCACGTGATGAGACTCAAGAAAACAACTTGATCATTACCGAATACAACCGAACCGTACAAGGCTTCTTGGTTGGACAAGTTCGCAATATCGTGAATACGACATGGACAGAAATCCAACCGCCACCAAAGACTACGGGTCGAGCAAACTATTTAACTGCTATCACGCATATCCAAGAAGAAGAGCAGCACAAAATCGTTGAGATCATCGATGTTGAAAAGGTGTTAGCGGAGATCATCGACTACGATGTGTCGATTTCTGACGGTGTTCTAGATCAGCAGTTAGCGAATGAAATGGTTGGCCGTAATGTGCTTATCGTGGATGACTCTTCAACAGCACGCAACCAGATCAAAGGCACCTTGTCGCAACTTGGTTTGAACATTATCGAATGTTGTGACGGCTTAGAAGCACTGACTTTACTTAAGAAGTGGTGTGATGAAGGCAAAGACATCAATCAAGAAATACTGTTGATGATCACCGATGCCGAAATGCCAGAAATGGATGGCTACAAACTGACTCATGAAGTTCGAACTGATCCTCGAATGCATGACTTGTTTATTACGCTAAATACTTCATTAAGTGGTAGTTTCAATGAAGCCATGGTTGAGAAAGTAGGGTGTAATCGCTTTATTTCTAAATTCCAACCAGACCTCTTAGTTGAAGTAACTCAAGAGCGAATGCGTCAGATTTTGTAATTAATGCAGCTGTACGGTTTGTTTCGAATGACCTTGGTGAAAACGTTTGCTAGTATTTGATACAGCATGTTTTTTAACAAAATATGCTCAACTACTAACGTAACTTTTCATGCACAATCTAAGGTAGTTCCTCTGAATGATATGGTTAACGTCTAAAGTCGTCATGACTTTGAGCTTATTACTGTATAGGGAATTTAAGAAAAGACGTACGGAAGCGGACGTTGAGGTATAACTCAACAACTTGAATTTAAGGGAAGCGGATGCTTCTCTTTTTCGTTTCTAGCGTTTCTTGGAGGGCAACTTGATTCGTTAATGAAAATCTCGGGATTTGGTGTTCAAACCAATAATGTCATCGGTAATATCGATGAGTTTACCCGCTATAACATGCACAACTTCGCCTTCCTTTTCTAATATTCCTTGTACTTTTAACGCTTTGGCTGTCAGATAAGCTTGCTGTTGAGCGCGCGCGGTTGCTCCCCATACCACGACATTAATATTGCCCGTGTTATCCTCTAATGTGACAAAGGTAACACCTGCCGCGGTTCCGGGAGCTTGTTTTCCAGTGACCAATCCAACAACCGTGACCATAGATTTGTGTCTTTGCTGTATTAAATCTTTCATGTGTGTGAATCGACCTAATCGTCCCGCTTCTTCTAGCAAAGTGATTGGGTGTTTGTTCAATGAAATTCCGACACTGGTGAAGTCTTCGAGTAGATCTTGCATCTCATTGGGTTTGTGCAGTGCATGTTCGTCATGTCCATCCCCAACATCGTCATAGACTTGGCTAAACAGAGGTAAATCAGAAGCGGAGTCCATGATTGCCCAGCGAGTCTGGAAGCGGTCTCCCGATACGTTATGTAGCGCATTGGCCGATGCCAGTAGCTCGATATCTTTCTTATTCATCGATAACTGTTTCACCTGGCTAGGGTGGCGATAACCGGATTGTGGCCGATTGGCGAGCACGCTTTGAATCCCATGTTCGCTGAATCCTTTGATTTGTCGCAGCCCTAAGCGAATCGCTAAACCATTCTGATGAGCGATGACAGTGTGGTTGTCTTGTGAGGCGTTCACACAGACCGGAAGAACTACCACATTGTGTCGTTGTGCGTCTTGTACCAACTGTGATGGGCTATAAAACCCCATAGGTTGGCTATTGAGCAAGGAAGCATAGAAGCATTCTGGGTAGTAGCATTTCAACCAAGCTGAGCAATACGCTAACACCGCAAACGAAGCCGAGTGACTTTCAGGAAAACCGTATTCGCCAAAGCCGCATATCTGTTTAAAGATCTGCTCAGCAAATTCTGTCTCATAGCCACGCTTTTGCATTCCCTCGATGAGTTTGTTTTTAAACTTAAAGACGTTGCCATTTTTCTTCCAAGCGGCCATCGCGCGTCTGAGCTGATCCGCCTCTCCACCTGTGAATCCTGCGGCAACCATCGCGAGCTTAATCACTTGTTCTTGGAATATCGGCACACCCAAAGTGCGCGACAGTACCGACTCCACGTCTTTAGATGGATAACTGATTGGCTCAATACCATCTCGGCGCTTTAAGAATGGGTGAACCATATCGCCTTGAATAGGCCCAGGACGTACGATAGCAATTTGAATCACCAAGTCGTAATAAGTCCTTGGTTTGAGCCTTGGCAGCATGCTCATTTGCGCGCGTGACTCTATTTGGAAGATCCCGACGGTGTCTGCTCGCTGAATCATGCCGTAAACCTGAGGGTCATCCTTAAGGCGGGTGATCTCAGCAATGGTCAGTGATCGCCCGTGAATGCGTTTGATCAGGTCGAAACATTTACGAATCGCAGAGAGCATACCTAACGCGAGTACATCAACTTTCAGCAGCCCCAATGTTTCAAGATCATCCTTATCCCATTGAATTATGGTTCGATCGTGCATAGCCGCATTTTCGACGGGAACCAATTCATACAAAGGCCCAGAAGAGATCACGAAGCCGCCAACATGCTGAGACAGGTGACGTGGAAAGCCGATGATCTCATTAACCAAATGGATAAACTGCTGTCCCTTCAAAGAATCAGGCTGTAGCCCCAATTGAGTGAGCTGAGCCTGCCAACCTAAGCTTTTGTCCCTGCGATTGGTGTTCTTTATAAAGTAATCAAGCTGAGTTTCTTGTAGCCCTAAAGCTTTGCCGACATCTCTGACCGCGCTTTTAAAGCGATATGAAATGACAGTTGCGGCAAGTGCTGCACGTTCTCTACCGTATTTTTTGTAGATGTATTGGAAGACTTCTTCACGGCGCTCGTGCTCAAAATCGACATCAATATCGGGCGGCTCATCGCGCTCTTTACTGATGAAGCGTTCAAATAGCACTGAGATTTGTCTTGGGTCGACAGAGGTGATCTCTAGGCAGTAACAGACCACGGAATTGGCCGCTGAACCTCGACCTTGGTAAAGAATGCCTTGGCTTTTGGCAAACATGACGATGTCGTGAATGGTGAGAAAAAAGAAAGGGTAGTCAAGCGCGTCAATTAGCCTCAATTCTTTATCTATGATTTGTTGAATGTCATTAGGTACACCTTGCGGGAAGCGAGCTCGTTTTCCCTTTTCGACTAACATGCGTAGGTAGCTCATGGGTGTCTCACCTTGAGGGATCAGCTCGCTTGGGTATTCGTAGCGCAAGCTGGCTAAATCAAATTCACACAGCTCAGCGATTCGGTTGCTCTCTTCTAGCCACTCAGCTTTGAATATATGAGAGATCTTATTGATGCTGCGTAAACAGCGCTCGGCATTGGCGAGTAAGTGACTGCCCACTTCAGTAATGGGACGTTGGTATTTGATCGCAGTGAGTGAATGCTGCAAGGGTAAGCGATTCGCGTTGTGCATCAGCACGCCACCACAGGCAGTAATCGGCAGTTGGTGATGTTGTGACAGCTCAACACAGTAATCCGTGTACTGCTGGTCGGTTTGTTCTAGGTGTCGTTGTAAGCCAATCCATAATCGACCGGAGTGGTGTTGAGAAAGCCATTGCCCCCAATGTGCGTCTTCATTTTTCTGTTGAGGAAGCCAAAGAATGAAGCAGTGCTTAGCCGACATGATATCCCACTCAGAGAGCTGATAATGTCCCTTACTGCTACGACGTCTCGCGTTGGTAATAATACGACACAGCTCGGCATAGGCCTCTCTATTTGGGCATAGCAAAACCACTTGGCACTCTTCATTTAACCAAAACATGCTCCCGACAATTTGCTTGAGCGACAGTTTATGTTGCTTGATTGCTGAGTGAACCTTAACGATGCCCGCGACTGAGCACTCATCAGTAACCGCGAGTGCTTTGTAACGTAAGAAGTCGGCCTGTAAAACAAGCTCTTCCGCATGCGAAGCTCCTTCAAGAAAGGAGTAATTACTTTGGCAGAAAAGCTCTGAGTATTGCAGAGACATAACGTAATCTCACTTAACCATTGCGAGTGAACATGATTGAAAAGGGGCGTTGAAATCGTCAGTAAGTCGTACGGAGTGAGCGACTAAATTGTCTTACTGACTTACTTTCTTACAGACTAGCTAAATAAGCCGTGCAAAAACCATTGCTTATCGGGCGTTCTGAATACCCATAGCCATCGGCCGTTTTCACTATGAGCAATAAAGTAGTCACGAATGATTTTCTCGCCATCCCACCATCCAGAAACAATGCGCTCAGGGCCTTGAGATAAAGTGATACTCTCGGTTAAGGCTTCTGGTTCTGGCAATAAAATACTCGGTCGGAGTCGTTGTTGGCTGATGTTGGGAGTTGTCGCAGTTTGTTGCGTGACCTCTTGGGGAATTTGTCCCTTTTTTACCGTATTCCCCAGTGTTGGTAGTGAATATTGGTTGGCCTTCTCTGGTCTTGGGTCATGCTGTATTTTGGGAGTCTGAATACAAGCTTGTCCTAACTTGGCTTGAAGTAATGAGAGCAAATCTAACGCGGCAAGTGTTCCTGTATTACCATCAAAAAGATCACGGTAGGCCATTTGCGGTTCTCCATGACGAATTACGGAAAGGGTCAGCCCCTGAATCGGTGCCGTGATCTTCAGTGATTCTAAGGTTAGATGAGTCAGGTTCGCCCACTTTGCAGCAAGGTAATCGCCTTGTGCTGAATAGAAAGAGACAGGGTGGTCGTCTTTATCTCTCAGATGCAAAGTCAGCGTTAACTCGAAAGCAACTCGGTCGCGTAGCTTCAAAAAACACTCGAGTTGATTTAATAATTTCAGTAACGGCTTTTCGATAAACAGGATGTTTTCAATATCAAACAATAGCTCGAGATATTGCTGAAAATTCTCCGGTGGATGGTAGAAATCAATCGGGTGCTTGAACTGACCGTTAAGGCGACCGACATAATTCACCAAATCGATATCAAAGCGACGTGCGACCTCTTGCAAAGGCAGTTTCAATAGGTCATCCACTAAGTTAATGCCGACACGGTTCAGACGTTCCACTTGCTTAGTTGGCAGCTCGCTGGAACTTAATGCTTGTTGATTGACCCATGCTTTTATTTGCTCAACATTATTAGTGACTTGGTTGATGGATTGCTTACCCAAAAGGATTGCAGAAAGTGGCGAGTAACCCGTCGCGAAGCTGAACTGGATATTGAGCGTTTCTAAGTGGCTTTTGAGCTCATGCCAGTAGTTATCTAGCCCATCGTAAAGTGACAGCATATTAGATGCCTTAATCAACAAACCATTCTGTGGTAGTAAAGCCATGTCAGAAGTGACCAAATACGCCCATTGAGCGATCTCTTTGAGCTTACTTTTTTCTAGCTCAATACTGTAAGGGTGGACGTGTAAGTTGTGACACAGCGCCGCCGCAGACCCTAGCCCCATACCAAGTGAAATTCCCGATTGCAGCGCAGCTTGGTTAGCTTGCAGCACACGGTGATCTTTTTCATCCACGATGATAATAGGTTGCTCGTGTAACTCTTCATTAAAGTGAACTTTCTCGGAGTTAGATAGCTCAGAATTAAACAAGGTATCCAACTGCAGAGATGGAAAGTGCAGATAAAGCCATAACATACGCTAGCCTTGTTTCGCAATAGGAAAAGCCAGCACGGTGTTATTTGATAAAGCACTATGTGAACTGTTTTGAAGGATAATTTTTTCAGTGAGTAACGGCCAATTTTGGCTCATGTCTAGAATAAAGCTGCCATATGACCAGCTGCCTTTCCTTTTTGTGACCTCAACCTTTAACCCTTGGGCGTGAGAAGATAGCTTCATGCTTAGAGAAACGGGTAGAGATAACTGATTATGGCTGGTGGCCTTAAAGTGAAATTGCAGACACTTACCGGTTTCGCTTGCTGCTTGCAGACGCTTGGTTTGGTGTATTTCTAGATCGGCTCCCCATAGCAATACCGAGTGACAGGCGCCGCTTTTAAGGCACTGCTCTGCTGCCCACAATGCATCGAGATCGCGCTGAGGTTGGATAACGAGGATGTTCTCTAGTTCAATACCTTGGCTGCTAAAAAATTCGGCACAGATCTTCCCCGGTGGGTTAATGAAGATGGCCAATTTTTGTGAGTTTTGTTGAGCTAAATAGGGTGTAAGCAGGCGAAGTTCGCCGATCCCTTGTTGCGATTCAACCTCAATAACACCATGCGTCGGAAAGCCACCATCAAGCTGTTTATCCAGTTGAGGATAGCCTGTTGAAGTAGTACTTCCTTGCGCTGTTGATTGTAACCCTGTCCAGATTAGCTGGCGGTCTTGTAAGTTTTTTATTAGTTCATGCATAATTAAATACCTGTGTATTTATACAGTATATTTAACAATGAAAAAGATGCAAAGAGAAATGATGAAAATTAGCGGAAGTAAGTGTTAGTTGATTGATTTAGATACAAAAAAAGCCGCTATGGAAGCGACTTTTTACTATTGATTAATGATATCAGTTACTTAGGTTGAGCATCGATACATTGGCCATTAATGTCTGTCACACTTGGGTTCATTAAGTGTAGATACAACGGGATGATGTCGAGTGGCGTTTTTAGCTTGTTCGCATCTTCACCTGGGTACGCTTTTGCACGCATGCGTGTTTGAGTGCCGCCAGGGTTGATCGCGTTTACACGGATGTTGGTGTCTTCAAGCTCGTCCGCTAGGATTTGCATCATGCCTTCAGTCGCAAACTTAGAAATCGCGTAAGTGCCCCAGAACGCACGGCCAGAGTGACCAACTGTAGAAGAGGTGAATACGATACGACCGGCTTCAGCTTTTTTAATGACAGGCAGTAATGCTTGAGTCATTAGAAATTCAGCTTTAACGTTGATTTGCATAACGCCATCAAATGTTTCTTCATCGATTTGATCAAATGGGCTTAACGTGCCAAGCACACCTGCGTTATGCAGTAGGCCGTCTAAACGACCGAACTGTGATTCAATGGTTTCAGCCATATCAATGTAGTTCTGCTTTGTTGCTCCTTTGAGGTCTAGCGGAATGATCGCAGCCTGAGGGTAACCAGCACTTTCGATTTCATCGTAAATGAATTCAAGGTTTTTAACATTGCGGCCTAACAGAATGACAGTTGCACCATGTTGAGCGAAGCTTAGTGCGGCTTGGCGACCAATGCCAGCACCGGCACCTGTAACCAAAATTACTTTATCTTTGAGGGCATCTGTAGAGATTGGGTAATCCACTGTGCTTATCCTTCTTTCTTTTATTATGTTCGTCATTCCATTGGTGTTTAATCACACAGATAAACGCAGGAATGATGAGAAATTCTTGGTAATCGTGACAAGATGGTTACAATACACTAATTCATACATTAGGGGATATGACATTGGAATTTTTGTTGGACTACGGCTTGTTTTTAGCCAAGATTGCGACCGTTGTAATCGCCATCATTGCAATTTTAGTGATTGCTAAATCGGTGGGTGGAAAATCAAGCGCGATTAAAGGTGAGCTGGAAATCACGAACCTATCTGAGCACCATAAACAGACGATTGAACAATTAGAGCACCATCTACACGATGATGCTTTCATCAAAGCCCGTGATAAAGCAGAAAAGAAAGCGGAAAAAGAAAAAGTAAAATCACGTGGCAAAGAAGTGAAAAAAGCAGCGAAAGAGGGTGAGCTTGATAGCAAGCGTGAACCACATCTATTCGTTCTTGATTTTAATGGCAGCATTGATGCGAAAGAAGTGGCTTCATTACGTGAAGAGGTAACGGCGGTTCTGGCTGTTGCTCGTGAAGGTGATGAAGTATTGCTTAAGCTTGAGTCTGGCGGTGGCATGGTTCACGGCTATGGTCTGGCGTCTTCTCAACTTGACCGTATCAAAGCGGCAGGTCTGCCTCTGACTATCTCGGTAGATAAAGTCGCAGCAAGTGGCGGTTACATGATGGCATGTATCGCAGACAAAATCGTATCTGCACCGTTTGCTATTGTTGGTTCTATTGGTGTTATCGCTCAACTGCCAAACTTCAACAAACTGCTTAAAAAGCACGACATTGAATTCGAACAGCTAACGGCAGGTGAGTACAAACGCACGCTTACTATGTTTGGTGAGAACAGCGATAAAGCACGCGAGAAGTTTAAAGAAGAGCTCGAAGAGACACATGGCCTATTCAAAGACTTCATCCGTGACCATCGTCCAGCACTCGATCTTGAAAAAGTAGCAACGGGTGAGCACTGGTTTGGTACACAAGCACATGAGCTTGGGCTGGTGGATGAGATCAGCACTTCTGATGATTTAGTCGTAGCGGCATGTAAGGACAAAACGGTTCTAGCGATTCACTACGTACAGAAGAAAAAGCTGTCAGACAAACTAGCGGGCGTGGCAGGTAAATCTGCAGACAGCGTGCTGATGAAGCTGATTGAACGCGGCCAAAAGCCGATTGTTTAAGCTTATTTAGTTTTAGCTCTAGTATCTAGTATCTAGTATCTAGTATCTAGTATCTAGGTTTAGTGCCTTGCGTCTATTGAAGACGTTTGAGCCTTAAAAAGAAAGCGCATAAGTCATCAGACTTATGCGCTTTTTTATTGCTCCACTTCCGAGCGGGTGACCACTATGTTGTAGGGGGAGCGGAGTTTTATACCAAGCACTGACTTACTGTGATTGATATTAAATCTTGGCTCCATAATCATTACGTTTTGGACAAGTAGTCAGAATCTCTCTATGACCCGTACCTTTGAGCTCTTCCAAAATTACATCAAAGCCCCATAAGCGATAGAGATGTTTCATCACTTCGTCGTAGCCTTTATCAAGCGGTATACGGCCGTGAGGCACATACTGCAGTGTCATCGAGCGATCACCACGAACATCGACGTTAAACACCTGAATATTCGGCTCAAGGTTACTTAGGTTGTATTGCGCCGCAAGCTTTTCACGAATCAAGCGATAGCCTGGGTCATCGTGAATAGCGCTTATCTCAATGGTGTTTTTGCGGTCGTCGTCGAGCACAGAAAATAGTTTAAAGTCTCGAATGATCTTTGGTGAGAGGTATTGGCTGATGAAGCTTTCATCTTTGAAATTGTGCATGGCAAAGTGCACCGCTTCTAACCAATCACTTCCGGCTAACTCAGGGAACCACTCTTTGTCTTCATCGGTTGGTTCTTCACAGATACGTCGGATGTCTCTAAACATCGCAAAGCCAAGCGCATAAGGGTTTATCCCACTGAAATAAGGGCTGTTGTAGGCGGGTTGAGCAACCACACTGGTGTGGCTGTGTAGGAATTCTAAGATGAACTTATCACTCACCAAGCCTTCGTCGTAAAGGTGGTTAAGAATGGTGTAATGCCAGAAGGTTGCCCAGCCCTCATTCATTACTTGAGTTTGTTTCTGAGGATAGAAGTATTGGCTTACCTTGCGAACAATACGAACACACTCACGTTGCCAAGGTTCAAGCAGTGGGGCGTTCTTCTCGATAAAGTAGAGAATGTTTTCTTGAGGTTCGCTAGGAAAGCGAATTTTGGTCTCTTTTTCCTTGTCTTGATTTTTAGGCACAGTTCTCCACAGCTCATTGACTTGAGATTGCAGATACGCTTCACGTTCTTCTTGCCTTGCTGTCTCTTCAGCTATGGAAATCTTCTCAGGGCGTTTGTATCTGTCTACGCCGTAGTTCATGAGAGCATGACAAGAATCGAGAAGTTTCTCGACTTCAGCTACACCGTATTTTTCTTCGCAATCGGTAATGTATTTTTTCGCGAATAATAGATAGTCGATAATCGAGCTTGCATCAGTCCAGGTTTGGAACAGGTAATTACCCTTAAAGAACGAGTTATGGCCGTAACAGGCATGCGCCATTACCAACGCTTGCATCGTGACCGTGTTCTCTTCCATTAAGTAAGCGATACACGGATCTGAGTTGATCACGATTTCGTACGCTAAGCCCATTTGGCCGTGTTTGTAGTTTTGCTCTGTCTGGATGAACTTCTTACCAAAAGACCAGTGGTTGTAATTGATGGGCATACCAATGCTGGAGTAAGCATCCATCATCTGCTCAGAGGTAATCACTTCAATCTGGTTCGGGTAAGTGTCTAAACGGTAATGCTGCGCCACACGCTTAATTTCTACGTGATATTGTTCCAAGAGGTTGAACGTCCAATCTGGACCATCAGGCAGCATCTTGTCGTTTTTCTTCTGTGCAGATTTGTCTTTCTCTGCAACGTTTGATTTCGCTGTCATGGCAAACTCCCTTACGCAGTCTCTTTCTGGAACAGTTCTCTAAACACAGGAAAAATATCATCCACCGTTTTAATGTTCTTCATGGCGAAGTTATCGAAGCTCGCTTCTAGCTTCTCGTACTCGTGCCAAAGCGTTTGGTGTGAACGGCGCGTAATCTCGATGTAAGAGTAATATTGGCAAGTCGGCAATAGCGTATTGACCAACAGTTCTTTACAGCGAGGTGAGTCATCCGCCCAGTTATCTCCATCAGAAGCTTGTGCTGCATAAATGTTCCACTCATTAGCAGGGTAGCGGTCTGCGACAATTTCCTTCATCAGTTTCAGTGCACTGGAAACGATGGTGCCACCGGTTTCTTGTGAATAGAAAAACTCATGTTCGTCAACTTCTTTAGCCTGAGTATGGTGACGAATAAACACAACATCGACGTTTTCGTATGTGCGATTGAGGAATAAGTAAAGCAGTACGTAGAAGCGTTTTGCGATGTCCTTGGTAGCTTGATCCATTGAGCCAGATACATCCATTAGACAGAACATAACGGCTTGGCTAGATGGAATAGGGCGCTTCTCATAATTTTTAAAACGCAGGTCGAAGGTGTCAATGAACGGCACGCTTTCAATTTTTTTACGTAACTCAGCAATCTCTTCTTTTAAGCGACTCTCTTCGAAAGGTTGTGCTGGTTCTGTCATTTTTACTTGGTCAAGTTGCTCCATCAGTAGGTTGAGCTCGCGCTTTTTACCTGCTGTCATCGCGGTTCTACGAGCCAGAGATTGTTGCAGTGAACGAACGATTGCGATGTTGGAAGGAATCCCCGCGCTTTGATAACCAGAGCGATGTGTCTTCCATTCGGTGATTTTGTTGACCTGATTCTTCTCTAGATTAGGAAGAGCTAAATCTTCAAAGAGAATATCAAGATATTCATCTTTTGAAATTTGGAATGTAAATTCATCTTGGCCTTCGCCATCAGGGCTTGCGTCACCCTGGCCTGCGCCACCACCTTGACCGCCACCTTTAGGACGTTCAATTTTATCGCCCGTGATGAACTGGTCATTACCTGGGTGAACGCGTTCTCTTACGCCGCCTTGACCTTGGTGAAAGCTTGGCTCTTTGATGTCTTTATGGGGAATAGTGACGTCTTCACCGGTTTCAGTATTGGTGATTGAGCGTCGGTTGACTGCATCGGCCACAGATTCTTTGATTTGCTCTTTATGGCGTCGTAAGAAACGCTGTCTGTTCACAGCACTCTTATTCTTGCCATTGAGCCTCCGATCGATAAATTGTGCCATAAGAACTCCCTCTCAGCTGATGTCGCGATCCTACTTTTTATAGGTTGTAAGAGTTATTGGTTTACTAAAGCTATTCGTTCGTTAGGGTATAAAGTTATTGGTTTGTACGAGCTGCCCAATTGAGCAGCTCAATACAGTTTGGTTATGAGGATTTACGAACTCTTAGGTACCACTCAGATAGCAGTCTCACTTGTTTCTCGGTGTAGCCTTTTTCCATCATACGAGCAACGAAGTCGTCGTGTTTTTTCTGATCATCCGTTGAGGTCTTAGCATTGAACGAAATAACAGGAAGTAGCTCTTCTGTGTTAGAGAACATTTTCTTCTCAATCACAGTGCGCAGTTTCTCGTAGCTTGTCCAAACTGGGTTTTGACCGTTATTGTTGGCTTTGGCACGAAGCACAAAGTTCACAATCTCATTTCGGAAGTCTTTAGGGTTACTTATCCCAGCTGTTTTCTCGATTTTCTCTAGTTCACCATTCAGAGAAGCACGGTCAAATAGCTGTCCTGTTTCTGGATCGCGGTACTCTTGGTCTTGAATCCAGAAGTCCGCGTAGGTGACATAGCGGTCGAAGATATTCTGACCGTACTCAGAGTAAGACTCTAGGTAAGCGGTTTGAATTTCTTTACCGATGAACTCTACGTAGCGTGGCACTAGGTATCCTTTCAAAAACTCTAGATACTTCTCGGCGGTCTCTTGAGGGAATTGCTCACGTTCGATTTGCTGTTCAATCACATAGAACAGGTGCACTGGGTTTGCGGCTACTTCGGCTTGGTCGAAGTTAAACACACGAGACAGGATCTTAAAGGCGAAACGCGTTGATAGCCCAGACATGCCTTCGTCAACACCCGCATAATCTCGGTACTCTTGGTAGCTCTTCGCTTTTGGATCGGTGTCTTTTAGAGTTTCACCATCGTAAACCCGCATTTTTGAGAACAGAGAAGAGTTTTCTGGCTCTTTCAGTCTCGATAGGATGCTGAATTGCGATAGCAGATCGAGTGTGCTTGGCGAACAAGGGGCTTTGGACAGCTCACTGTGCTCAAGCAGTTTTTGGTAGATCTTAACTTCTTCAGAGACGCGCAGACAGTAAGGGACTTTTACAATGTACACACGGTCGAGGAAGGCTTCGTTGTTTTTGTTGTTACGGAAGGTCTGCCACTCAGATTCATTAGAGTGAGCCAGAATCATACCGTCAAATGGCAGTGCAGAAAGCCCTTCGGTACCGTTGAAGTTACCTTCTTGTGTTGCCGTTAGAAGTGGGTGCAAGACTTTGATTGGCGCCTTGAACATCTCTACGAATTCCATCACACCTTGGTTTGCTTTACACAGTGCACCAGAGTAACTGTAGGCATCGGGATCATCTTGAGAGAAGTGCTCAAGCTTACGAATATCGACTTTACCAACCAGAGACGAGATATCTTGGTTGTTCTCATCACCAGGCTCTGTCTTCGCAATTGCAACTTGGTCGAGAATAGAAGGGCGCAGTTTGATGACTTTGAATTTGGAGATGTCACCACCGAAGTCATGGAGGCGTTTCGCTGCCCAAGGTGACATGATAGAGCGTATGTAACGTTTCTCTATTCCGTACTCTTGTTTCAAAAGATCGCCATCTTCGTTTACGTCAAATAGACAGAAGGGGTGATCATTCACTGGGCTTCGCTCACCATCGGCAGACAGCACATAGATTGGTAGCTTTTGCATCAGTGCCTTGAGTTTTTCAGCAAGGGATGATTTACCACCGCCCACAGGGCCAAGTAGATAAAGGATTTGCTTACGTTCTTCTAAACCTTGCGCTGCATGTTTTAGATAAGAAACAATCTGTTCAATCGCGTCTTCCATGCCGTAGAAATCTTTAAATTCACTGTAGCGTGAGATGACACGGTTCGAGAAAATACGACTTAGTTGAGGGTCTTGAGCAGTGTCAATGACCTCCGGTTCGCCAATGGCGAGTAATAAGCGCTCGGCAGCATTCGCGTAAGCACTTTTATCGTCTTTACACAGCCCTAAGAACTCTTGCAATGTCAGCTCTTCTTCCTTGGCTGCTTCATAACGTGATTGATAGTGGTCAAAAATACTCATAGTCACATTCCCCTTGTTAACCAGTCAAAACTGACGAGCGATTGAAAAATAGGCTCTCCCTACATTTTAAGGTTAGACCCGCTTCGACAATTTTGCTTAACAATTATGTATTTATTTACAATTTTGCGTGTGAAAAACGTAGCGAGCGCAATAGGCAACTTGAGGCGTGTGGAATCGAATTATTTTACATTCGAGCGGATCTAACCATTTGTTTTGTGATTTTAGGTCGCTTAACAATACTCACACTGGATTTATGTGTGTTAGATGTATAACTGAGCTCTATTGATTTTTTGGAATGAAGTACCATATAATGCGCAGCGTTATCCAAAGTTGCTCAATAAATAGGTAAATATAGTGAAGAATAATGGGTTAAAAATAGTGGCTATCAGTGTGGCGTTACTGGCTTCGACAGCAACGCATGCAAAAATATCGCAGTGGTCACTGGGCGTTGCCGCCTCTTATTCTCCTGCTGTCTATAAAGAGACGCCGTCAAATCGTACGGTGATTCCCATGATTGGTTATGAAGGTGAGCATTTTTTCATGCGTGGATTCAGTGCGGGTTATCGCTTGCTACCTGCAGGTTCACCACAGAATATTGTGTTTCGAGCGGTTTATGATTCGAGGACATTGAAGCCGGGTGATTCTGATAACGTTGATATTCAAAAGTTAGATGAGCGTAAAGCATCAGTATTAGGTGGCATTAGCTACCAAGTGATCACCTTGGTCGGGATGTTTGAAGCGACAGCAGGATCTGACTTAGGGTTTAGGCATAATGGTATCTATGCGGAAGCCGCATGGCGTTTGCCGATTCGTCGCAATGGGTGGGCGATTACACCCTCTATTGGTTATGCTTATAACAG
Source organism: Vibrio sp. 1F263 (assembly GCF_041439035.1). NCBI lineage: Bacteria > Pseudomonadati > Pseudomonadota > Gammaproteobacteria > Vibrionales > Vibrionaceae > Vibrio > Vibrio sp. 1F263. The sequence continues at coordinate 127,343 of NZ_JBGONI010000001.1, read as the reverse complement.
TGAGCGCCTGAATAACCACCTGTACGGGGTGAGTTCAGCAGAAGCGTCGAGAACTAATTTGAACGAGTTCGATGCAGACTGGGATGGTCAGTACTTTATTGGTTTAGGTGGTTACTTGCATGTGACGCCAAATATCCGAGTCACTGGTGGCGTTCGTTATACCAACCTTGAAGGTGATATTGAGAACAGCCCAATACTTGAAAGTGGCATCAACATGGCCGCAAACGTCGGTGTTGCCTACGTCTTCTAGTTGCTTCGGCTTATCGCTTCATATATGAATATTAAAAAAGGGGTTACTCATGATGAGTAACCCCTTTTTTGAAATTTTATAAGCCCACTTAAAGCTAATCTTCTAAGCACTAAATATTTGAGATAGCTCTGTCGCACATAGGTGGTACTGACGAGGGCAGTTACGCCACGTTGTTAGCATGCGACGGTACTTTTCTAACATTGGCATTTGGCTATTGAAGTGGTGATCTGCTTTGTCAAATTGAGGGTAAAGTCCTTCAGAGTCAACAAGGAAACGCACGTAATGTACGATTTGTGCTTCAGAAGCGATATCGAAACCTAGGAATTGTAGACGACGTTGGTCGACTTCCGCACGCTCTTGATCTGCAAGCATTTTATTCGACTCTTGCATGGCATGGTACATCTCCATAATGTCGATAATTTCGCGACATTCTGCTTCAGTTAAACAACCAAATTCTTTGTTAAGCTCACGCATTTGGAGTTCGTAACCACGTTCTACAATCGTTTGTAGACGCTGGTATTTAGCTGAGTTCTCAGGATCCATTTGAGACATTAGGTAGTATTGATTTGATAGAATTAGACGCTGAGCATTGGTCATTTCCATGGGAGGAACCTCACTAAAAAACTAAATGTTATATTATTTTGTTGCAGTAAGAGTAACAGCATTCCTAAGAGTGGAAACATGATCTCAACACGGATTTAATATGATTTTTTGAATTGATAAACAAAAGTTGTAAAGAAAAGTGAAAGGATTGTTTTAACCAAAAAAGAAAACGCCCCAATTGAAATTGAGGCGTTTGAAATCACTATTAACGTAAGTCTAAATTAGTATTTTACGTTTGAATGGTATTGACTGAGGATAGCAACAATCTCGTCCATTTTTTCTTTGCTTGGCGGATTTGTACCTTCAAGAGGGTAGTCGTGACCCAATGCTTCCCACTTATGAGCACCTAGCTTGTGGTATGGAAGCAGTTCTACTTTTTCGATGTTATCCATGTCCTTAATGAATTCACCCAGAAGATGCGCATCTTCTGGCGTATCTGTGTAGCCAGGAACAATCACATAACGAATCCACGTCTTCTTACCTATTTTGTGTAGGTAGCGTGCAAAATCCAGAGTACGTCGGTTTGATACACCAATGAAATCGTGGTGAATTTCATCTCGCATATGTTTAAGATCCAGCATTACCAGATCAGAGGCTTCTAGTACTTCATCGACCACTTCAGTGTGTTTACGAATATAGCCATTAGTATCAAGACAAGTGTGGATGCCTTCAGCTTGAGCCGCGCGGAAAAAATCACGAACAAACTCAGGTTGTAGCATCGCTTCGCCACCTGAACAGGTGATACCGCCGCCAGAGGCTTTCATGAAATGACGGTATGATTTTGCTTCGTTAATGATCTCTTCGACCGTTACTTCCTTTCCGTCATGAAGATCCCATGTATCGCGATTATGGCAGTACATACAACGCATTAAGCAGCCTTGAAGAAACACAATAAAGCGGATACCAGGGCCATCGACAGTACCACAAGATTCGAATGAGTGAATGCGACCAGTTGTAGACATGAGCTATTCTCGTATAGGAATTTATACCGTTTATTTTATTACAAAAACGGTACATAAAATAGGGTCAAATGGTAACTAGGTCTTTAAAAATAAAGGCAATCACCTGTGAAGATGATTGCCTTTATTTAACTTGAAAAGCAGGCGGTGAAAGCCTTTTCTATGGCTAGAAGAAAGCAAACATAGTGATGCCACCAGTACCGTACACTGACTTTGTTGCTTCTTGGTAATCGGGTGTTTTTGCGGTAAGTGCGAAAGATGCACCAACGTATTGGTTATACCAAGCAACACCAAGTATCGCTGTCGCTTGAATGTTCTCTAAAGTGACATCGTAGATCGCAGGATCTTGGTCATTTTTCTTTGCATAATCATTAACACCGGAACGATCCCCTTCGACAGTCAGGTCATTAAATCGGTAACGCCCTTCAAGACCTGCGTAAGTAAACCAACCTGTATTTGAAGCACCTATCATGCCTGCTTTGAATGGGTTTTCTGTGCTGATGTTCGCTGCGCCAAAGTTGCCGCCCAAGTCAGTACCCCAACGGAACATAAATCCAGTAGAAATGTCGCTTCTAAAATTACCAACGTTGATCTCTGATACGTTAGATATCTCGAAGTCAGTATTCGCTAATGCTTGATTACGCATTAGGTTGAAATGACTTAAGTAACCAAGGCTACCTGCGTACTCATCATCAACTTGATACTTCCAACCCATAGGTTCGTCTGATTTAGTGATTGAGTGAACCAGTTTTTGAGCGTCTTCGGAAAGTGCTCGCTCGCCTGTAGTACCAAACGTGATGTTAAAACGCTGGGCTTGTTGTGGGTTCAAGCTGATGTAGTTGAATTCTGTATGTAGGTAACCTGCGTATGGACGATCATTGGCTGATGGTTTTTCTAATTCAATGTCAGAAGGCGTGTACATCTTGTGACCAATGGTGATTTCCCACTTATCTAAAGAGCTTGCGCCCCAATAGGAAAGGCTCAATGGTTTTACCCAAGCGTATGGCGTAATACTTGACGATGTGTAACCCAGAAATAAACCGTTGGTATAGTCTTGGTCGACACCAAAGATACCATCGTTGTCTAACGCAAAAGTTAACGTAGAGCGTTCAGATGCCAGTGATGAACAAGAGAGGAGAATCAGTGGTAAATAACGAAGGTATTTCATGTAGCGGTTACTCTAAAATGATGAACAGAAATAGTACCGTAGTTTGAGTGGATTTGTAGAAAAAAAGTGAATGCGAGTGTGCTTTTTGTGGCCAATCTAATCTTTCTTGGGGGAGGGGGTATTGATGAGATTTAGAGTAGATATAAAAAAGCCCCGCACATTGGCGAGGCTAATAGTTTTTACTGTCTATTGAGCGTGAGCTTATAGAGACTCAGTAAATGTACGTGCGATTACGTCAGCTTGCTGCTCTGTAGTCAGAGAGTTAAAGCGTACAGCGTAACCAGAAACACGAATCGTTAGCTGAGGGTATTTCTCAGGGTGCTTAACTGCGTCTTCTAGAGTTTCACGGTTAAGAACGTTCACGTTAAGGTGTTGACCACCTTCAATGCCAGCTTCGTGGTGGAAGTAACCATCCATTAGGCCTGCAAGGTTAGCACGTTGGCTATCTTCTTCTTTACCTAGCGCGTTTGGCACGATAGAGAAAGTGTAAGAGATACCATCTTGAGCATCAGCAAACGGTAGTTTACCTACAGACGTTAGTGAAGCTACAGCACCTTTCTCATCACGACCGTGCATTGGGTTTGCACCAGGAGCGAAAGGAGCGCCAGCACGACGACCGTCTGGAGTGTTACCTGTTTTCTTACCGTAAACCACGTTAGACGTGATAGTAAGAACTGACTGTGTAGGGATTGAATCACGGTAAGTCTTAAGCTTACGGATCTTGTTCATGAACGTAGAAACTAGTTCACAAGCAATGTCATCTACACGAGAGTCGTTGTTACCGTATTTAGGGTAATCGCCTTCGATTTCGAAGTCAGTTGCAATGCCATCTTCGTCGCGGATTGGTTTAACAGTCGCGAATTTGATTGCAGACAGTGAGTCAGCAGCAACAGACAGACCAGCGATACCACAAGCCATAGTACGACGAACGTCACGGTCATGAAGAGCCATTAGAGACGCTTCGTAGCTGTACTTGTCGTGCATGAAGTGAATGCTGTTTAGAGCTGTCACGTATTGCTTAGCTAACCAATCCATGAATGTGTCTAGGCGACCCATTACGTCATCGTAGTTAAGTACTTCGTCAGTGATCTTGTCGCCAACTGGGCCAACTTGCATTTTAAGCTTCTCATCAACGCCGCCGTTGATTGCGTAAAGCATAGTTTTTGCAAGGTTAGCACGAGCGCCGAAGAACTGCATTTGCTTACCAACGATCATTGGTGATACACAACAAGCGATTGCGTAATCATCAGAACCAAGGTCAGGACGCATTAGGTCATCATTTTCGTACTGGATAGAAGAAGTATCGATAGATACCTTCGCACAGAAACGCTTGAAGCCGTCAGGTAGTTGCTCAGACCAAAGAACTGTGATGTTTGGCTCTGGAGAAGGACCCATAGTGTATAGAGAGTTAAGGAAACGGAAGTTCGAACGCGTTACTAGCGTACGACCATCAACACCCATACCCCCCATAGACTCTGTAGCCCAGATTGGGTCGCCAGAGAATAGCTCATCGTACTCAGGAGTACGTAGGAAACGAACCATACGCAGCTTCATTACGAAGTGGTCGATCATCTCTTGTGCTTGGTCTTCTGTGATTTTGCCAGCAGCGATATCACGCTCGATGTAGATGTCTAGGAAAGTCGAAGTACGACCTAGAGACATTGCAGCACCGTTTTGAGATTTAACAGCAGCTAGGTAGCCGAAGTAAGTCCACTGAATAGCTTCTTGAGCAGTTTGAGCTGGCTCAGAGATATCGAAACCGTATTTCTCAGCCATTTGCTTGATTTGACCTAGAGCACGATGTTGCTCAGAGATCTCTTCACGCAATTGCATTGTAGCAGCAAGATCTTCGCCGTTCTCGAAACGCTCTTGTAGAGAAGCGAATTGAGCAGCTTTGTCTTTCATTAGGAATTTGATACCGTAAAGTGCAACACGACGGTAGTCACCAATGATACGACCACGGCCGTAAGCATCAGGAAGACCAGTCAGAACACCAGACTTACGACATTTTAGGATATCAGGAGTGTAGATATCGAAAACGCCAGCATTGTGTGTTTTGCGGTATTCTGAGTAGATTTTTGAAACCATTGGGTCAAGAGTTTCACCGTATGCTTTACAAGAACCTTCAACCATACGTACACCACCGTTAGGGATGATTGCACGTTTTAGTGGCTTCTCAGTTTGTAGACCAACGATAGTCTCAAGATCTTTCTCAATGTAACCTGCATCGTGAGCAGTAATGGTAGAGATAACAGAAGTATCGAAATCTACAGGTGCTTTAGTTGCGTTTTCCTGCTTGATACCTTCCATTACCGAAGACCAAAGCTTGTTAGTTGCTTCAGTACCCTCAGAAACTAGGAAAGACTCGTCGCCTTCATATGGCGTGTAGTTCTTTTGAATGAAATCACGAACGTTTACTTCGCTTTGCCACTCACCTGCAGCAAAATCTTCCCAAGCTTTAGCAAATTGCTCTGCCATGACATACCTACCTTTTTAGTAGAAAAAATACGTACATTAACACTGTTGAGCCAGCGCCCCTCGTAAGGGTAGTACACTCTTATTAATAACAATATATATGAGCATATGAGCGTCATATGGTTATATATATTGTCACTACCTTTTATATGTTGTCTTTACTCTATGTATTCAAGACTACGCTAAAAAATTTCTGCAAACCTTAAACTAAATCAATAAATGCCAAAAAAAGTTGAAAAAATTTGAGTGACAGGGGTTGCCACCCAAACTTTTTTTTAATCCCAATACTACTTTTGTGTAGTAATGAGCATTATAGCCAAGCTTTTAGGCCATATTGACTTTCTAGCATACCAACTGCAAGCATTGCTACTAAACAGATAACTAAAACGCCAACAGGGATTACAATCTTGTCTACAAATGATAGACGCTTCGCACGCTCTTTATCACCAATTAGACCGTTGTTATCAAGAAGCATAGTCAGAGCCCATGCTAATACAGGGTTAACAACCGCTGAACCGAAGATACAGATACCAGCTGCTTGAGAATCCTTTGAATCCTTAACCATTTGCATACCCGCTTCAAGTAGAGGTAGAGATACACCTACAAGTAGCGCAACACGCATCACTGGTGGCCATACTGCAACGTCCATTGGGAAACCAAGAATCGCAACAATAATACATAGAGAACCAAGCAAGATTGCGCCGCCAGGAATTGGACGTTTCGCGATTGCTGCTGGGATCATGTAAGTACCCCAAGAAGAAGTGATGTTACCACCACCAACCGCAGTACCCACCATTTGACGAACTGAACACATAGTCATAGTGTCATCAACGTCCATCAGAACTTTTTCAGAACGTTTAGGGTAGTTTAGTTCTTGGAAGATACGGTGACCTAGGAAGTCAGGTGACCACATCGCTACCGCTAGGATTGCAAATGGTAGAGAAGCGATGAAGTGTTCAACGTTTGGCAAGCCAAGCATCCAACCTTCAGAAGTCGAACCCCACCAGTAAACTGGGTTTAGGTTTGGGATACCCATTTCAGTTTCGAATACGATATCGAAACCAGCGCCCAATGCTAATGCAATAGCAAGGCCTGTGAATGCACAAACTGGGATAGCTAACCAACGCTTGTTCACTTTTGCTAAGAAAGCATAGATAGCAATAGTAATAGCAAGAACGATTAGACCGACGTAACCCATGCTACCCGCTTCAACAGTAGAAGATTGAAGACCAACCGCCCATGCTTGAATCGAGTTAATTTGGCTCATGGTACCCGTTAGGCCTAAGAAAATGAGCAAGCCACCAGCGGTACCTTCCGAAGTCAGGTTAACCAGCTTGGAGCCGCCTTTTAGGAAACTTAGGATTAGACCGAAGACACCGATAAGGATAGCCAATGCAAGAGGGTGAGCACCAGCGAGAGCGATGGTACCAATAAGAGGAATCATTGGGCCGTGGTTACCGGCAAGGTTTGCTTTCGGGTTGAAGAAACCAGAAGCAAGGATACAGAACAGCAGTGCAGGAATCAGCATTTCTACACGAGCAACTTCAATCGCGAAGTCTTTACCTAGGTTTACGTGATCCCAAGCTTGAGTTAGGCCATCAGCCCAAGACATCATTACTGCAGAGTACATCGCGATGATACCGATGGTACCAGCAAGTGCAGGAACAAGATCTTCAAGTTCAAAACGGAAATCACGGCCTGGAAGGTTTAGGCCAAAACGACGAGGCTTCATGATTTGAAGTTCGTGATCTAAGTAATCTGAGCGGCTCTCAAATTCAGAAGCAGGGCGGTGTAGCTCTTTATAGCTTTTCTCTTCTACTTCAGAGTTCGCATTATTCACAACGTCTGACATAGATTCCTCATATTTTTATGTTAGTAATTCTAAAATTGAATTATAAAATTTCGCGTAATTGCGTTATTTCTTAGTTATAACTTATTAATATTATGTTGCACGGTTTTGATGTGCTTTATGCAGCTAAGTTAAAAGAAATGTTTGGCATTTTTAATGCCTTATTCTTTGCTGCTGAGTCTAACAAGCTTACCCTTTAGGGTGATTGATCTTGATCACTTTATGAGTTTATGTGAAAGAAAGCTACAAAACGAAGCGATTCATTAACGTACCGTTGATGAATTGTGTAATTAGTTTTCACAAATTGACGTTAGCTATCTTCTTCATGTCTTGCTCTACATAGCATCAGCCGGATACCTCTTACTTACTGAGTGGTTTCACTATTAGTAACTGGTCTCTTAGTTGCCTATGAAGTTTTAACCACTCAACGACCTTCTAATAACGTTCTCGTATAGTGAGTTTGGTGTACTACTGCGGGTATTAAATTTTGTTGGAAGCGCCGTTTTTAAGTTCACAAAACGTGTTTTTCTTGTGAGGCATCAAGCTACGAGAATCTCATTTTGATTAACTTTATTTAAACAATGCCAGAGTCGCAATTCCAGCTTGTTGATACATTTCATTCAGTAAATTGAGACTAAAACGCTATTCATTGCATAATAAGTCAGAGTTAATCGCTATTTATTCTCAATTATTAGGTTAATAATTTGTTGCATGTTGTTTCGTGTGGTGCTAGTTTGTATCGCATGAAAAGGTCGGAGTACCTTGCATTTTCACAAACTTGGGAGAGAAAGCGCATGAAAGATGTACCAGCGCTGGACATAAAGGATTTACACAAAACGTTTGGTCAAAATGAAGTTTTAAAGGGAATTTCACTTTCTGCGCATAAAGGCGATGTAGTATCGATTATCGGATCTTCAGGGTCGGGTAAAAGTACTTTCCTTAGATGTATCAACCTTTTAGAGACACCTACTGCTGGCGAGATTTGGGTTAATGGTGAATTAATTCAAATGAAAAATAACCGCCAAGGTGTTTCTGTTCCTGCCAATGAAAAACAAGTACAGCGAATCCGTTCTCGCTTAGCAATGGTTTTTCAGGGTTTCAACCTGTGGTCTCATCTGACCGTTCTCGAAAATGTTATCGAAGCGCCTGTTCACGTCTTAGGTGTACCTAAAGCACAAGCGATTGAAAATGCTGAGCTGCTACTGAAGAAAGTAGGGCTATATGAACGCAAAGACTACTACCCAGGTCATTTATCTGGCGGACAACAACAGCGTGCGGCGATTGCAAGAGCATTAGCGGTAGATCCTGAAGTGATGCTTTTTGATGAACCAACATCGGCACTTGATCCTGAGTTAGTAGGGGAAGTACTTGGTGTAATGCGCGATCTAGCAGAAGAAGGAAGAACCATGCTTGTGGTAACACATGAAATGGCTTTTGCTCGTGACGTATCAAATCATGTGATGTTCTTACATCAAGGCTTGGTGGAAGAACAGGGCGATCCAGCTAAACTGTTTACTGAGCCTGAATCTGAGCGATTACAACAATTTATCTCATCGATTTACTAATCAGAATTGAAATGCTGTTGCTAAGGTAAATGGCGACAGTGTTAACAATGAAACACAACAAGTAAGTTAATAAGTAACAACAAACACAATATTAAAATTAGCAAAACATAAAAACCTAAATCACAGGAGTAGGGATATGAAAAAGTGGTTATTAGTCGCGGCACTTGCTGCAACTGCTGCAACGGGCGTAGCTCAAGCAAAAGAATGGAAAACAGTACGTTTCGGTATTGAAGGTGCTTACCCTCCATTTAGCTGGACAGAAGCTGACGGTTCGCTGAAAGGCTTCGATGTCGATATGGCTAACGCGCTTTGTACTGAAATGCAGGTGAAGTGTAAGATCGTTGCACAAGATTGGGATGGTATTATTCCTTCTCTGCTTGCTCGTAAATATGATGCGATCATTGCGGCAATGTCTATCACGGAAGAGCGCAAGAAAAAGATCGATTTCACAGGTAAATACGCACTTATCCCGAACAAGTTCATCGCTAAAAAAGGTGCAGGCCTTAACTTTGATGATCTAAGTGGTCAAAAAATTGCCGTTCAACGTGCAACAACTCACGACAAGTACCTAACAGATAACTACGGCGACACAGTAGAAATCGTTCGTTACGGTTCATTTGACGAAGCTTACCTTGATCTAGCTAACGGTCGTGTTGCTGCTGTACTGGGTGATGCATCTGCTCTAGAAGAAGGTGTACTAAACAAAGCGGGTGGTGAAGACTACGAGTTTGTTGGTCCATCACTAACTGATCCTAAATGGTTCGGTGAAGGTTTTGGTATTGCTCTACGTAAGCAAGACAAAGATCTGACTAAGCAATTAGATGCTGCAATCCTTTCACTACGTGAAAAAGGCATCTACCAAGATATCGCTGCTAAATACTTCAACTACGACGTATACGGTAAGTAATCTCTAGCGTCACTTCTTAAGGGAGAGGCTCACCTCTCCCTGTCTTACCAACTTTTTCGCAGTTCTGTTGGAATTCATTATGTTTGATTTACAAGGATATGAAGCGTCGATCCTGAAAGGGGCGGTGCTTACAATCGAAGTTGCCTTACTGTCGCTAATTTTAGCTATGGTTCTTGGTATGCTAGGTGCCTTAGCTAAACTCGCGCCTTATCGCTGGGCTCGTGCAATTGCAACCCTCTACACAACCGTTATTCGAGGTATACCCGATCTCGTATTGATGATGCTAATTTTCTTTGGTGGACAAATCCTTTTAAACAACAGTTTGTATTCCATCAATGAGTGGCTCAATGAGTGGTTCACATCAAGTGACCCTAACCACGAATGGACCGCTTACCTACCTGATTATATTGATGTCAGCCCATTCATTGCTGGCGTCTTAACCATTGGATTCATCTTCGGCGCGTACATGGCAGAAACCTTCCGTGGTGCGATAATGGCTGTCGACAGCGGTGAGATGGAAGCGGCAAAGGCCTATGGCATGGGCCCTGTTTTAGCATTCCGTCGTATTCTATTACCGCAAATGATTCGTCACGCATTGCCGGGGTTTGGTAATAACTGGTTGGTTTTACTAAAAACTACCGCGCTGGTTTCTATTATTGGCCTTGAAGACATGGTACGTGTTAGCGCTCTGGCGGCGGGCTCAACCAAAATGCCATTTACCTTCTATATGACGGTAGCAATCATCTTCTTATTCTTCACCAGTGTTTCGACGGGCTTACTTAAGTTGGTTGAACGTAAATTCAGTATCCACGCGAGGTAGTTATGGACTTTTCATTGATAATTGAAAGCCTGCCGATTTACCTTGGTGGTTTGTGGACAACGGCTTGGATGGTTTGTGTCGCTTTGATTGTTGGCTTATTCGTAGCCATACCATTAGCTATCGCTCGTAACAGTCCAAATATGATGATTAATGCACCAGCTTGGTCGTTCATTTATTTCTTCCGTGGTACGCCGTTATTGGTGCAGTTGTACCTGATTTACTACGGTATGGACCAATTCTTCCCAGTAAAAGATACACTATGGGAAAACGCGTGGTTCTGTGCTTTAGTTGCGTTTATTCTAAACACATCAGCATATACTGCAGAGATCATTCGTGGTGCTATTAATGGCTTACCGAAAGGTGAAGTTGAAGCAGCAAAAGCGTATGGTATGAGCACACCCAAGACATACCGCCGCATCATTTTACCAAGTGCTCTACGTCGTGCATTACCGGCTTACAGTAACGAAGTTATCTTTATGCTTCATGGTTCAGCGGTAGCAGGTATCGTAACCATTATGGATCTAACTGGTGCTGCACGTTTGGTCAACTCTCGCTACTACGCTCCATTCGAGTCTTTCCTAACTGCAGGTCTATTCTACATGGCGCTAACGTTTATCATCATTGCGATTTTCAAATTCGCAGAGAAGCGTTTCCTTGCTTACCTAAGGCCGTTAAGTTAACTCTACGATACAGATTTTCTTAGACAAACGGCGCTCTTGTAGCGCCGTTTTTAATTTCAATTCAATTGTTCGGGTACCAATAAGTTTAAGTGGTATTTGTTAAATTCACTCCATAAATTACGAACCCATTAGTCGAATCAATTGACTTAAGTGAACCCATAGATACACTTGCTCCAATTTTTTTGAGTGTCGTATAACAATGAAAAAAAACATCTTATCTTTGTGTCTAATTTTGCCGTCGTCTCTACTACTTTCTGCATGTGGTGGTTCTAGTGATTCCGCTCAACCTCCGAGTAAAACGGCGGTACAAAAAGCGCTTGAATCCGGAGATGCATCCCTTGTATCTAATGCCAATGAGTTTATTGACGCCAGCCAAGCGCTCGTTGCCCAATACAAATCCGATTACAGTCAAATTAAACAGTCTCTGTCTAAAAATTCAGACGGCACGCCGCTGCGCAATCTTCATTGGGATCCAACACACGATGCCGCGATAATCTTACCAACTTACGGCTTCAACGATGTCATCCTGCAAACCAATAAAGCGATGCAGAGTGGATATACTGACCAAGAGCTTGCGATTGGTATTGCAGGTTATACATCGAGCGGTAGTCGTTACGCTGCGTTAGCAAGTAACCCATTTCGAACTAAGCAACGTTCAACGGATTCAGTCAACGCAGAAATGGATGTGTGGTTAAAAAACTTGGTGGGTTGGGCATCAGGCACAAGTTCACCTAAGAATGTTGTCTTGGCTCAGATGGAGCAGTCTTATTATTTTCCTGATGACAAAGCAACGCGAAACTGGCTAACGAGCAACATCAATCCTTCGATGGTTATCAATGATGACAACGCCTGTGACGGCAGCAAATTAAGCCAATGTATTGAAACGAACAACCCTGATTTATTGATTTTGTCTCAAAAGTTAAATGATGGTGACGAAATTAACGATGTAATGACGGGGTTACGTTTGGCGTTCAACAAAAAGATTCCCGTACTGTATTTGCATCTTGATGGCGGTATGACGGACTTAGGCAACGCACTATTTGCAGAAATGCATATGACGTATGTTGGTGATAACTATTGGCGCAGGCTAGGGCTGTCAAATTGGGATTCAACGCAACTGATTGATCGAATGCCAGATAATATCGTCAAACAACAAGCACTTTTACAGCGCCTGAAACTCGATAGTTTCACTGTTGACTTGAATTTATGTGATGACAAATCTTGCCCAGATGAGTCCAACATGGATGAAGAGTTCTATAAGGCCGCGAACAGTATTCGTTCACACCTAACGACGCTTGATAGCAAAAAAATTGATCTCTTTGCATCCAAGAACTACGAATATGAAAAGCTGTTACTGCTACTTGCTGATCGCTACCGACAAGACGTTAAGTACCCAATGGGTAAAGACGTAACAGATAGAATCGACTTTCTTCGGTCGTATTACAGTGATTACGCGACATACAACACTCGACAACATAACGCAGCACAGCCGAGTTTAGGGAACTTCAGCACCAAGAACTTTAAGAATGTCCCTCTCATCACCAAGATTATTACTTTAGAGTCAAAGAAAAACTTCCGTGCGGCGGGTGTATATGCCTTACCGGGTAAGACGATCAAAGTGACGCGATTAGATAATAACAAAGTGGCAACGTCGATTGCCCTTAACACACTACGTAGCGGTGCGACTCATGAGTTTTCGGGTAAAGACGGCTATGCAAGGCCGAAGTTTTTGACTTCGGTAACTTACCCCGTAAAACATGGAGAAACGATATACCTGACCTCTGCCTATGGCGGGACATTACAAGTTCATTTTGATACCAACGATATCGATGTAGAGCTGCGTTTTGAAAATGTTGCCCAACACCCTGTTTGGCGAAGTCAAGCGGACAACGATAGCTTTGTCGCGCAGCTCGAAGAAGGTAACTTTGACTGGGCTGAGTTGGTGACTCCCGGATTTGAAGTTCACTCTAAACTAGACAAGATGAAAGAGTCTATCGGAGCTTCTGATTGGGCACAGCCGCATGATATGGCTCTCGCCACAGAGCGTTACGTACACAACCTTCCTCATGCACTTGCGGGTTTCAAAGGGCCAGGAATTGATGAAATTGCTGAAATACACCAATACGGAGAGGCAAAGGGCTGGGAAATTGCGAACATTGATATTGTAAAGCACATGAATGCCGATCAAGCGACTTGTGGTTACGGTTGTTCAGGAAACCCTTACGATGCTTATTGGTCTTTTCATCCTCTAGGGCATGGTGATTTGCACGAGCTTGGTCATGGATTGGAAAGAGGACGTTTTAGATTCTCTGGGTGGGAAGGCCACTCAACAACCAACTACTATTCGTATTTCAGTAAATCAAAGTATTACAAAGATACGGCAAAGGTATCGTCTTGCCAAAGCCTAGACTTTAAAGGGCAGTATCAACTTTTACAGCAGAGCCGAACTCAACCAGATCCAAACGCTTTTATGGCGGCTCAAAATCAAACGGGTTGGAGTTGGGGGGCTCGTATGTTCATTCAAATGATGATGTTGACTGAGCAGCAAGGTGTATTGAATTCAGGTTGGCATTTACTAGGGCGCTTACACTTGATTGAACGCGAGTTTAATCGCTTGAAAGCCAGTGATACTCTTTGGAACAACGGTAAAGGCTCTATTGGTTTTTCTGATTACACCAAACAAGAAGCCGAAGGCATCACCAACAATGACTGGTTGCTTATCGCATTAAGCTACGTAGCAGAAAGGGATATGAAGCAATACTTAGATATGTGGGGATTCAGTTTCAGTGATAAAGCGAAGCAACAAGTCACAGCTCTTAGTCTAAGTAACATGCCTTTGACATATTTTGCATCGTCTAATCAAGGCTATTGCTTAGATGAATTTGCTAAGACGCCGTTAGATGTTGACGGCACGACCGCTTGGCCGCTTAATTAGGTATATGGCAGATAGAGTCACGAAGAAAAAAGAGAGGAGATATTAACTCCTCTCTTTCGTTATTCGCTTCTGGTTAGCCTAGTGAACACGATTTACCAGCTACTTGATATGGCTAAGTTCTGTTACCTAAAAGTAACTACTTAAACGTCGACCAAATTGGCGCGTGATCTGACGGTTTTTCGATGCCGCGTAGTTCGTAGTCGATGCCCGCTTCAGTACACTTGTCAACAAGCTTCTGAGTCGCAAGTACCACATCAATGCGCAGGCCGCGGTTGTCCACGAAGCCTTTTGAGCGGTAATCAAACCATGAGTATTGATCGTTCACTTCAGGGTGTAGTAAACGGAAGCTGTCCACAAAGCCCCAATCCATCAATGTTTTCAACCATTCGCGTTCTTCTGGTTGGAAAGAACATTTACCGGTTTTCAACCAACGTTTCGCATTAGGTTCACCAATGCCGATATCAATATCGGTAGGGCTGATATTAATGTCGCCCATTACGATCACTTGTTCATCTTTGTTGTGGTAATCGTTCAGGTACGTCATTAAGTCTTTGTAGAACTGGCGCTTGTACGGGTATTTGGTTTCATGCTTAATGTTGTCGCCTTGAGGGAAGTAACCATTTAGTACAGTGACCTTCTCACCGTTGTCATCTTCAAACGTCGCCATGATCATACGCTTTTGATGGTCTTCATTGTCTGTAGGAAAGCCTTTTTGTACCGAAATTGGCTCTTGCTTACAAAGCATAGCCACACCGTAGTGAGCCTTTTGACCGTGGAAGTAGACCTTGTAACCCATAGCTTCAACATCGGCTAGCGGGAAGGCTTCATCGTGCACTTTGATCTCTTGTAGACCAATCACATCAGGTTGGTGCTTATCGATAATAGCTTGAAGCTGATGAAGACGGGCTCTAAGGCCATTGATGTTGAAGCTGATTACTTTCATTTGTTTTTATACCTCTCGTAAACCCTTGTGATTGCTTGCTTTTCAAGGGCTTGCTGATTTGGTGGGTTTCATGATTAATCGTATTTAAGCATGCTTAATAATTTCTGTCGCCATTTTGTCGCCCCTAAATGGCGACAAAATGGTGTGAATACTCACTTTTGCGCAGAATCTACTGAGTCTTTAGCAAGTCTAAAAAGAACGCGTATTCAAGTGCGTCTTCTTTTAATCGTTTAAATCGACCGGAAGCCCCGCCGTGACCTGCTTCCATATCGGTTTTGAACAGCAGCACGTTGTTGTCTGTTTTCATCTCACGCAGCTTGGCCACCCACTTCATGGGTTCAAAGTATTGTACTTGTGAGTCATGCAGGCCTGTTGTTACCAAGATGTTCGGGTAGCTTTGAGCCTTCACATTGTCATATGGTGAGTAACCTAGCATGTAATCGTAATAGGTTTGCTCGTTCGGGTTGCCCCATTCGTCATACTCGTTGGTGGTGAGAGGAATCGATTCGTCAAGCATGGTTGTGACAACGTCTACAAACGGAACATGTGCTCCGATGCCACGGTACAGTTCTGGTGCTTGGTTGATGATTGCGCCCATCAATAGACCGCCAGCAGAACCACCAACGGCGAACACTTTATCTTGTGCGCCGTAGCCTTCTTCAACCAGCCCTTTGGTTACATCGATAAAGTCGTTGAACGTGTTTTGCTTGGTTAGCTTTTTGCCGTCCTCATACCAAGGGCGCCCAAGCATCTCTGAACCTCGAATATGTGCGATCGCATAAACGAATCCGCGATCTAGTAAGCTGAGACGAGCCGAGCCAAAGGTTGGTTCGATCGTGTGGCCGTAAGAGCCATAGCCGTATTGGTAGATTGGGTTAGTGCCGTCCTTCTTGAATAAGTCTTTGCGATAAACCAGAGAGACAGGTACTTGCTTACCATCGCGAGCCGTTACCATAATTCGCTCTGATTGGTAGTTATCCGCTTCGAAATCACCCAATACAGGTGTTTGTTTCATGACTTCGGATTCTCCTGAACTTAGGTCGAAATCATAGTAAGTACCTGGCGTGGTTAAGCTGCTGTAATAGACGCGAACTTTTGAGTTATCTAATTCATAGTTACTTGTTAGGTAAGCAGCAAAAGCAGTGTCGTTAAATTCAAGTGGGAACTCTTTCCCTGTTGAGAGTTGACGAACTTTCACTGTAGACAAGCCATTCGCACGTTGCTCGTAAACCAGATGGTCATCAAACAGCTCGAAGTCAACAAGCTGAGTATTCTCGTCAGCAGGAATGACATCGACCCACTTAGAGCGGTCATGCATCTCTTCAGCAGTGACTTTCATTAAACGGAAGTTGACCGCTTGGTAATTGGTGTAGATGTAGTACCAATCACCTAGCTTAGCGATGCTGTACTCGATACCCGTTTCTCGTGGGTAGAAAGCTTCAGCTTTAGCGTTTGGATTGTTGGCATCTATGACTGAAACACCGCTAGTTTCTGTACTCGAGTGCCAAATGTAGACCTGTTCACCATCTTTGCTTTTGCTCAAAGAGGTGTAGTAAGCGCTGTCGGTTTCTTCGTAGATTAACTCATCGCTTGTCTGAGGTGTGCCCAAAACGTGACGGTAAACTTGATAACCAAGTAATGTTTGTGGATCTTTTTTGATGTAGTAAAAGGCTTGGTTGTCGTTTCGCCATGCAATAGCGCTCGAAGCACCTTCAATTTCATCTTTTAGGTATTCACCTGTCGTGAGGTCTTTAATCTTGATGGTGTAAATACGGCGGCTCAGCGTGTCTTCGCCATAGGCCAACAAGTTTTCGCTTGGGCTGATCGTTAAGCCACCAATACTGAAAAATTCATGGTCTTTTGCTAGTTCGTTAACATCTAAGATGACTTGCTTGTCTGTACCTAAAAAGTCATTTTCACGCAAGTGAACTGGGTATTCGTTGTCACCTGTGACTTCATTCGAGTAGTAGTAGCTGCCTTTGCGAACTGGAACCGAATGGTCGTCTTTTGCGATTCGGCCTTTGATCTCTTCAAATAACTGTTCTTGTGATGCTTCAGTGTGTTTCAGCACGGCTTCTGCGTACTGGTTCTCTTGCTCAAGATGCTGCAAGATCTCTGGGTCTTGGCGCTCATCATCACGCATCCAGTAATAATCATCGATTCGGGTATCACCATGAATCGTCATTGCATGAGGGACTTTCTTAGCTACGGGAGCTTGGGTTTGATGTGCGATGAGTTGCGATGGAGAGTTGTGGTCCATGGTTGTTATTCCTTGGTTGCTGCATCCGGCGACAAGTGCGGCCGATACGGCTAATGTGGTTAAAGCGAAACGCATCTGTATATCCTATTGTGTACCTTACTCGTTTTAATGCCAGCATCCTTTAGTGGTTAGTTTTCTTCCAGTGATGTTATTTATAATGGGATTCTGGATTGGTACTTTCAGCGTAAGTGTCTGTTATTGTATTCAATAAATCAAAGTAATGTTTAATGGAATCGATGGTAGATGTGAGCTGGGGGAAAACGTGCAATGAAAAAGGGACACACTTTTCAGTATGTCCCTCTTCGTTGTTTGAGCTGAGGTAGAGTTTACTTTAGATAGCCAATGGCATTTCGTTTGAATGGTCAGGTTTACGATTAACCCAACGTAAACCAAGCATGGCGATGAATGACATTGCAATCATCAAGCAACCGAGCGGCAGTTGGTCTTGAGCTGGGAAGAACGAGGCCAATAGTGTTGCGATGCCAGCACCTAGGTTTTGCATACCACCCAAAATCGCACCTCCAGTACCTGCGTGGTACGGGAATGGCGAAAGCGCCCCTGTTGTTGCCGCCGGAAATAAGATACCAGCGCCCAAAAAGTAAATCGTAGCACCGCCAATCAAAGTTAATGCTGTTGTTTGACTAAATAGACCTGGTATCAACACCACGGTAGACCCTACCAAGATAGCAACTAGTCCAACATTCAGAGCGCGGCGCTCACTGCTACGTTGTGCGATGTAACTGGATAGGCCAGCCCCGACTAAGTAACCTGGAATGGGTAATACAAACAACAAGCTTACTGTGGTTGCTGGCAAGCCAAGTACCCCGCCAAGCAATACACCTGCCGCAGCTTCAAATACCGCTACACCTGCAAATGTTGCGACCAATACCAATAAGAAACCTTGGAAACGTTTGTCAGATAGAACGAATTTGTAGCTGTTGGCAACCGATTCATGTTTGCGTCGTTCTTTTGGCAGAGTTTCCATCATGCTCGTCATCATGGTGATCACCACTGCGATACCAAACAGCGCCAGGAACAAGTAGCTAGAACGCCAACCGAAAGCTTCTGTTAAGTACCCACCTAATACAGGAGCCATCAATGGTGAGAAAATCACACACATGCTAATTAAGCTGTTTGCGCGGTGCAGTTCTGCGCCTTCAAAACAGTCGCGAGTCAATGTACGAGACATCGCACCACCACAACCGATGCCCAAACCTTGTATAAAGCTACCTGCTAAGAACCATTCATATTCGTGAGCAAACAATGCCACCAAAGTACCGATGATGTAGATGATCAAACCGACAACGATGATTGGTTTGCGACCTAGGCGATCAGAAAGTGGACCGTATGCAAATTGCGACAGACCATAAGGGATCAGGTAGCACGCCATCACAGCTTGAAGCGAAGATGCTGAAACCAAGAACTCACCCGCCATATGACCGATAGAAGGCACGTACATCGTTTGAGTCATTTGACCCACGGCAGTCAGAATAGCGATTAAAAAGGTAAGTTTCGCTAATGGAAACGTGGCGGACATTTGCGTATCTCTCCAAAAATTAGGACGTAAAAAGCCTTGGCGTTCCATTAAGGAGAGCCAAATAAGTAAAGTAACCTGGGAATCTAGGCGCGAGATATTAGAGATTGAGCGTCTACTTAGCAACCAAAAAGTGTGAAGTTGATCAAGATAAAAATCTATAGCTTGGATTATAAAAACTAATCCGAATTTATTGAGGTTATAAAATAATAAGGAGTCATTGGCTTCCTTGAAATGTTGCATTACTCTGAATCAATTTGCGTTATTCATGACCGGAAGCGTAGGCACAAAGAAGCCTAAGTCTGACAAGCTGAAAGCTCTTGAAATCAAAGCAATAACAGACAAAGCACACGATTTATTAACATTTCTATAAACTTTCGTTTTATATGCACGTAATTTGTGCTGTAATTATCCGCTAAGCTATTCGTCTAACTCATTCACATTGTGCATAGCAGTTTGTTACTAATGTGATGGTTACGGTTATGGAAGTCTTTTGGCTTAAATAAGGATATTAAATGCGCTCTCTATCAGTACAGTGGAAAATAACCCTCTTAGCAGGTTGTTGTTTAATCATTACGTCACTGTCTCTCATTGGTTTCTCGATCTACAACGCGACGAGCAATCAACAGGTCATAAAATCTCAAAGCTCAGAATCGGTGATTAACAAAACTCAACAGTTGTTGGCATCCGTTTCTCAGCTTAATGCTCAGGAAACTCAACGTTATGTCGATGAAGCTATTTATCGAGCAGAAATGTTGGCTTCTAGTGCTCAGTTTCTAAAGAACAACGCAGACGAAAACTTTACCCCAAGTGAAGAGCTTCGTACTGCGTTAGATGAAATGGTTCGTCGTTCTGTTTTGAACTTTGATTCTATTCAAGGAGCTTACCTAGTCTTCAAGCCCGATTTACTTGATGCTGAAGATGCGAATTATGTCGATGCGGATTATGTCGGCTCGAATGAAAGAGGGCGTTTTGCTCCTTATTGGAAGGTCGCAGATAATGGCGAGAACGTTCTTCCAAACGTGTTATCAGAATCAACATTGAGTGATAACAGCAATAGCGAACGCTTTTTCTGTCCTTTGTCATCTGGCCAAACGTGTATTAGTACGCCAAGAGTTGTGAGTAGCGGTGGTCAAGAACTGCTTACGTCTTCGATTTCGGTGCCTATCATCGTTGATGATGTAGCGATTGGTTTCTTGGGCATCGACTTAAGGCTCGATGGTTTGACCAATGTTGTCACTCAATCGGATCAAAGCTTGTTTGAAGGTGCAGGCGCGGTTTACGTCGTGAGTTTAGATGGTTCCGTTATCGCTTCTGATGATCAAAGTATTGCGGTTGGTTCGAGTTTTCAAAGCAACAATACAAGTAGCGATCTAATGACGGACTTTATCTTTGGTGGTGAAGTCACGACTCAATGGAGTGAGAATGGTGAGTGGTTACTCGCATTTGCACCTGTTGTTGCCGCCAATCAAACTTGGGGTGTGCTGTTTGAGATTCCAAGAGAGAGTGTGGTTGCTGACGCGAATCAATTGGATGCCATTATTAGTACTAAGCTAAGTGAAGGTATTAAGACTGAAGTGATTGCGGGTATTAGCTTTATTCTTTTCGGTCTAGCGATCATCGCTTTTGCTTCACTGTCCATTGTTAAGCCTATTCGACAGGTAGTTGAGAGACTGAACGATATTGCTTCTGGTGAAGGTGATTTAACGCAACGCTTGGAAGTGAAATCTCAAGACGAAATTGGTCAGTTGTCACAAGGGTTTAACCTGTTCTTAGACAAGCTTCAACACACTATTAAAGAGGTGATTCAGACCACTGAGCAAGTGGCGAGCACGACAAGCCAGGCGAAGGCCTCTGCATCAAGTACTCGTGAAAGTAGTGAGTCTCAGTTTAAAGAAGTGGATCTTGTGGCGACCGCGGCAGAAGAGATGACTCAGACTTCGGGCTTAGTGGTACAAAATGCTGAAATAGCCGTTGATGCCGCTTGTGAAGCGAATCGTTCTGCTCAGCAAGGCCAACAGGTTATCGAACTTTCTGCCGGTGAAATGAGAAAGCTGGTGGATCGTATGTCGAGCGCCGTGCCTATTGTTGAAGAGTTGGCTAAAAATAACGGTAACATCACTGAGATCTTAAGTGTGATTGAAGGGATCTCTGAGCAAACCAACTTACTGGCATTGAATGCCGCGATTGAAGCGGCTCGTGCAGGTGAGCAAGGTCGAGGTTTTGCCGTCGTTGCTGATGAGGTAAGAAATCTCGCAAGCCGCACACAGTCATCGGTTGGTGAAATCAGAGCGGTGATCGACAAAGTCCACGCGGGCACTCAAGATGTCGTTGAAGCGATACAAGAAGGTAATATTCTCGCTAACGACACGGCATTACATGTTCAAAAAGCGGTCGAAGATCTGGGTTCGATCTTTACTTCTATAGAAGCGATCAGTGATATGAACAACCAGATCGTGAGAGCGGCAGAAGAGCAACAATCGGTTTCCGGTGAAGTGAACCAAAGTGTCGTTAATATCCGTGATTTGAGTGCGAAGATCTTGGATCAAGCCGCAGCTTCTGAACAAGTGGGTAGCGAAATTGACCAACTGTCCCAACAGCAGCAGAAACTGGTTAACCAGTTCAAGGTTTAGTCTAGTTGTTCACTGTATAGCTTTTAAGCTTAGTTAACAATTGAATAGAAAAAGGGACAAATGAAGATTTCATTTGTCCCTTTTATTGTTTTTTGGCTCTAACGCTCTAGGGCTTGGTGATATCCGCGAAACCGATGAACGAAGTTAGTCTTCGATAAACCAGTAACCTTTATTCACCAATTCCGTCACGACGGTTACACCTGAAGGAGAAAGATTAGTTGTTGAGTTAATTACCGAATCATCACACAGTACGTTTAGTAGCGAAGAATCAGTCTGTTCAACTTTAACGACTTCCCCATTGATGTAAGCTGTGTTGCTTTCATTCTCATGGTAGAGCGCTTTTAAGCCCGATACTCGACAAATCTCGCCTTCTGACTCTAAGTGCTGAGCGATCTCTTCTTCTGTCCATAATGGCTCAGGAGCGACGATATCAAGCTGGTGGCGTGATTGGCTTAGCAAACACCCCATGAATTCGCTGATGGTTTCAGGTTGCTCTAGTGCAGATTTCAACATGTCAGTTAGATTGCTTAAATCCGATGAACGAATCTTGCCGTAACCATCTTGCGTTTTGAATTCTGGATCGTGAAGATGAACGTCACCCATATCATGAGCAAGTACAAAATCGGCGAAGTTGCTGATTAGCTCTTGTTCTTTAGGGGAGCGATAGCCAATAGAGTAACTCATTGACGGCTCTAACGTGTTGCCTTCATGCGGGAAACCCGGTGGGATATAAAGGATATCGCCCGGCTCTAAAGTTTCATCAATGATCGGTTCAAAACCTTCGATTTGACGAAGTGCAGAAGCTTGGACTGTCTCTTTGTATTGGCCAACATCTTTCGCGCCAACCTTCCACTGACGTTTACCTTGGCCTTGAATGATGAATACGTCATATTGATCAATATGGGGGCCTACGCCGCCTTCTGGTGCTGAGTAGCAGATCATTAGGTCGTCGAATAACCAGTTTGGTAAAGCTTGGAACGCTTCAGTCAGCTTATTGGCACCTTGATGCCAGTGGTTAGCCGCTTGAACGATCAATTGCCAATGTGTTTCAGTGAGTTCGCCAAATTTCTCTTCTGAGAATGGACCATGTTCTGCTGTCCATTGGTTGTTGAGGTTAGAGACAAAGCGAGAATCCACTTCTTCTTCCATCGATAAACCAGCAAGTTCTTCCGGCGAAATTGGGTCGACGAAGTTTTGGAAGCCACCTTTCAAGATGGTTGGTTTTTTATGCCAGTAGTTTTCAAGAAACTCGGGCATAGAAAAGCTAAGTTGGTACATGTGAATCCTGTATGTTTTTATGCTAGATGCTAGATGCTAGATGCTAGATGCTAGATGCTAGATGCTAGATGCTAGATGTTAGTTTGGCTTGTAAATCTTGTTGGACAATCTTAATTGCTTCTAACGCAACCTTTGGGTCGATTTCGTTGCTTTCGAGCAGATAGATCAGGTCGACAGCTAACTTAACTTCTTCTGGGGCGTTATCCAGTGGTGATGATGGGTTATCAGTGTTCATTTCGCTTGGGGTTCTCTAAGTTAATCAGTCTCTCAATATTTTTCATTGAGTCTTCGCAGCGTTCTAATCGTTCTTTTGCTAATTGCCAAGCCTCGTCCGCTTTTTTCTTACTGTGGCGAGGCGCAGAATCAAACGCTAACTTGCGTACTCGTACTAAATCGACCAGTCGCTTTTGCCAATCCTGGTGCTGAGCGAATTCGTTGTATAGGTCGTTAAGGTTTTTTCCTGACTTACTTTTTCGATCTAACCTTAAATCATGGTTGGCTAGTTCTCTTTGGATTGCAGCTATCTGATTAGTGAGTTTTTCTGTCAGGTAGTTGGCCCGAGAAGCAGTAAGTTGGTTTGTCGCTTGTTCTCGAACAATAGTGTTGTACGTTGCCTGAGTTTCGAGTGCGTAGGGCAGTAAAATAGAAGAGCTGCACTTAAACAAGGTTCTATCGAACAAGGCTTGATGATAAGCCCCTCGAGATTTATCAACCTGCGAGCAATGGCCAATTAAGGTATCAATGACGCTTTTTAATTTAGAGAAATGATTCATTTTACTTACCTTGGGCGACTGGGCTATAAGGTTACAAACCACGCTTCGTAAGCCAGCTTAATCGCAAGTACGCTTACAACAGTAACAAAAACAGGTCGTATAAATGTAGCACCGAAACGAATAGCAGAATGTGCCCCAACAAATGCTCCAGCCATCAAACAAAGACCCATAGTTAAACCAAGAACCCAATCAATATGACCAAGAATTGCGAAGGTAACCAAAGACGTAAAGTTACTGGTAAAGTTCATGGCTTTAGATAGACCTGAAGCAAGTAAGATATTGAGACGATAAAGCGCCATCGAGCTCACAGTCCAAAAAGCGCCGGTTCCTGGGCCTGCAACACCATCATAAAAGCCGAGAATGAATCCTTGGTACTTTTGCTTTCTCTTGAGTACCGGGCACGGTTTAGGAGACACATTATGGCTCACATCTGGAGTCTTATGAAAAATGGTATAGACCGCTGCTGCAAGAATGACTAGCGGTAATACCTTCTCTAACCACTCTGTGCTTATGGCATCAACAGTCAGGGTGCCGATTGTTGCACCTATTAAAGTAGATATGAAAGCATTGACCCAACATTCAGGTTTGAACAGCTTCTTGCGATAGTAAGTAAAAGCGGCTGTTGATGAGGCGAATGTTGCGGCCAGCTTATTAGTACCGAGTGCAATGTGTGGTGGTAAACCAAGCGATAGCAAAGCTGGTACAGTTAACATTCCTCCGCCACCGGCGACAGCATCAATAAAGCCTGCAGCAAATGCAACCAAGGCAAGTATGACCAACATGGTTGGCTCAATCATTTCCATAAATAGCTAGTGTTCTCGTTATCGGCTGTTCGGGCAGCCACATGAAGAATCGAGGGATTAGTCATGCTGGGTTGTGAATGCAAGGGCCTAGCGATGGCAGGCCCATAACTACCACGAGGGTAGGAAAATTAGTATTTTATTGTTCTTTTAAAAGGCGGTAGCGAATCGAGTAGGGACTTTCCGTATCGCTTCGTGACTATGCGTCTATCAAGGATCGTGACTTTACCAGAATCTCGTTCTTTACGCAGCAATCTACCCACAGATTGAATAAGCTTTTTACTCGCTTCTGGAACAGTAATCTGCATAAAAGGATTACCGCCACGAGATTCAATATATTCTGAATGTGCCCGCTCTACAGGTGAGGTAGGAACACCAAAAGGAATCTTGGTAATAACAAGGTTTTCAAGCAGCTCGCCAGGCAGATCAAGACCTTCAGAAAAGCTACCCGTTCCAAAAAGAACGCTGGTTTTACCTTGGTCTATGAGCTTTTTATGTTTTTTTAGGATTTCAGTTCGTGAGGTATCCCCCTGAACCTGTAACGCCCACGAATTTTTAACGAAATCTGTTGCCAAAGCTTCGGCCACTTGGTTCATTTGCCAATAAGAAGAGAATAGAATGAGATTGGCTTTGTTGTCTTCTATTACCTTAGGCAAAATTTCAATAAGATATTCGGTAAACTGAGGTGCTTGTGGTTCGTACTTCATTGCAGGTACCACTAATTCAGCTTGGTTCTGATAATCAAACGGCGATGCCAAAGCAAGAAATTGTACGCCATCTTCTGCTTTTTGGCTGATACCTGATTGATGACAAAAAAAGCTGAAAGAGTTGAGTGCTCTCATGGTCGCAGATACTAACACTGCACCAACACAACGACTCCAAATCTGTTGGTCCAGTTGCCAACCGACTTCTAATGGTGAGACATTAACAACAAAGTCCCCCTCGCTTTCTTTGCTTAATTCAAGCCAACGAGCTAAAGGCGCCCCTTTTTCTCTCTTAGGCTCAGCCATTAATCGCCAAACTTGAGCAAGGTTTTCTGTTCTTTGTATATAAAAGCCAATTTCTGCAAGCGCAGGCTCTGCAAGCTTTGCTGAAAGCTCTCCGTCTTTAACTCGCTCTGCAATCAAGTCTGCAATTTTTGCTACGGCTTGGCTCGCCTTTTGCGTTAATTGTTTGAGATCTTTCGATTCACTTTCTAACCATTCAGGTAAGTCGCCATGCTCGAAGCGATACAAGCCATCTTCGAAGTGGCTAGCGTCAAACTGTTTGCTCATCTGAGTCAGAGTCGGGATCAGTTGTTGTACTGAGTCTTGCAACTCATTTCTAAATCTATGAACACGCTTTTCGTCTGCTAGCCCCGAAAGCTTAGTGATCGATTGATTCAAACGCTCTAACCAAGAGGCAGCACCTTTTAAGCTTGCGGCAGCAGAGGAGTGATCTCTCGCTACGTGTGGCAAGTGGTGAGCTTCATCAAATATATAGATGCTATTTTCTGGCTCTGGCAGTATCACACCGCCGCCTAGGTCCGCATCAGCCATCACTAAACTGTGATTGGCGATAATCACGTCTGCTTTATCTAGCTCTGAGCGCGCTTTTTGGAAAGGGCAGTCTCTGTGCGTAGGCATACTGTTGTTACAGCTGTGCTTATCACTGACGATCATCTGCCAAATCATGTTGTCGATAGGTTTTGGCCACGAATCACGGTCGCCATCCCATTTACCTTGGGTGAGGCTGCGGTACATGGTTTGGAGTTGTTCGATGTCTTTCTTTTTTGGTTTGGACTCGAACATGGCCATTTGACCACCATCAACCCCACACGCAGCGGCCAACTTCTCTGTACAACAATAACGCTGCCTTCCTTTCGCTAAGATGAAAGAAAACTCTCTATCAGTAAGTCGTCTATATAGAGGGAGATCTTTATTGACGAGCTGTTCTTGTAGCGCAACGGTCGCTGTTGAAATGACGATTTTTCGATTATTGAGCACGGCGACAGGAATTGTTGCCATTAAATAAGCCAGTGACTTCCCGATCCCGGTACCAGCTTCAGCAACAATCATGCGATTACTTTTGTGATATTGACCACAAAGTGTCTTCGCTATTTCTGCAACAAGGTAATTTTGAGCACGTCGAGGTACAAAGTTATCCAACTGATCTTGGAGGTTTTGATAACTGGTGCGTATAGAATTTTGAATTTTAGTAGTTAGCATACTGTGACCTACGTAACGGAGCGAGGATAGTAGCACATATCACTAGTCGGTACATTTACCGCAAAATAGCTTGCTTTTGAATCAAAGGTAGATCTCGTTCACAAAAAAAAACTGAACCTTCAGGAACTTAACGATTTTATTTATGTTACGAAATATATATATTAAAAAATCGCACGATGCAGGCGTTAAGTTCTGTGAATGGCGATTTAAACCTAAGTGAGTGGAGCATTATACTGAATTGTTCTTTATTTGGGCTATTATATTTCCCTTTAAATTTAAGGGTAAGTTGCTCGTAAAATAATGAAAAAAAATGTAAACCTATGATTTTTATGTGTTTTTGTTTTTTTTAGGTTTGCTTTTAGTTTATTTGACACGCAGGATAATCTTTTGCAATCTAGACCACGAAATTTAGTGGCGGTGATTAACTACCAAAGAGTAGTAATGACCAGTCATAAAAAATAAAAGGGAACCGGGCAAGGATCTCCCATTCTTAGAAAAGGCAGTGGATTTATTATGAAAAAGACTCTATTAGCTCTAGCAGTTATGACAGCAGCTGGTTCTGCAAACGCAGCAATCGAACTTTACAACCAAGATGGTGTAACGGTAAACCTGAAAGGCGACATCGAAGTTGTTTACAAGAACTCTCTAACGACTAGTTCAATGGAACAAAGAATCGAAGACGCTGATTTCGGTTTTGACATTAAATACATGGTTAATGATGAGTGGAAAGTTGGCGCTTACTGGGAATTTGACGGTTCTCCGTCTACCAACTCAAAGAAAGCTCAAAGCGGCGATGCTTATGTTGCGGCATACCACAATACTATGGGCTCTATCAAGTTTGGTCGTACATGTACAGCTGTCGATGACCTAGGTATCGGTAAAGATGAAGCGTTTGGTATTGCAACACTTTTAGACGCAGCAACAAATGAGTGTGCTGACGAAGCTATTCGTTACGATTACGACAATGGCGACCTGTACGCGACATTAGGTTACGTTCAAGATAAAGTTGATAACGATACGAAGAAAGATACTGCAGCGACAAACAACACATATTACGACGTTCGTGTTGGTTACCGTTTTACTGATATCGACCTTTCTGCTTTCGTTGCTAACCTGGACGCTGACAAGGCGAATATGGATCACCAAGGTTACGGTGCTGAGCTAGTATTCTCTGGTATCGAGAACGTTTACCTATCTACAGCATACTACGGTGTAACGTCTGATAAAGCTAACGATGACACTTCAACAATCGCATTTGCTGCTGGTTACACTATGGGTCTTTGGGGCTTCAACACTGGTTACTCAATCGGTGACCATGATGATAACGCTAAGGACGCAGATGTTTGGTTTGTAAACTCAACTTACGCTGTTGCGCCTAACACTAAAGTGTACGCAGAAGTGGGTGGCTCTGATGTTAAAAATTCAAAGACTGGTTTAGCTCTTGGTGTTGAAGCATCATTCTAATTGACCTAGTCATTTAGCCTTAGAAAAAAAGCCACCTTAGGGTGGCTTTTTTGTTAGGATAAAGAGCAGTTTATTCGATTTGAAAGAGAGATATGATGAAGAAAGTAATGTTAGCTTTGGGCTTGCTTACAAGCGTTATTGGCAGTGTAAGTGCGGCAACCCTAACGCCTCAGAAAGGCGTATCAATTCTGTACATTAATGGCCAAGCTGCTCAAAATAAAATCAGCGAAAACCAGATTAATGAAGGTTTTAACCAGGTTTTAGTTCGCTTTGATAAAAAATTTGGTAACAGCGGCGTTTACTCTTCGGCCCCTTATGTTTTGAATTTTGATGTTACTGGTGAAGAGGTTGAAATTAAGTCTCCAAAAGTACGTAGCTATATGGAAGCTGAGAAAATCTTTGAAGCTGTGAATCCATCATGGGTCGTTTTGCAGGATGAAGTCGCCATTAAATATCAACAAGATGTTATTAAACGTAAGCCCGGTTTTGCGCCGCTTGGCGGGCTAGAGTCTCGACTGGCTGAGCACAATGAAAGTAAGGCAGTATATTTCAAAGATGGTGTGTTACTTGATAAACCAGCGGAAGCTGTGGTTTTAGCTTCTGTGGTAAACGATACGGCCGCACAAACAAGTAGCAAAACTCAGAAACCAGTGAAACTGGCTGACACACATAATGTTGAGCAATTGCAGGCTTGGTATATCAAAGCTTCTAAGCAAGAACGCAAAGAATTCCGTAAGTGGATGATTGACCAAGAGTAATCAATCTTCATCTACAAAAAAGCGAGACTAATAAGAGTCTCGCTTTTGCTATATAGGTACTTTTTCTGTATCGATACTTTTTCTGTATCAGTAAGAGCTAAATCTCTTTCCATTCACCTGGCTGAAGTTGACCCACGTTCATATTGCCCATTGAGTAGCGGATTAGACGCAGGGTAGGGAAGCCTATGTTTGCCGTCATTCGTCTTACCTGACGGTTACGTCCTTCGATGATGGTAATCGCTAACCATGTTGTTGGTATCGCCGCTCTGAAGCGCACAGGAGGAGTTCTTTCCCAAACCTGAGGTTCTTGCATCACTTCTACTTCTGCAGGCAATGTCATGCCATCTTTTAGTTCAACACCTTTTCTCAATTTATCTAAATCTTTCTCAGAAGGCGCGCCTTCAACCTGTACCCAGTAAGTCTTGGGCGATTTTGAGTTCGGCTGAGTCAACTTAGCTTGAAAGATGCCATCATTGGTCAAGACCATTAACCCTTCGCTATCACGATCAAGTCGACCTGCAGCATAAACATCTTTTACGGGAATAAAATCCGCTAGCGTTTTTCTACCTTCGCCATCAGTGAACTGGCTGAGAGTATCAAAAGGCTTATTGAACAGAATTACTTTGCGATCTTCGGGTGCTACCTTAGGCTTTGCGTTGGTAGGTTTGCCTTTATATCGGTGTTTGCTGGAGTGCGGTTTTTTGTGTGAACTGCCAGTGTCATTTTTGCCACTGTGTTGATTCTGTCTATTACCGCTTTGTTTTAATGTGGTACCAGAACGAGCCGGTTTGTCTGAACGAGATGCGCTGCGTGAGCGAGTAGACATGTTAACTACCTTGCAAAAATGTAAACGAAGTGTGCTGAAAAGTTTTCATAGAAACGGAATTGAGCTATCATTTGCGCGCCTAAAAGACACAAAATAGAACAAGTTGATGGACTCTTAAGCCTGATTTGTTTAATTATACCTTCGTGTTTTATTATAACTGGCTCTTTTATTAAAACAATGCACTCACGGATTTGGCTCATGCTGTCATCAAGATTGCATGAAAAATAAGATAGAGTACGACTATCGAGTAAGCAGTTTTCACTCTCAGAGTGGCTTACTGGTCAATTTATAACACTCTCACTGCTTTAAGTGAGCTTGTAAGAACTATAGGGAAATTTCATGCCTACTGAAAAACCAACGATCATCTATACCATTACTGACGAAGCTCCGGCGCTAGCAACTTACTCTCTGCTGCCTATCATTCAATCTTTTACGGCTTCTTCTGGTATTAACGTTGATACTCGCGACATTTCACTTGCAGGGCGCATTATTGCCAACTTCCCTGACTACCTGAACGAAGAGCAACGTATTGGTGATGCATTAGCAGAACTTGGTGAATTGGCTAAGACACCAGAAGCGAACATCATCAAGCTTCCAAACATCTCTGCATCTGTTCCTCAACTTCAAGCAACAATCAAAGAGCTTCAGTCAAAAGGTTACGCACTTCCTAATTACCCAGAAGAAGCAAACACTGACGAAGAGAAAGCCGTTAAAGCGACTTACGATAAAATCAAAGGCAGTGCTGTAAACCCTGTGTTACGTGAAGGTAACTCGGATCGCCGCGCTCCACTTTCTGTTAAAAACTACGCGAAGAAGAACCCACACTCAATGGGTGCTTGGTCTGCGGATTCTAAGTCGCACGTTTCAAGTATGGACGACAAAGACTTCTTCGGCAGCGAAAAGTCAGTAACAATTGAAGGTGCTACAGAAGTTAGCATTGAATTCGTTGGTAAAGATGGTGCGAAGAAAACTCTGAAGCCCGCTTTTGCATTGCAAGATAAAGAGATCATTGATGCGTCAGTGATGAACAAAGCTGCTTTGGTTGCGTTCTTCGAGAAAGAGATTGCATCAGCTAAAGAGCAAGGTGTACTGCTTTCTCTTCACATGAAAGCGACGATGATGAAAGTATCTGACCCTGTGATCTTTGGTCATGCAGTTAAGGTTTACTACAAAGACGTATTCGCTAAGCACGGTCAACTGTTTGAAGAGCTTGGTGTTGATGTAAACAACGGCATCGGCGATGTCTACGCAAAAATTGCTGCGCTTCCTCAAGAGCAGAAAGAAGCGATTGAAGCTGACCTACAAGCGGTATACGAGACTCAACCACCACTAGCGATGGTTGATTCGGATCGCGGCATTACTAACCTGCACGTTCCAAGCGACATCATTGTTGATGCATCTATGCCTGCAATGCTGCGTTCTTCAGGTCAAATGTGGGATCCAGAAGGTAAGCAAAAAGACACGAAAGCTATGATCCCTGATCGCAGCTACGCAAGCATCTACCAAGCAGTTATTGATTTCTGCAAAGAGAATGGTGCTTTCGATCCAACAACAATGGGTAGTGTACCAAACGTTGGCTTGATGGCTCAAAAAGCCGAAGAGTACGGTTCTCACGATAAGACTTTTATCCTTGAAGCTGCTGGTCAGGTTCAAGTTGTTGACGCTTCAGGCGTTGTGCTTCTAGAGCAAGACGTAGAGGAAGGCGATATCTTCCGTATGTGTCAGGTTAAAGATGCACCAATTCAAGACTGGGTTAAGCTAGCGGTAACTCGTGCTCGTGCTTCGGGTGTTCCTGCAGTATTCTGGCTAGACGCGTCTCGTGCGCATGATGCTCAGCTTATTAAGAAAGTTGACGCTTACCTTCCTGAATATGATACCGATGGTCTTGAAATTAAGATCCTTGCTCCTTTAGAAGCAACTCAGTATTCACTGGTTCGTATCAAAGAAGGCCTAGATACTATTTCGGTTACAGGTAACGTATTACGTGATTACCTAACGGATTTGTTCCCGATTCTAGAGCTTGGTACGTCAGCTAAAATGCTATCGATTGTTCCACTTATGAACGGTGGCGGCCTGTTTGAAACAGGTGCTGGCGGCTCTGCTCCTAAGCACGTTCAACAAGTAGAGAAAGAAAACCATCTGCGTTGGGATTCTCTTGGTGAGTTCTTGGCACTAGCGGCATCTCTAGAGCACCTAAGCGTAGTAACGGGGAATGCTAAGGCACAAGTTCTCGCTGACGCGCTTGATAAAGCGACGGGTGAATTCCTAGATAACAACAAGTCTCCTTCACGTCGAGTGGGTGAGCTTGATAACCGTGGTAGCCACTACTATCTTGCAGCATACTGGGCGAAAGCGCTGGCTGAGCAAACGGTTGATGCTGACCTTGCTGCTGAGTTCGCAGGTGTTGCAACTCAATTGGCTGAAAGTGAAGAAGCTATTGTTGCTGAGCTGAATAACGCTCAAGGTCCAGCTGGCGACTTAGGTGGTTATTACCTACTTGATGATGCATTGGTTTCATCACTAATGCGCCCAAGCTCAACGCTAAACGCATTTATTGACGCATAGTGATTGGACTCATCGTTAGTAAGTCATGAACATGATTTACTAACGAGTTGCTTGGTCTGGCAGTTAAGTCACAGATAAAGTCAAAACGAAAGACGCTTTAACGATAACGTTAAAGCGTCTTTTTTTATTCATAATGCTTCCTAGACCTAGACCTAGACCTAGACCTAGACCTAGACCTAGACCTAGACCCAGACCTGCTAAAGGGATCTCTCGGACGATTTGTACTGGTGAATAGCTTTTAGCTCTCAGATCGAAAAACCGCCCATTTAAGCCTGTATTACAGGTATGAAATGAGCGGTTTCAATGTTCTGCTTACCTGACAGTCGTTTATTAAGACTGATAGAGGTCTACATGTTTGTCAATCGCCTATTTTACGGCGCTGCCTTCTACAGGAACAACGGAGCTAGCATGGGAGCCTTTAGGTCCACTTTCTACTTCATAATCGACCTGTTGACCTGCCTTTAAGGTTCGATAACCTTCCATTTGTATTGTGGAGTAGTGCGCGAAAATATCGCCATCTTCACCTTCTGGACAAATAAAACCAAACCCTTTGGCATTGTTAAACCATTTTACTGTACCTGTAGCCATGCTATACATCCCTCATGCATTTTGTTACTAACGTTGTTATATCAAATCAATGTAAGTTCGATTGATATTATTCCTATCAACTAAACAATTTCAGCTGATAGCTTGAATCTCATACATTGCTTACGGAAATTAACGCTACCCTGCGTAATTATTCCTTATTATAAATTTTTAACGCTTATTACTAGGTTTAGAATCGTGTTACGAAGTTGTATCAGAAAAACCTTTTAGCTCCAATGTAGCTAATGATTGAGTACAGTCAATAGCAAATTGGTATAAAAATGATCAATTTTAATAACAAATCACATTCGAGATTGGCTGCATACTATTAACTAAATAGTAACTTAACGACGATCTTATCGTCACCATCAATAGTTGTGGTGTCTTTTTAATCAATCACATATGTTAATCCTGTTAATCGAGATCTTTTATTTGCAGCGATGGAAATGGTGGATTAGGCTCAGTATAGAGGAATATTTTTTGGTACTGTTTCTTGGTGCAGTTTCTTAGTACACCGTAATGCGTGAATGTGGTAAATTTGAGTTAACTAAACATTCACGACTTCCGAAAAATAACCCTTAGCAAAGCTAATATGAGCAGAAACTTTGAATGGGCATCTCCAGGCTCAGATTTACTGGAGAAAGAGAGAACGAAAGTAAAGCCACCGGCAATGTATAACGTTGTATTACATAACGATGACTACACGCCCATGGACTTTGTAATCGAGATCCTAGAGCGATTTTTCTCACTAGATATCGAAAAAGCAACGGAAGTGATGCTCAAGGTTCATTATGAAGGTAAAGCTATTTGCGGCACATACAGTGCTGAAATAGCGGAAACAAAGGTAGCGCAGGTAACGATGTACTCAAAGGAAAATGAGCATCCGCTACTATGTACAATGGAGCAAGTGTAAATTGCTCGAACAACACTGTTGTTCCCTTAGGAGGTACTTATGCTAAATAAAGAATTAGAGACGAGTTTAAATGGCGCATTTTCTCGTGCGCGAGACAAGCGACATGAATTCATGACTGTCGAACACCTCCTACTAGCATTATTAGAAAATGATGCGGCCAAGGAAGCGCTCCAAGCTTGTCAGGCTGATCTCGATGCTCTTCGCAATGAGCTCGATATTTTTATCGATCAAACGACCCCACTTATCCCTGAAAGCGACGAGACTCGTGAAACCCAGCCCACGCTGAGCTTTCAACGAGTACTTCAGCGCGCTGTTTTTCATGTTCAATCTTCAGGTCGCAGCGAAGTAACAGGTGCAAATGTACTTGTGGCTATTTTTAGTGAGCAAGAATCTCACGCGGCGTATCTTCTTAAGAAAAACGACATCAGCCGCTTAGACATAGTGAATTTTATTTCACACGGTATTACCAAAGGCAGCAATGAAGGCGATAGCGGTTCATCTCCTGATTCATTTGGTGGTGCAGAGAATGCCGAAGAAGCTAACTCAGAAGATCGTCTAGAAAATTTTGCGACCAACCTTAACGAAGTAGCGAAGCAAGGTAACATTGACCCACTAATCGGTCGTGACAAAGAGCTAGAACGTACCGTTCAAGTTCTGTGTCGTCGTCGTAAGAACAACCCTCTATTAGTGGGAGAGGCGGGTGTGGGTAAAACTGCTATCGCTGAAGGTCTTGCATGGCGCATCGTTGAAGGCCAAGTCCCTGAAATCATTCAGAGTAGCGTGATTTACTCTTTGGATATTGGTTCATTGCTTGCGGGAACGAAATATCGTGGTGACTTTGAGAAGCGCTTTAAAGCGATTCTGAAGCAACTCGAGAAAGAAGAAGACGCTATCCTGTTCATCGATGAGATCCATACCATTATTGGTGCGGGTGCAGCATCGGGTGGTCAGGTGGATGCGGCAAACCTAATTAAACCGCTATTAAGCAGCGGTAAATTACGTTGTATTGGCTCAACCACTTACCAAGAGTACAGCAGTATTTTTGAGAAGGAGCGTGCTTTATCTCGTCGCTTCCAGAAAATTGATATTGTTGAACCATCGCTAGATGATACAACCAAAATTCTGATTGGCTTGAAGCCAAAATACGAAGCTCACCACGAAGTACGTTACACCAACAAAGCGTTACGTGCCGCTGTGGAGTTGTCTGCTAAGTATATTAATGAACGTCACCTTCCAGATAAGGCGATTGACGTTATCGATGAAGCGGGTGCTCGTAGTCGTTTGGCACCAGCAAGTCGTCGTAAGAAGACAGTGAGCGTGGCTGATATCGAGTCGATGGTTGCGAAAATGGCTCGTATTCCTGAAAAGTCAGTATCATCTTCAGACAAAGACACGCTGCAGAAACTGGATGACCGCATGAAAATGTTGGTATTCGGACAAGACCCAGCGATCGATGTATTGAGCGAAGCGATCAAGCTAACTCGTGCAGGGTTGGGAGCAGACAATAAACCTGTTGGTTCATTCTTGTTTGCTGGCCCTACTGGTGTCGGTAAAACAGAGGTGACTGTTCAACTGTCTAAATTGATGGGTATTGAGCTTCTGCGCTTTGATATGTCTGAGTACGGTGAGCGTCACTCGGTAAGCCGCTTGATCGGTGCTCCTCCAGGTTATGTTGGTTATGATCAAGGTGGTCTACTCACTGATGCAGTAATCAAGAATCCGCACTCTGTTGTGTTACTTGATGAGATCGAGAAGGCACACCCAGATATCTTTAACTTGTTATTACAGGTGATGGACAACGGCACGCTAACCGACAACAACGGTCGCAAAGCAGATTTCCGCAATGTGATCCTAGTGATGACGACCAACGCTGGTGTCGCAGAAACCGAGAAGAAATCGATCGGTTTGATCCAACAAGATCATGCGCCAGACGCAATGAGTGAAATCAAGAAGGTATTTACACCAGAGTTCCGTAACCGTCTTGATAATATCATCTGGTTCAACAGCCTTGATCCAAGTGTGATCAGTCAAGTTGTTGATAAGTTCATTGTTGAGCTTCAGGTCCAACTGGACGCTCGTGGTGTATCTTTAGAGGTTTCTGAGGACGCTCGTCATTGGTTAGCTGAAAGAGGCTATGACAAGACCATGGGCGCTCGTCCGATGGGACGTGTGATTCAAGAGAAGCTTAAAAAGCCTCTTGCTAATGAGTTGCTGTTCGGGAGCTTGGTTGACGGCGGTACGGTTAAAGTATCTCTGAAAAAAGACGAACTGGATTTCATCTATGTTGGTGCGAAAGAAGAGGTTATGCATTAGGCATACTCCTTAAACACTAACGGCTTATAAAGAGCACTGAGTACAGTTAATCACGATATTAAACGCATGACTTCGGTTGTGCGTTTTTTTATGCTTGCTAGATGCTAGATGCTAGATGCTAGATGCTAGATGCTAGATGCTAGATGCTAGATGCGAGGTTGGTGTTGTTGGAGTGGTAAAAAGTTCAGGCGATAAAAAACGGAGCCTTGAGGGCTCCGCTTCTTATCGTATTCGGTAATTAAAAATTAACGAGCACGGAAGACGATGCGGCCTTTAGAAAGGTCGTATGGAGTCATCTCAACAGTTACTTTATCACCAGTAAGAATACGGATGTAGTTCTTACGCATTTTACCAGAGATGTGTGCTGTCACTACGTGACCGTTTTCAAGCTCAACACGGAACATTGTGTTTGGTAGAGTATCAAGGACAGTGCCTTGCATCTCGATTACGTCTTCTTTAGCCATCTAATCCTCTTTCGAAATTTGGCGGTTTTCAACGGCTTGATTGTGCCGTTAAAATCAAAATATGTAAAGTTGTCGCGTATTCTACCCTCGCCACCGCTGATTTACTAGCCTTTGATGACGTTGAAATCGTACTTTATAGTTCATCGCAGGGCATTCATCGATTTGATAACCCAAATATAACCATTGTTTTTGTTCTTTCTGGGCATGTTGGATCTGGAATAGAACGCCAAGAGTTCCCATGGAAATGTCGATATCAGGGTCGAAGAAGGTATAAAACGCGCTCGTACAGTGAGACATGATGTCTGTAACGGCAATGCCGACTAACTGCCCCTCATCATAGATGTGCATGAACTTTGTAGCAAGCCATTCATTTTTAGAGAAATGCAGAAACTCTTCTTTCTTCGGTGGATACATGGTTCCCGAACGGTGGCGAGCGGTTATATAGCGGCTATACAAGTCAAACCAGTTGTCATCCATTTCATCTTTCAGCTCCCAACGCAGCGCTTTGGCCTTGTTGAGTATTCGTCGTTGGCTCTTGGAAAACTTGACCTCGGGAATTGACAGTCGAATCGCTTGGCACGATGAGCAATTATCGCAATGTGGTTTATAAATGGTTGTTCCACTGCGGCGAAATCCATTCGCAAGTAGAACTTCATAGTTATCTGCGGTGTGCATGTGTTCATCAAGCGTGACTGCCACTCTTTCTTCGAGATGGGGTAAGTAACTGCAAGCGTGATTGTCTGTTAATCCAATTCTGATTTGTTGTAAATCTGGATTCATTAAGGCATTTCCTTTAGCCATTGTTTTTTAAAACATGCATCGTTAACGGACGTTTCTTTGAGTAATCGAAGAGAACTCAGGAATTCATCCCTATCAACCTCGATAGCGCCCAAGGATTCCAAGTGTGGGTTCATGACTTGGCAATCAATGAGTTGTCCGCCGAATTGTGTAAAGTGCTCACAAAAGTACCATAGCGCAATTTTAGAGGCATTAGTCTTCAGGCTGAACATCGATTCACCGCAAAAGACTTGGCCTCTTTGTAACCCATAAAGCCCGCCAATCAGCTCGTCATCTTGCCAAACCTCAACAGAGTGGCAGAACCCTAATGAAGCGAGTTCACGGTAGGCTGCTTGCATGTCATTGTTTAACCAAGTTTCCTCTTCGGGTCTCAGTGAAGAGCAATAACCAATTATTCTGTCCGTCGCTTGGTTGATGCTGACACGGTAATTATGCTTTCTTTGAAATTTTTTAAGACTTTTTGATGGTTCGAATGTCTTAGGATTAAATACCGCTCGCGGTGCAGGGCTCCACCAAAGTATAGGCTCTCCTGGGCCATACCATGGAAATATACCTTGGCTATAAGCGTTCAGAATTCGTATGGGTGACAAATCACCACCGAACGCGAGTAGACCGTTGGGTTCATCAAGCGCGTCGAAGGGCGAAGGAAACTCTATACTGGTAGTATCAAGTTCGGTTAGGTATATAGTCATAAGTACCGCATTACAGATTAATCACTGACCAAGAGGTCTTTAGGAGTTTTACCATGAAGAAGTTGCTTTGGATTTTACTTGTTTTGCCCATGTTGGCAAATGCAGCTTACAACAGAAACCAAGCCAGACCAGTGAATGAGGTCGTTTACGGTGAGGTTGATACGGTCAGGTACATTACCCAACAGGAGATCGTAGAGTCGAAAGCGAATGGTTGGGAAACCTTGTTGGGTGCGGCAATTGGTGGTTTGGTTGGTAATCAGTTTGGTGGCGGCACAGGTAAAGAAGTCGCAACGGCGGTTGGTGCTGTAGCGGGGGCGGGGATCGCTCGTAATCGCGGCAATACGCAATATCGGGTGGAATATAAACTTGTTGAATTATTGGTTAAAACCAAGGATGACAATCTGGTTAACATCATTCAAGACGTTGACAATTCGATGTTGTTCAATAGAGGTGATGATGTGCGGATTCTCTATTTTTCAGATGGCGTTCGAGTTGATCTAGCGTACTAGTATGTAAATGTGTTTGGTTGGCTAATTAATCGCCTTTATCGAGGGGATTAGCTCTGGAGTTCGTTGGAAAAGTTCGTTAGTCTGCAAGTACGAAGAATTATTCATCACCCGAAAATAAATACGCGCCAGTGACTTCGGGTGGTACAAGGACTATAAGAACTAATGGAAAGCCTTACGTTACAACCAATTCAGAAAGTGAGCGGGGAAGTTAACCTACCTGGCTCAAAAAGTGTTTCTAATCGTGCGCTTCTTTTGGCTGCACTTTCAACGGGAACAACTCGCCTAACAAACTTACTAGACAGTGATGACATTCGTCATATGTTGAATGCATTGACACAGTTAGGTGTTGATTATCAGTTGTCTGCAGACAAAACAGTTTGTGAAGTGACAGGTGTTGGTGGTGCATTTTCAAGTGACAAAGCCCTAGAGCTTTTCTTAGGTAACGCGGGTACAGCAATGCGTCCATTGGCTGCTGCACTTTGTTTAGGTCGCGGTGAATACGTTCTTACTGGTGAACCACGTATGAAAGAGCGTCCAATTGGTCACTTAGTGACTGCACTGAGAGAAGCCGGTGCCGACGTTGAATACTTAGAAAACGAAAACTATCCACCATTGAAGATCACAGGTACCGGTCTGAAGAGTGGTACGGTTTCTATCGACGGTTCTATCTCTAGTCAATTCTTGACGGCATTTTTGATGGCTGCACCTTTAGCTGAAGGCGAAGTGACCATCAAAATCGAGGGTGAATTGGTTTCTAAGCCTTACATCGATATTACGCTGCATATCATGAAGCAATTTGGTGTGGATGTTATCAACAATGACTACCAAGAATTTGTGATTCCAACTGGGCAATTTTACACAGCACCCGGTGATTTCTTGGTTGAAGGTGATGCATCATCTGCGTCATATTTCCTTGCAGCCGCTGCTATCAAAGGTGGCGAGATTAAAGTGACAGGTATTGGCAAAAACAGTATCCAAGGTGATATCCAATTCGCTGATGCACTTGAGAAAATGGGTGCTGAAATCGAGTGGGGTGATGACTACGTTATCTCTCGTTGTGGTGAGCTAAAAGGCATTGATATGGACTATAACCATATTCCAGATGCGGCGATGACAATTGCGACAACGGCTCTGTTTGCTAAAGGAACAACCGTAATCCGCAATGTTTACAACTGGCGTGTGAAAGAGACGGATCGCTTAGCGGCAATGGCAACAGAACTACGTAAAGTAGGCGCTGAGGTGGAAGAGGGTGAAGACTACATCATTGTTAACCCTGTGGCTGAACTGACGCACGCGGCGATTGATACTTACGATGATCACCGCATGGCGATGTGTTTCTCATTGGTTGCTTTGAGTGACACCCCGGTGACGATCAATGATCCAGGTTGTACATCCAAGACATTCCCTGACTACTTCGATAAGCTGAAAATGCTGAGTCTATAAAAATACTAAGTCTATAAAAATGATAAGTATATAAAGGTCCAGGAACAAAAAAGCTTGCCTAGATGGCAAGCTTTTTAATTATTGCTGAATTGTAAATTCTTTCGAAAGGTGATGCGCCAAGTACTTAAACATGTTAAATACCGCGGTTGTATTTTCTGTCGGCATTCCGTTGTTGTCTAAGAAGTATTCACCTTTGAAAATGAGTACATCGTCTTTTTCTACTACGCTGTTTGCGCGCATGCCTTCAATGTAGTCATCATGTGATTGGATAATTTGGTTTGCGATAAGCAGTAAATCAAATTCTGCTATTACTTTCTTTGTCATGAGTTTATCTCTGATAACTGAATATAACGTTGAGTTTATGGTGTCGAACTAGAAATTCAATGATTTCACAACCGATTAAGAGAGTCTTTTCAAACATCCACAATTTATTTTGTGATTTATGACAAAAATAATTGAATGGGGCTCGCGTTAGATTCGCCGACAAGCTTAGTATGAGCGCGTTTAGACGTAATGCCTGATGAATAGGCTCTTGCAAGTATTCTTAGTGAGTACTTTATAGCTTCTTTGTATTGTGACTCTTTTCTCTATGAGTCGTCGAATTGTCGAGCGATCAGATCCAATTTTGAAAAAAGCGGTTGATCTTCTAGTAATCTCGCACAATAGTAAAAAAAGAAGCAATGAATTTAGAATATCATGCGTAAAAGCCCACAAGTAAAATTGTTGGTGTTGAAGCATCGTGATTAAGGACGTTAGAGTCAATATGGGTAAATCGCTCGTTATAGTGGAGTCGCCAGCCAAGGCTAAAACTATCAATAAATATCTTGGCAAAGACTTTGTCGTTAAGTCGAGTGTAGGTCACGTTCGTGATTTACCAACGGCGGGTCAAAGTACAGGTCAAAAGGCTGCTGCAGTTTCAACCAAGGGTATGAGCCCAGAAGATAAAGCTCGTATCAAGAAAGAAAAAGATCGCAAAGCGCTTATTAAAAAGATGGGTATCAACCCTTATCAAGAGTGGGAAGCGAATTACCAAATCTTACCGGGCAAAGAAAAAGTCGTTGCTGAATTGCAAAAACTGGCTGAGAACGCAGACCATGTTTATCTCGCAACCGATTTGGACCGCGAAGGAGAGGCTATCGCATGGCACCTTCGTGAGATCATCGGTGGTGATGAAACGCGATACAAACGAGTGGTTTTTAACGAAATCACTAAAAATGCTATTCAGCAAGCTTTCGAAACTCCAGGCGAGCTAAATATCGACGGCGTAAACGCACAACAAGCACGACGTTTTATGGACCGTGTTGTTGGCTTTATGGTGTCACCACTGCTTTGGAAAAAAGTAGCACGAGGCCTATCCGCTGGCCGTGTTCAATCTGTAGCTGTAAAACTACTGGTTGAACGTGAGCGCGAGATCAACGCTTTTATCCCTGAAGAGTTCTGGGATGTGCATGCTGATACCAAAACGGCAGAGAAAACAGATTTCAGACTGCAAGTCGCTCAAAAAGACGGTGTTGCGTTTAAACCTGATAATGAAGCGCAAACACAAGCTGCAGTAAGCGTTTTAGAAAAAGCGCAATACGAAGTATGTAAACGTGAAGACCGCCCAACTAAGAGTAAGCCGTCTGCACCTTACATCACGTCGACTCTGCAACAAGCGGCGAGCACACGTCTTGGTTACGGCGTAAAGAAAACCATGATGTTGGCTCAACGTTTGTATGAAGCGGGTTACATCACTTATATGCGTACTGACTCGACCAACTTGAGTTCAGAAGCTGTAGAAGCCGCACGTGAATACATTGGTTCTGAGTTTGGTGCACAATATCTTCCACCGAAAGCGCTTGTATACGGCAGCAAAGAGGGCGCACAAGAGGCTCACGAAGCGATTCGTCCTTCAAGTGTAGATGTTAAGTCTGAAGACCTAAACGGCGTAGACGCAGACGCACATAAGCTTTACTCGCTGATTTGGAATCAATTTGTTGCATGTCAAATGACACCTGCGCAGTACGATTCAACGACGGTAAGCGTTAAAGCGGATGAGTACACGTTAAAAGCGAAAGGTCGTATTCTTAAATTTGATGGTTGGACTCGCGTTCAACGTCCAATGGGTAAAAATGAAGATACTATTCTTCCTGCTGTACAGGTTGGTGAAAAGCTAGACCTAATCGCATTAGACCCTAAACAGCACTTCACTAAGCCGCCAGCCCGTTTTACTGAAGCGGCGCTAGTTAAAGAGCTTGAGAAGCGTGGTATTGGTCGTCCTTCAACGTACGCATCAATCATCTCTACGATTCAAGACCGTGGTTATGTAAAAGTTGAACAGCGTCGTTTTTATGCTGAGAAGATGGGTGAAATTGTTACTGACCGTCTAGATGGCAGCTTCAATGACCTAATGAACTATGACTTTACGGCTCGTATGGAGCAGAAGTTAGACCAAATTGCAGAAGGCGAAGCAAGCTGGAAAGGCGTGCTAGATAACTTCTTCGAAGACTTTACAGGCGATTTGGAAAAAGCCGATTTAGATGAAGACGCTGGTGGCATGAAGCCAAATCATATCGTTGAAACCGATATTGAGTGTCCAACTTGTAGCCGTAAAATGGGTATTCGTACAGCTTCGACTGGCGTATTCCTAGGTTGTTCTGGTTATGCACTTCCACCAAAAGAGCGCTGTAAGACAACCATTAACCTTGGTGATGAAGACGGTATTATCAACGTTCTTGAAGAAGACGTTGAAACCGCAGCACTTCGAGCGAAAAAGCGTTGTCCGATTTGTGAAACGGCAATGGATGCTTATCTGATCGATGATAAGCGTAAGATGCATGTGTGTGGTAACAACCCTAACTGTGAAGGTTATGTGGTTGAACACGGCGAATTCAAAGTGAAAGGCTATGATGGTCCGCTTGTTGAGTGTGACAAATGTAGTTCTGACATGGTTTTGAAGAATGGTCGTTTCGGTAAATACATGGACTGTACGAGTGAAGATTGTAAGAACACTCGTAAGATTCTGAAGAATGGCGAAGTAGCGCCACCTAAAGAAGACCCAGTGCATTTCCCTGAACTCCCATGTGAAAATTCAGATGCATACTTCGTACTTCGTGATGGGGCTTCTGGTTTGTTTATGGCCGCGAGTAATTTCCCTAAATCACGTGAAACACGTGCACCATTAGTGGAAGAGCTGGTTCGTTTTAAAGACCGTATTTCACCTAAATTCCAGTATCTGGCATCAGCACCGGTTGCTGATCCTGATGGCAAGCCGACAGTAGTTCGTTTTAGTCGTAAGACAAAAGAAAACTACGTTCGTACCGAAGTGGACGGTAAACCTTCAGGTTGGACCGCTTTGTACATCGACGGTAAGTGGGAAGTTACGGATAAACGTAAAAAGCCTAAAGAGAAGTAACTGAATGTGTGACCCGATCTGATATGGGTTGACATTTTATTGATGAAAAAAGCAGCCATTAGGCTGCTTTTTTTTGATCTGAATATGACTAATTATGCTGTCTCTCGATCGTCGGCCTTACCTGTGTCTATTTGTTAAATTCAGGTCATGAAATAAATGAAATGGATAATAATCTTTAATTATGCAACCTTAACGTGATTGTAACTTAATTAAAATATTGTAAGTCACAGATCAGGTTTTAGTTGTATACCTGATGTATTCCGAGTGTTAACTTAATGTTTCATAAA
Source organism: Vibrio sp. 1F263 (assembly GCF_041439035.1). Classification (NCBI taxonomy): domain Bacteria; kingdom Pseudomonadati; phylum Pseudomonadota; class Gammaproteobacteria; order Vibrionales; family Vibrionaceae; genus Vibrio; species Vibrio sp. 1F263. Next base: position 83,693 of record NZ_JBGONI010000001.1, on the reverse strand, counting down.
AACAGTGTAATGTGAGCTGCTTTAAGTCTTAGGAAAGCAATCGGCTTACATAACACAGAATGGCGTATTAAAAATTGAAATCGACCGGAAAGTCGATAACGTATATAAAACCAAGTGCAAACAATAGTGCACACTTAACAACGTTTGGCTTAGGATATTTTCACTGCATGTGAATGGATATTCGTTAAGTACCGAAATAAGTGTTGGTGCTCATCCCCCAGAGGAAGATACCTCTTAGAGCACTAACATCGACAAGCTATAAATATATGGAGAATAAAATGGCTGGTGTATTAGGAATGATTCTTGCTGGTGGTGAAGGCTCTCGCTTAAGACCTTTAACTGAATCTCGCAGCAAACCCTCGGTTCCTTTCGGTGGTAGTTACCGCTTAATTGATTTTGCTCTGAATAACTTCGTTAATGCTGATCTAATGAAGATCTACGTATTAACACAGTTTAAGTCACAATCACTGTTCCATCACATGAAAAAAGGTTGGAATATCAGTGGTATAACAGACCGTTTTATCGACCCAATCCCTGCGCAAATGCGTACAGGTAAGCGTTGGTATGAAGGTACTGCAGATGCTATTTATCAAAACCTTCGCTTCATGCAGTTGGAAGAACCTGATCAAGTTTGTATTTTTGGATCAGATCATATTTACAAAATGGACATTAAGCAGATGCTTGATTTCCATAAAGAGAAGAAAGCGGCTTTAACCGTTTCTGCATTGCGTATGCCGCTTGCTGAAGCATCTGAATTCGGCGTTATCGAAGTGGATGCTGAAGGACGTATGATTGGTTTTGAAGAGAAACCGGCTAACCCGAAACCAATTCCAGGTGACCCGGAGTCTGCGCTTGTGTCTATGGGTAACTACGTATTTGAAGCTAACGAGTTGTTCGCAGAACTTGTTGAAGATGCAGATAAAGAAGACTCGACACATGATTTCGGAAAAGACATCATTCCAAACATGGTTCCGCGTGGTGATGTGTTTGTTTATGACTTCAGTACTAACCGTATTACTGGTGAGAAAGAAGAAGTTTATTGGCGCGATGTAGGTACGATTGACGCGTACTGGCAAGCTCATATGGATCTTCTTGAGAAAGATGCGCCATTCTCGCTATACAACCGCAAGTGGCCACTACATACATACTATCCGCCACTACCGCCGGCTACGTTTACTGATTCGGCAAACGGCCGTGTTCAGATCATCGATAGCTTAGTGTGTAACGGCAGCTATGTACGTGGCTCTCGCATTGAGAAGTGTGTATTGGGTTTCCGCAGTAATATCGCATCAGCGTGTGATATTAGTGAGAGTATCTTACTCGGTGATGTGAAAGTGGGTGAAGGTTGCGTACTTCGTCGTGTCATCGTCGATAAAGATGCAGATATCGCACCTGGAACACAGATTGGCGTAAATCTGAAAGAAGATAAAAAGCATTACCATGTCTCTGACGATGGTGTAGTAGTTATTTCCAAAGGAGCTCGAGTTGGTTACTAAGACTCTCTCGGTACTTTTTGTAGCGTCTGAAGTTGAAGGCTTGATTAAAAGTGGTGGCTTGGCTGATGTAGCCAAGGCACTGCCAAAAGCGTTACAAACACTCGAACAAGATGTTCGAGTGACCATCCCTGCTTATAGAAACATTCCAAACATTGATTCAGCTGAAGTGATTTTGTCGACCGAGCTCGATTATTGGCCTCATACTGCTTATCAAGTCAAAAAGTTGAGTGTCGAAGGTGTTCAAATCTTCGCTATTGAATGTGACAAGTATTTTGACCGTCCTGAAATGTACGCAGAGAACAATCAAGCGTATGCTGATAACGGAGAGCGCTTTTCGTTCTTCAGTACGGCTTGTTTGGATATGCTTCCTAAGCTCGCGTTCCAACCTGATATCATTCATGCAAATGACTGGCACACAGGCTTTGTGCCTTTCTTGCTTAAATCACGTTATCAACAACACGAATTCTTTGAAAATACGCGCAGTGTTATCTCGATTCACAATGCAGTTTTCAAAGGGGTGTTCGCATACGATGAACTGCAATGTCTGCCAGAGATGCACAGTTACAATGTGCCTGAAGCATCTGTAAGTGACACGCATGTCACCATGCTAAAAGCAGGGGTGATGTGTGCCGATAAGGTCAATGCAGTAAGCCCAACGTATGCGGAAGAGCTGAAAACGGAGTTAGGTAGCCATGGCATGGCAGCAGAGTTCCAACATCGTTCGGCCGACTTATTTGGTATTCTCAACGGTTGTGATTATGGAGCTTGGAACCCGGAAACAGACGCTTCCCTTCCTCGTAAATTCAAAGCAACGAAACACAGCATGACTCGTGGAAAATCTGCTTGTAAGCAAAAACTGCAACAAGATGTTGGTTTACCCGTTACCGATTGTGCGGTTTATGGCATGGTTTGTCGTTTGACCAACCAAAAAGGCGTTCATTACTTACTGCCTGTCATCGAGCAGTTCTTGAAAAACGAATTGCAGATCGTGATTGTCGGTACTGGTGATCCGGTTTTGGCGAGTCAATTGAAAGAGTTATCAGCACTTCATTCAGACAAGTTCTCATTCGTAGAAGCCTACAATAATGAACTAGCGCATTTGGTTGAAGCGGGCTCTGATTTTTTCTTGATGCCTTCTGAATTTGAGCCTTGTGGCTTGAACCAAATCTACAGCATGGCTTACGGCACTTTGCCTATTGTGCGCTCTGTTGGTGGTTTAAAGGACAGTGTGAATGATTACGATCAGGATCCCGAGATAGCAACAGGCTTTGCTTTTGAAGAACCAACACCGCAAGCATTACTAGCGGTATTACATCGCTCATTACTACTTTATGCTCAAAATCCATCTGAAATTAAGCGCGTTCAACTTTACGCGATGCAACAAGATTTTAGTTGGGAAGATGCGGCAGAAGAATATCTTGCGATGTACCATTCTGCATTTTAACTTGTTGACTTAGCTTTAAAATACAGTTGTTGAATAACAACTGTTCATAATAAAAGAAGGCGCTCTGCTGAAAGAGTGCCTTTTTTTTTCTGGTCAGATCACATCACGTTTTCAAAGACAAAGCTTGCAAACTCATTTTAGTCAGGTAGAAAAGGTGGTCAGGTATTCACATGACTAGTGTTGGGTTTGACACTATTATCACTTAAAATTCTTAATTGCGTGATACCCTTAGTCATCGCCTTGTGATGAGGCTTAGCTCCATAAATAAATAAATAAATTAAGCGATAGGTATGTCTGAGAGTTTATTATTTCATAAAACATTTACTCACCCTACGAGTGATGAGTGGGTTGTGTTTGTGCATGGCGCAGGGGGCAGTTCCTCCATTTGGTTTAAGCAGATCAAAGCGTATAAACAGCATTTCAACTTGCTTCTCATTGACTTGAGAGGGCACGGTAAATCAGACAACATACTTAAAGATCTGATTTCGAACCGTTATACGTTCAAATCAGTAACGCTCGATATTCTTAAAGTGTTAGATCATCTAAAAATCCGATCCGCACACTTTGTTGGTATGTCTTTGGGTACAATTATCGTTCGTAACGTGGCCGAACTGGCGGCAAGCAGAGTACGTTCGATGGTGCTTGGTGGTGCTGTCACTAAACTCAACACTCGATCTCAAGTCTTAATCAAATTAGGAAACCTGAGTAAGCACATCATTCCTTATATGTGGCTATACAGCCTTTTTGCTTATGTTGTGATGCCGCAAAAAAGTCAGAAAGAATCACGTCACCTGTTTATCCGCGAAGCGAAAAAGCTGTGCCAAAAAGAGTTCAAGCGCTGGTTTATCCTCACGGCTGATGTGAACCCATTGATGAAATACTTTAAAGACAGGGAGTTGCCGATTCCGACTTTGTATTTGATGGGCGAGCGCGATTACATGTTCATCAAACCCGTTAAAGAAATGGTCGAAGCGCACGAGTCGAGCGAGTTGGTAGAAATTGCCAACTGTGGGCATGTATGTAATGTAGAAAATCCTGAAGAATTCAATCAACAATCTATCGCTTTTATCCAAAAGCAAATTCAGTGATTCTCTGGGTTGGTTATCAGGCTCGATGATCCAATAGAATTAAAATAAAAACGGGAAGCTAATTTAGCTTCCCGTTTTTATTTGGAGGAGGTATTTGACCGAATCGTGTCTGTAATAACTGAAACTTTGCTATTCAGGCGAAGCAGCGCCGCACTGCCAACAAGACCCGAATTGTGCTTCATTGATTTCATGACACTCACCACAACGCCACTCTTCATAGATGATCGAATCTTGCTGTTTTTGGTAGTCATTGACGATCGTGCGGGCTTTACTAGCGAGTTCTGGCTCATATAACCATACGTAAGGGTCTGTATCTTCGGTAAATGGGATTTCACCTTTTAAACCAAACAAACCCTCACCACGGACTTCACACGCAATATTCTCACTTTCTAACAATCCACAGATGATATGAGCTTCTGTCGGATTCGATGCACTGAAGATTTTCATTGAAATAGAACCTTATTTGGCTGCATGCGTTATTTAGCTATTTAGCTATTTAGCTACTTAGTTACTTAGTTACTTAGTTATTTAGCTATATACGTTACTCAGCGACAGGTGCTGAGCGAAATTTGTTCATTAACCATTTAGCAATAATTGGGAATACACCCAGTAAGGCAAATGACAACAGTACTGAGGGAGACACGATGCCCGAAAGTGAATCAATTTCTGCGAGTTGAGTTCCGGCATTCAAGAAAACGGCGGTACCCGGCAACATACCGATTTGGCTAGTAATATAGTAACGACTCACCGACATCGGTGTTAGACCCATCAATAGATTGATAAGGAAAAACGGGAAAACAGGAATTAGACGTAGCGAGAATAAGTAAAATGCACCGTCTTTTTCAACGCCCTTATTTATGGTAGCTAACTTGTCGCCAAACTTGGTTTGGATCCAGTCACGTAACAAGTAACGGCTACTTAAGAAGGCGAGGGTTGCACCAATAGCGCTCGCGAAAGACACCAGTAGTAAACTGTTCCAAAACCCAAACAGCGCAGCGCCTAACAGTGTAACAACGGCGGCGCCAGGAATTGAGAAAGCCGTAATCATGACATACGCGACAAAGTAGATAGCGGCAGCGGCAATGAAATTGCTCTCGATGTAGTCATTCAACACAGCTTGCTGGGCTTTTGCATTTTCAAGCGTTAAGTACTGGCCGAAATTGACGCCTAACAAGACGATGGTTATGACCAACACAATACCCAATATCATTTTTTTACTCATTGATACTTCCTCTAAATTTTCAATGCATACCATTAGTTTTTCAATGTAAACCATTAGTATAGATAGACAGGCAAAGCATAGAATAACTTTCACCAGATATAAAAAAAGCCGCAAAAATGCGGCTTAGTTATCTAGATAGTTTGCACTGACAATGTTAATTGACGTGATTGATAAGCTCTTCACGACGTTGCTGCGGTATAACAGACCAATGTGTACCATTGATCGCGCCTTCTAGGGCCCATAACAGTTCAATACTGACAGAAGACGCGTGCGATTCTTTGATGGCGTTAAATGCGTTTACAGAGCCAGATTCATATAAACGTTCTACAGAATCGATCCCTGCCTTTTTCAACATCCGCTCGGTGGCGAGTCGAAGGTTAGGCAGATCTTTGAGTCGAGTTGGTTTAGCAGAAGATTGTTCAGCTTTCTCTTCTTTAGCAAAACCTAGAGACGTAGTCGCAAGCTGCAAGATTTTCTCTTGGTCTTGCCATAAGCCTTCAGGTAAAGCGAAATATTTAGTAACGACAGGAAAACCACGTTTTTTGTAGACGTACGGTTGAAATCCTTGTTGTTCGAATTGTTGCGTTGTGCATTTGTCAGCTCGTATATGCAACTGGTCATTCACAACCAGGGCAAACATAGTGTCATCAGCAAAAAGCCCGAATCCACCAAACATTGAGCGTGACTTAATTTTTCCTAGGGGCTCAAATAATTTCATTGAGTCCTTTAGTATCGGTTTATCCATGTTATTTATCTCGGTGTATTTGAACTACGCCACCAAATAAGCAGGTCCGAGAGATTAGCAAAATGTTGCAATTAAATTGTCAATAGGCTGTAAATTACTAAAGTATTAGTAGTTACTGCATTTTGCCATCGGTAACCCCGCTACCATACCAACGAGTGGTTTAGGCCGGAAGCTTTGCGTCCCACTTTTTCAAGTGGTTTGCCCTGTGCGTGACTGGGTTATTAGAATAAAGTTTTTGTTGAATTAGGCTCACACTTCTTATTTCAAAATGTGATGTTGCTTCAATTAATGACCTTTGAATTATGCATGCAAGTGCACTTTGTTTGTTGAGGAAAAAAACGCACCTAAAGGTGCGCTTGATTAAACTAAACTCATTACATCAATTAATTTAACGTTTTAACTGTACTTCGCTCAACAATTTCAGGGTGCATTTCGAAGACGCGTTTCTCGTGGTCTTTGTCTTTTATACGCTCTAGTAGTATTTCGAATGCATTTTTACCAACACGGCGCTTAGGTTGGTGAACCGTCGTTAACGGTGGAGAGAAGTATTCAGCCAATTCTATGTTGTCGTAACCGATCACTGAGATATCTTCAGGAATACGAATGCCTTTTTCTTGTAATCGACTCATCAGTCCTAATGCCATCGTGTCGTTAAAACAGAATACTGCGGTAGGGCGATCTTTCATCTCAATGATTTGGTCAGCAGCAATCACAGCTGTGTCACATTCAAAGTTGCCTTCGATGATCATATTTTCATCGGCAGTAATCTTCGCTTCATTGAGTGCGCGCTTGTAACCTGAGATGCGTTCAACACACGCTGCTTTGTCTAAGTGGCCACTTAAACATGCAATCTTGGAGTGACCGCGCTCAATGAGGTATTTGGTTGCTAGGTAGCCACCTTCTTCAGAGTTATCGATGATCTTATCAGCCTGAGAGCTTTCAGGGCCCCAGTCCATGATAACTTTAGGGATGTCTGCGTGACGGTCTAACATCTCTCTTAGTTCTTCAGTCAGGTCAGAACACATAACTAAGATGCCATCTACACGTTTCTCTGCAAGCATTCGAATGTAGTCACGTTGCTTTTCGTAGATACCGCCCGTATTGCACAAGATCAAAGTGTAACCTTGACGGTAGCAGTAGCTCTCAACACCATCGATAACTTCAGAGAAAAATAGGTTAGTTGATTGAGTCACTAGCATACCGATGGTGCGGGTTGTATTGCACTTCAAACTACGAGCAACGGCACTTGGCGCATAGTTCAGTTCGTCTACGGCTTTGTTTACTTTTTCTTGAGTCGCTTCAGCAACAAAGCGAGTTTTGTTGATTACGTGAGAAACGGTTGTTGTTGATACGCCGGCTAAGCGTGCGACATCTTTTATAGTGGCCATGTTTTTATCCTATTAGAAGCTACTTTCCCAAAGTACGGAATGAAGTAGCCGTTAAGCTACCTAACTAAGAGCTTAAATTTGTAGGGCTCTTTGGGTACTAAAGTGCTAAAAAACAAAAAACCGCTATTGAGCGGCTTGTCTTAACACCGAAATGCTCTGAACTTCAATAAGTGTAGCATTTCGTGAATGTTTCATATTTTATCGTTTGCGGTCACAATTTTAGACTGACTAGAAATTACTCGCAATAAAATTCACCCAGAAATCCGGGTGAATGGTCACAATTCTATTGAATTTATTTATCGAGTCGTCAAAAAAAGCTTATTCGCCAGCTAGGTATTGAGTGTCTAATTTACAGAATGCCAATAGCAGGGATGAGACTGATGCGTAGAAACCGAATGTGTCAATGTCATGACATTTAACGTTGAACTTTGGTACCCAAGTAAGCAGTTGCTGTTCGATAAATTGCTGTTGAACAGCAAAGGATTTCTCTAGTTCTTCTTCTAGTTCAGTTTCGTTCGAACGAATGATTAGATTACCTAGGAAATCGAGTTCGATAGCAATGTGGTCAGCTGGCTCTTTTAGGTCTTGGTTAACCACTAAGTTGTGTTTAGCCATGATCTCTTCCATATCTTTTGCTGGCTTATCGTTCAATAGGCCAGTTTGGCCGATATACATAGAAGCGTAAGGAAGTGCGCCATGTTTATCAGTCTTTAAGAATAAGTCACAGAAGTCAGCAGACAATTCTAATTGAGCATCTTCACGTGTTTGTAGACGGTTTAGCGCATCCACTAAGCTATCAATCGCCGGCTTTAGTGTTTCATTTTCACCTAAACCAGTTAGGAAAGAACGAATTTCAACAGAGTGGTAGTGATCGAGTTCTTCTTGAGTGAGCTCTTTAGCGAACAAGCTTGATAGCCACCAGTATATTTCTGCTCGTTGTTCGTTGAATGCTTTCGTATCTTTCATTTCTTAGATCCTGATTTAGTCTTGTGGTGTGTGTATACCTAGCATCGTCGAGTGATTTATGTATAGGCACACCAAGGCTGAATAACAAGGTTATTTGCGAAACGCAAAGTTACTCGTTAGTAGTAATGCCTATATTGAATTGCGATGGGCGACAAATAGCAAGGTTTAAGATTGTCTTGTATCAAAAAAAAATCATGTTTCTGGCTTTTATCTTCTGTAGTACTAGAATTGTTACGAGTTATGAATAGAATGGTCACTGAAACTATTAAATAAGAAAAGTGGTGTAGATGAGCTATCACGTATTAGTCGTAGAAGATGATGTGGTAACCCGAAGTAAACTGGTTGGATATTTCCAGAATGAAGGTTACACAGTGAGCGAAGCTGAAAGCGGGGCTCAAATGAGAAAAATGTTAGAAGAAAATAACGTTGACCTCATTATGTTAGACATCAACTTGCCAGGCGAAGATGGATTGATGCTAACTCGCGAATTACGCAGTCAATCAGACATTGGAATAATTTTAGTTACTGGACGCACGGATAGCATTGACAAGATCGTTGGCCTTGAAATGGGCGCAGACGATTACGTTACTAAACCCTTCGAACTTCGCGAGTTGTTGGTTCGAGTTAAAAACCTCTTGTGGCGTATTTCGGCTGCTCGTAAAACGGCAGCGGTTGCGGTAGAACAAACAGAAGACGAATCTGTGGTTCGTTTTGGTGAATGGACGTTTGATATACCTCGCCGTGCGCTAAGCAAGAACAGCGAGCCGGTGAAATTGACCAAAGCTGAATATGAACTATTGGTTGCACTCTCTTCTTACCCTAACCAAGTATTAAGCCGTGAACGTATTTTGAATATGATCAGCCATCGAGTAGACGCGCCGAATGACCGCACTATCGACGTGTTAATCCGTCGTATGCGTGCAAAAATGGAGTTTGACCCTAAGAACCCACAAATTTTTGTGACGGTTCACGGTGAAGGTTACATGTTTGCTGGTGACTAATTTTCCGTGGAAAGCTGGTTTCAGTAACGATACTTGAACGTAAAAAAACCGAGACATCGATGATGCCTCGGTTTTTTTTGTTACTGAACTTTTTAATTGTTTACCGTCGGAGTAGTGCTCTCGACAGGGTCATTACTTGTGTCTAGCCAATCTCGCAAGCTTTGCCAAACTAATCCCATCGTCTCATGCCAATAGCGCTCAGTCTGCTCGAGATAGATAGCCTTAGGCATATACTTATTCCATGGTTCAACAATCCCTTCTTGTGCAAGGTAGTTGGTTGGTGCTGGTAATGGTTTCATGCCCGCGGCATTGAATTCATTAAGGGCGCGAGTCATATGGCTAGCTGATGTCACGAGCACCATTTTCTTATTCTTAACGAATGCAGCGGCTTGGCGAGCTTCTTCCCACGTATCTTTCGCAGTTTCAAGCAGAATGATATCGGGTTTCGCGACGCCGAGTGCTAGCGCTACTTTAGCCATCATTTTTGCGTTGCTCACCTCAGTGCCTGCACCATAACCAGACAAAATGAGTTTAGCTCCAGGGTAAAGACGTAAGATACGAATCCCTTCACTTAAGCGCATCAGACCGGTGCGGCTAAGCTCTGAGGTTGGTGGGATTTGGTCATCAACAACGTGACCACTTCCAAGAACCATAATGTAATCGACGGTATCATCGATAGGTAAAAAAGCGGTGTGTTGCCTTTCCATTGGCATTAAAAGTTGACTAGAAACAGGCTGGAAAGCGATTAGGAAAATACCACAGAGGGCTGAAAGGGTAATTAGGCAACCTGTCTTCCTTTTTGCAGTAAACATCACTAGGGCTAAACCCAGAAAAGCGAGAATTAACATTGCTGGCAGTGGCATCAGTAACGAAGACACTACTTTTTTCAGCTCAAACATATCCGAATAGTCCGAAAAAACATCACTTAGTAGTAAAAAGAGACATCGCCTCTTTATTCCTGAAATTCCTGTGACAGAATAGCAGGCACGATAGGACATAATAACTCAAGTAGCCGTGACTGAAGACCGTAATTTCGACGATATTGCCCACAAATTTGCAAAAAATATATACGGCTCTGACAAAGGAGAGATCCGTCAGTGCATCGTATGGGAAGATTTAGAACAAGCTTTGAGCAAGTTTGAGCAATCAGCTTCGCCGTTGCATGTGCTTGATGCCGGTGGTGGGCTTGCACAGATGTCACAAAAAATTGCGACACTAGGCCACAACGTTTCTTTGTGCGACCTCTCTTCTGAAATGTTGAAGCTCGCAGAAGAAAGTATCAGCGAAGCGGGTTTGCTCGAGCAATATCGATTTATTCATTCTCCGGTACAAAAAGTGGCAGAGCATCTCGAAGAGAAAGTCGATTTTGTGATGTTTCATGCCGTAATGGAATGGTTAGCAGACCTTAAACAGGCACTTGATTTATTGTTGGAACAAGTAAAACCCGGTGGTATTGCCTCGATAATGTTTTACAACCACCATGGTTTAGTCCTGAAAAATGTGATTTGTGGCAACATTCCTCATGTATTGAATGGGATGCCACATCGAAAAAGGTTTAAGCTGCAACCACAAAAAGGCTTGAAGCCTGAAGAGGTTTATCAATGGATAGAAGACGCTGGTCTAGATATCTGTGGTAAATCAGGCATTCGCTCTTTCAGTGACTACATAGGTAATATGGAGTACATGGGCGATTACCAATTTGAAGATGTGTTGGAACTAGAGAAACAGCTATGTCGCCAAGAGCCATATCTGTCGCTAGGCCGTTATATTCACGTTTGGGCTCAAAAACCTGCGCAATAACAGCGGTGAATGTGGTAAAAGAAGCCACAACATGCGCTATGCCATCGTAAGAAGCCGCGTCATAAAGAAATAGGCGTCATATCTAATACGTTCGATATGACGAACAACAGTAACAGGAACCACAATGAGTGAAATGACTCAAACTGCCGAAGAGCAGCCAATTGATGAGTTGGTGGGCTGGGTCAAGCAGCATGATTTTTCATTAAACTTGCCACCAGAGCGCTTAGCATTTTTGATTGCTATCGCCGTACTAAGCAATGAAAGGTTCGATGAAGAGTTGGGCGAGGGTGAACTGCACGATGCATTCACTATTGTCACTCGACTGTTTGAAGATACTGGCGAAGCGTCCGCGTTTCGTGCCAACAACGCTATCAATGAGTTGGTTAAACAGAAGCTGATCAGCCGCTTTACCAGCGAAATCACAGATGGTGCAAGCATTTATCGCTTATCGCCATTGGCGATTGGTATCTCAGATTATTACTTACGTCACCGCCAGTTTTCTAAATTAAAACTGTCTATCCAGCTTTCTATGGTTGCCGATGAGATGGCAAAAGCCATTGAAGCTGCCCAGAAAGGTGGAACTCCGGGACATTGGAGAAGGAATGTGTACGGCGTGCTCAAGTATTCTGTTGGCGAAATTTTTGATCAGATCGATCTCAACCAGCGGGTTATGGATGAACAGCAACAAACCGTCAAGCAGCAAATTGCGGATCTTTTAAATAAAGATTGGCGAGAAGCAATCAACAACTGTGAGTCTTTGCTATCGGAAACCTCAGCCACGCTAAAAGAGTTGCAAGACACCTTGCAAGCGGCGGGTGATGAACTGCAAACCCAGATTCTTGATATTCAAGAAATTGTTTATGGTGACGATGAGCTCGAGTTTGTAGGTGAAACCCTATTTGGTTTGCAAATGAAGCTAGACCGAATCACCAGTTGGGGCCAACAAGCGATTGATTTGTGGATCGGCTACGATCGCCACGTGCATAAATTTATCCGTACCGCGATCGATATGGATAAAAACCGAGCCTTTAGCCAACGCTTGCGTCAGTCAGTCACTGACTACTTTGATGCGCCTTGGTTATTGACCTACGCAGACGCAGAAAAACTCACGGATCTTCGCGATGAAGCACTTGTGCTCCGTGATGACGAAGTGATGGGGCAAGCCCCAATCGACGTAGAATACGAAGAATTTGAGCAAGTGAACGATCTACTTTCAGAACGAATCGCAGATATGTTGAAAGCTCACAAACAGCAAGGTGCGCCAATTGATCTTGGCCTTGTGCTGCGTGATTACCTCGCAGCGCACCCTCGCACACACCATTTTGATTTAGCCAGAATTGTTGTCGACCAAGCCGTTCGCTTAGGTTACTCAGCGTCTGACTATCAGGCTATTCAGCCGGATTGGCAGGCAATCAACGATTTCGGTGCAAAGGTACAAGCAAATGTCATTAACAAGTACTGATGATTACATGCCAGAGAAACTGGTAAAAGCGATAGCGAACCCGTTGTTCCCTGCGCTAGATAGCATGCTGCGTTCAGGTAAGCATGTTTCAACAGAAGATCTAGACAACCACGCGTTGCTTTCTGATTTCGAAGTGGAACTTCAGCATTTTTACCAACGCTACAATACGGAACTGGTAAAAGCGCCGGAGGGTTTCTTCTACCTGCGTCCGCGTTCTACGTCTCTGATTGGCCGTAGTGTGTTGTCTGAGCTAGACATGCTGGTTGGTAAGGTGTTGTGTTTCTTATACCTAAGCCCAGAACGTCTTGCTCATGAAGGTATCTTCACCAATCAAGAATTGTTTGATGAATTGATGTCGTTAGCGGATGAGAAAAAGCTCATGAAGCTAGCAACGAACCGCGCATCTGGTTCTGACTTAGACAAAGAAAAGCTGTTTGAAAAAGTACGTACTTCTTTGCGTCGTTTACGCCGTATCGGCATGCTGATTACGATTGGTGAAACCGGCAAGTTCCGTATCAGCGAAGCGGTATTCCGCTTTGGCGCTGACGTTCGTGTTGGCGACGACATGAAAGAAGCTCAGTTACGTCTTATCCGTGATGGTGAAGCCGTGGTTCATACACAAGAGCCAAACCAAGGCAGCTTGCTAAATGAAGAGCAGGCAGAAGCCGCATCAGAACTAGACGTAGATGAAAACGGTCAACAAGACATTTTTAACGATCAAGCCGGCTTTGACCTTGAGTCAAACGATGGCGAACAAACAAAAGTAGAAGGTGAAGCATGATTGAAAGAGGTAAGTATCAATCATTAACCATGATCAACTGGAACGGCTTCTTTGCGCGTACTTTTGATATTGATGGATTGGTTACAACGCTTTCTGGCGGTAACGGTGCAGGTAAGTCGACCACAATGGCGGCATTCATCACTGCACTTATTCCTGACCAAAGCCTTTTGCATTTCCGTAACACAACGGAAGCGGGTAGCTCACAGTCATCACGCGATAAAGGCCTTTACGGTAAGCTTCAGCCGGGTGCATGTTATGCCGCGCTAGATGTTGTGAACTCTCGTAATCAACGCCTATTGTTTGCAGTAAAACTGCAGCAAGTTGCGGGTCGTGATAAGAAGGTCGACATCAAACCGTTTGTAATCCAAGGCCTTCCAAGCCATGTGAAACCAACGGATGTATTGATTCAGAACGTTTCAGACAGCCACGCTCGTGTGTGTCAACTGAACGACGTGAAAGCAGCGGTAGCGCAATATGAAGGGGCGCACTTTAAAGCTTTCTCTTCTATTGTTGATTACCACTCACAGATGTTTGAGTACGGTGTTGTTCCTAAGAAACTGCGTAACAGCAGTGACCGTTCTAAGTTCTACCGTTTGATTGAAGCATCACTTTACGGCGGTATCTCAAGTGCGATTACACGTTCTCTGCGTGATTACCTTCTGCCGCAAAATGGCGGTGTGAAGAAAGCATTCCAAGATATGGAATCAGCACTGCGTGAAAACCGCATGACGCTAGAAGCGATCAAAACGACTCAGTCGGACCGTGATTTGTTCAAGCACTTGATCACTGAATCTACGAACTACGTGGCAGCAGATTACATGCGCCATGCCAACGATCGTCGCAACAAGCTTGATCAAACTATGAAATTCCGTGGTGAACTGTTTGGTTCTCGCGAAACCTTGCTTGATCAAAACAACTTGTTGAACCGCGTTCAAGAAGAGCTTGAGCTGTTGGTCGATCAAGAATCGGCACTAGAGCAAGATTATCAAGCGGCTTCGGATCATCTTCAATTGGTTCAAACTGCACTTCGTCAGCAAGAGAAAATTGCTCGCTACAGTGAAGATCTAGAAGAGCTGAATGAGCGTCTAGAAGAACAGATGATGGTAGTTGAAGAAGCTCAAGAGCGAGTACTTCTTGCTGAAGAGCAGGCAACCATTACTGAAGAAGAAGTGGATAGCCTGAAAACTCAGCTTGCTGATTACCAACAAGCGTTGGATGTTCAGCAGACTCGTGCGCTTCAATACCAACAAGCGGTTCAAGCATTAGAGAAAACTAAGCAGCTACTTGGTGATGAGTCTATTACTGCAGAAAGCGCATTAACTTTGGTTTCTGAGCTAAAAGCACAAGAAGAATCAAGCACTCAAACGTTACTGTCGACTAAGCACAAACTAGACATGTCTTCTGCTGCGTCTGCGCAGTTCGACAAAGCGCTCGCTCTTGTTAAAAACATCGTTGGTGACGTTGAGCGTAAAGAAGCGTCTAACAGTGCTAAGCAAGCGTTAGAAAAAGGCCGTAACGCAAAACACGTTGTTGAAAACGAACAACAGTGGCGTGCTCAGCACCGTGACATGGCTCGTGATGTGGCGCAGCAGCGTCAAGCAAAAGAGCTTGCGACTGAATACCAAAAGCAACACAACGTGTTACTCACGGATGAAGCGATCTTTGATGAAGAACGCGAACGTCATGCTATGCAGATCGAGTCTCTTGAGTACGCTCAAGAAGAGCTGCGTGAAGCGAAGAGTGAGCAACGTCGTGTGCAACAAAACCACGACCAAGAGATTCAAAAACTTGAGTCTCTTGCTCCAGCGTGGATCACGGCGAACGACGCACTTGAAGCCCTAAGAGATCAAACAGATGCTGAGCTAGAAGATAGCCAAGCAGTAATGACTCAAATGCAGCAAGTGCTTGAAGACGAAAAGTCTCAAGCGGTAGCGAAAGATCAATTGGCGACGCGCCGTTCTGAACTTGAGCAAGAGATTGAACGCTTAGCTTCTCCGGGTGGCTCTAACGATCCTCGTTTGAAAGGTTTAGCAGATACGCTTGGTGGCGTTCTGCTTTCTGAAATATATGACGACATTACCATTGGTGATGCACCGTATTTCAGTGCGATGTACGGTCCTGCTCGTCATGCGATTGTGGTCTCTGATCTTGATGGTATTAAAGAGAAGCTGATGGATCTTGATGATTGTCCAGATGACCTTTACATCCTTGAAGGCGATGTCGATGCATTTGATGACAGCTCATTCAATGCTGATGAGTTAGAGGGCGCGGTGTGTGTTCAGCTGAACGATCGCCAAATGCGTTATTCTCGTTTCCCTGAGATCCCATTGTTTGGCCGTGCGGCTCGTGAACAACGTTTAGAGAAATTGCGTGAAGAGCGTGATGTTGTTGTGGAAAACCACGCGAAAGCGGCGTTTGATGCACAAAAGCTGAATCGCCTATACCAAGCATTCAATAGCTTTGTTGCTAAGCACTTACACGTTGCATTTAACGCCGACCCTGAACAGGCACTAGTGTCTATTCGTGACAAGCGTAACCAGATTGTACGTTCTTTGGCTGAATTAAACTCTAAAGAGCAACAGCAACGTAGTCAGCTACAACAGAGTAAACAAGCGTTGGGTGCGCTAGACAAATTAGCACCAATGGTTCGTATTTTAGAAGACGAAACATTGGCTGAGCGCTTAGCTGAATTAGAAGCGCAACTAGAGCGTTTAAGTGAAGCTAAGTCTTACTTGAACACTCATGGCAAAGCGCTTACTTCATTAGAGCAAATCGTTTCTGCACTCGATGCTGACCCAGAGCAATTCGAAGCTTTGGAAGCCGAGTATCGTCAGGCGGACAGCGCGTTACAAACTCTAAAAGGTAAAGTGTTTGCTCTTTCTGACTTAATCGAACGTCGTCACTATTTTGCTTACGCGGATTCTGTTGATTTGCTTAACAAGAGCAGTGAACTGAGCGAGCAATTAAAAGCGAAACTGGTTCAAGCAGAACAAGCAAGAACCAAAGGTCGTGATGGCTTGAAGCAAGCTCGCGAACAGATCAATCAATACAACCAAGTATTGGCGGCACTGAAGAGCTCACATCAAGCGAAGCAAGAAACGGTTCAAGAGTTCAAACAAGAGCTGCAAGAGTTCGGCGTAAACGCTGATGAAGGCGCTGAAGAGCGTGCTGTACGTCGTCGTGACGAGCTTCAAGAGCGTCTACACACATCTCGCAGCCGTAAGAGTGAATACGAGCGTACGATTACCTCAACAGAACTTGAGATGAAAGCCCTAGCTAAGCGTCTTAAGAAAGTTCAGAAAGAGTACACAGAACTTCGTACCTTCGTTGTTGCAGCAAAAGCCGGTTGGTGTTCAGTACTGCGTTTAGCTCGTGAGAATGATGTTGAACGTCGTCTGCACAAACGTGAACTGGCTTATTTAACGGCGGGCGAACTTCGCTCTATGTCGGATAAATCACTGGGTGCGCTACGTCTGGCTGTAGCCGACAATGACGACCTGCGTGATTCGCTGCGTCTCTCTGAAGACAACGCACATCCAGAGCGTAAGGTTCTGTTTTACATTGCGGTTTACCAACACCTTCGAGAGCGCATTCGCCAAGACATCATTCATACGGATGATCCGGTTGAAGCAATCGAAGAGATGGAAGTAGAGCTAGCTCGACTAACAGAAGAACTGACGCAGCGTGAAAACCGCTTAGCGATCAGCTCTGAGTCGGTAGCAAGTATCATCAAGAAAACGATTCAGCGCGAGCAGAACCGTATTCGTATGCTCAACCAAGGTCTGTCGAATATCTACTTTGGTCAGGTTAAGGGCGTGCGTCTGAACGTTAAGATCCGTGAAAGCCACGAGATTTTGCTATCAGGCTTAGCGACTCAACAAGAGCAACACAAAGACTTGTTTGAATCAACGCGCTTTACCTTCTCAGAAGCAATGGCGAAGTTGTTCCAACGTGTCAATCCGCATATCGATATGGGTCAACGTTCTCCACAAGTTCTTGGTGAAGAGTTGCTAGATTACCGTAACTATCTAGAGTTAAGTGTTGAAGTTAACCGTGGTTCAGACGGTTGGTTACAAGCGGAATCGGGCGCATTGTCTACGGGTGAGGCGATCGGTACTGGTCAATCAATCCTATTGATGGTTATCCAGAGCTGGGAAGAGGAGTCTCGTCGACTTCGTAGTAAAGACATTGTTCCATGTCGTTTGTTGTTCCTTGATGAAGCCGCTCGTCTGGATTCTAAGTCGATCTCTACGCTGTTTGAACTGTGTGACCGTTTAGGTATGCAACTTCTGATTGCTGCGCCAGAGAACATTAGTCCAGAGAAAGGTACAACCTACAAACTGGTACGTAAGGTATTCAAAGACCACGAACACGTACACGTTGTTGGTCTGCGTGGTTTTGCTCAAAACAAACTGGTATCTCCTGTTCAAGAGCTTATCGAAACCCCTTAGAAGCGTAATCTATCTACCGTAAATTAATGGCCTCGAAGTATACACTTCGGGGCTTTTATTGTTTGGCAGCTTCACGGGTCTCGTATTCTTTTGGTGAGGGTGAGGGTGAGGGTGAGGGTGAGGGTGAGGGTGAGGGTGAGGGTGGTATTCCTGAGCTATTTATAATTACTGACTGTGATTGGCATGACTCAGCCTGAACTTATTACCATATAAAAAACCGCCTTCTCAGAAGAGAAGGCGGTTTTACTTACGTTATCTTTTTTTAAGCCGAAGATTTTGATACTTAGGCTTTAACGTATAGGTTGTCGGTACGTTTAGCTTATCTAAGATTAGATCTTAAACATCTTTATCGTTTGATGCAGTTCGTCCGAAACATTATTAACATTTTGCGCTGTTTGAACATTTTGCTGGACGTCATCGACAGTCGCTCGCGCCAAATCATTTACATTCACTACATTTTCGTTGATTTCAACGGCTACTTGCGATTGTTCTTCCGCTGCCGCTGCAATCTGGTTGTTCATGTCTTGAATTGTCCCAATCTCATGCTGAATAGTATTCAGCATTTGACTCGCTTGATCTGACTTTTCACGAGTTACTTTAGCTGTTTCCGCATTTTCAACCATAAGCTCAACAGATTGTTTTGCTTGAGTTTGAAGTGATGAAATCATGGTTTGTATTTCGTTCGTGCTTTCTTGTGTCTTGTTAGCGAGGTTACGCACCTCGTCAGCCACGACGGCGAAGCCGCGACCTTGCTCACCCGCTCGAGCTGCTTCAATTGCTGCGTTTAATGCCAGCAAGTTTGTTTGCTCAGCAATACCTCGGATAACATCAAGTATGCTACCTACATTTTGAGTTTCTTTTTCAACACCAAGAATCGAATCTTGAACCTGCTCAATATTCGTTACAAGTAAGCTGATTTGCTGGTTCATGTCGCCCACAGTCTCAAGACCTGACTGAGATGAAAGGCTTGCCTCATTGGATGATGATGATGCCTGCATCGCATTTTGAGCCACTTCCGCAACAGTCGCGGTCATCTGATTCATCGCGGTTGCAACTTGCTCTAGCTGCATCATTTGCTCTTCTGATGAGGTACTTAACTGATTTGACGAGGTCTCAAGAGATGAAGATTGTGATGAGAGAGAGTTTGAAGACTGCTCAATATTGCCAATAATGCCTTGGAGGTTACCTGCCATTTCAAGAGTTGAACGATAGATCCCTGTTTCGTCACCATTTAATTTAGGGATGTTGGTCAGGTCTCCTGCCGAGATTCGACTCACAAGAGCTTCGATGTATTGTGGCTCTCCGCCAATAGGACGATACATTAATCGGGTGACTAATAAGAATGTTATTCCGGTTGCCATAACCGCGAAAATTAGACCAACTACAGTATTTATTTTCACCATCGCATTTGAAGGCGCTTCAATGTCGTCCCAACTTGCCCAAGCCCAGGTATTCCAACCTAATGACTCAATTTGAGACGAAACGACATAAAAGTCGCCTTTATCTGGAACATTGTAAGAGTGCTCACTGGTCATCTTACTACCGTGTTCACGGTATGATGGTCGAAGATCGTAGATATTTTTACCGATAAAATCTTCATAGCTAGCGGCAACAAGGAAACCATCTTGGCGAGAGACAAATAAATTTGGCTCTTCAGACAGTTCATTTATGTAGTCCGTAATATCGCTCATTTTAAGACTAAGGCCGATGATTGCTTTCGTTTCGCCTCGGGCTTTAAAAGGAATAACAACCGACATGGTTAAATGCCCTGTTGTTGCAAGATAAGGGTTGGTTACAGAGCGTTTTGCACCTGAAAACCCAAGGTTGAACCATTCGCGCTGTTTTTGCTTAGCGTTAAAATTGGGAATGATGCCTTGGTTTTTAACGTCGTAAGTTTTGCCATCAGGAAGACCAATGTAAATATTAAGAACACCAAGAGATTCCTTACTGTTCGTCATCATTTTCAACAGCATTGGGTTGATTGTGATATTGCCAGAGCTATCGGTATGAATACTGGATGAAATACTTTCTAAAGCGCCGAAATACGTTTCCATTCTTCCTTCTACAGCTTTAGCTACAAGAAACGACTTTGTTGACAAATTATGACGGTAATCATCCGTGGTGGCAGACTTAAATTCAAAATATCCAATCGTAGATATAACTAAAATCGTTAAACAGATTAAGCCGCTAATGGTCAGCATAATCTTATTTTTGACGGTCATTGGTGTATTTCCTTAACAGTTGGTACTTATTTTATTGACTAAATTATCTATATGCTAACATAGAGTTACAATTTATTTGTTGAACGTTTTGTAAGGAAAAGCAGTTACAAATTGGCCGTGTGAATACTTATGCGTAGGATTTACAGGGAATAGAGTTTCTAGACAAATTCGATGGGTTTTAATTGATTTTGATGGTGCGTATTTTTCTACTTCCTAGGCGAAATTAGCACAAATAAGTACCTTTTAATCCATTTTTGGTGTGAATGTGTTGCTGAAGTAAGCGTATAGAAAGGGTTGGGATGTAAGGGGAGATAACCCCAAACACCCCAAATTTTGGCCTAAAATTTGAGTGACAAAATTTTGACTAGTTGTGACCGAACTGTTTTGCAGCGTAAGCAACACGCTCCGCTGGTTTTGGATATTCTGCAGGCGTGCCAAGGTTTTCAATATGGTGCAGCCTAGGAAGTAGCCCCGCGCCGTTCGCGATTTGGATAGCTAAACCAGGTCGAGCATTAAGTTCTAGTACCATAGGACCTTCTTCTTGGTCTAATACCATGTCAGTACCCATATAGCCTAAGCCCGTCATTTCCCAAGCACTTGATGCTAGAGTTAACAGCTTTTCCCAGTGAGGAACTTGTAATAACGCGAGTTCTTTACCCGTATCTGGATGGTGTGTAACAGGCTGGTCGAACTGAACCGCTCGAACCGCTTTACCTGTCGCAATGTCTATACCCACACCAACAGCACCTTGGTGCAAGTTAGCTTTACCATCTGAATCTGAAGTGGACAGACGCATCATCGCCATCACAGGGTAGCCTTTGAATACGATGATTCGTACGTCTGGCACACCTTCGTAGCTGAAGCCTTCAAAACACTCATCAAACTTGATGAGGTTTTCAACTACGGCCACATCGTTCTTGCCACCCAGTGAGAAAAGGCCCGCGAGCGCGTTACTGATATGGCGCTCTACATCTTCTTCATTGATAGTAGAACCCGATGGTTTGGTGTAAACGCCATCTTTATGAGAGATCACAACAAGGATGCCTTTACCACCACTGCCTTGAGCGGGCTTGATTACAAAACCCGGCCACTCTTTAACCATCTTGTGGATTGTTTTTACTTCAGCTTGGTGGCTAATAACGCCAATAAGCTTTGGCACGGTGGCGCCAGCCTGTTCAGCAATGATTTTAGTCTTAAGCTTGTCATCAACGAGTGGGTACTTGGAACGATCATTGTAGCGGCCAATATAACTATGGTTACGCTTGTTCATTCCCATTATGCCTTTGTCTTTCAACTTAAACGGTGAAGTAAATTGATCAAACATAACTTAGTCCTCCGCTAGCGGTTTAAAGCGACGAAGCTCGGTTAGACGGTAGCCTGTGTAGTTACCTAGTAACAAGATGGTCGCTAGAATAACAAGCTGTAAACCAATAAAGTTAAACGTTAAGTGCTGAATGAACGGGTTAGTCATACCTAAGTAAACAAGCACCGCGGTAAATAGAGAGCCGCCACCTTGAAGTACAACTTCTTTCGCGCCTTCTTCTTCCCAAAGGATAGACATACGTTCGATAGTCCAAGACAAGATAATCATTGGGAAGAACGTAATTGATAGGCCTTCTGTAAGTCCGATTTTAAATGCGACGACAGTAAATATCGAAATAATCATAATTACCGTAATAATTACAGCGGATATCCTGGCCACGAGCAATAGGTTGAGTTTGGATAAGTAACTTCGAATTACAAGACCAGTACCGACAATCAGTAGGAAGCCAACAATACCGGTAACCAACTGTGTTTGAACGAATGCCACGGCAATCAGAACGGGCATGAACGTACCAGAAGTCTTAAGACCTATGATGACACGTAGGAACACAACAATCAGAGCACCGATAGGAATCAGCATGATGGTTTTAAACATCGCTTGCTCTTCTAGCGGCAGACTATGAATGGAAAGGTTTAACAGTTGATCCGCTGATACTTTACTGTTCGTTGCTTCAGTTGGAGTAACTTCCTGAGCAATCATAGAGAAGTGAACTTTACTGTTCTGGCCACCCACAACATCTAATAGAGATACATTTGATTCATCCCAAATTAGCAGGTTTGGTTGAACTTGCTGCTCGCTAGATTCAGGAGAGAATAGAACCCACTGGTTATTATCCCAAATTTGGTTCATGTGTTGGATTGATTGGCGACGACGTCCGTCTTCCAGTTCAATAACACCGACGACTTTGTTGTGGATTTTAGCGGCAGAAAGTAGCTTGTGTGTCGCTTCCACTTTGGTCATGTTATTCAGAATCAGCGCTGAGTTTTGGCTGTCTGGATCGTTAAGCGTTTTGATTAACTCACGAGTAAAGGTGATGTTGTCTGCTGAGCGCTTGGTTGCTCTGTCAATCAAAGCAAGGGCCGCGGCTTCTTCAGGACCATCAAAGCTTGGTTGAGCCACATCACCTTCTGGAGGTGTTGAGGTAACGTTCGCTTGGCTATCGACTAAGAACTGTGTCTTGTAGTAGATAGTCTGCGGACCATCTGCGTGACGAATTGACCACTCAGCACGGCGACCTGAATCTGTATTCAAGTATGAAATGCCGTAGCCTGGTGATGAAGCTGACTCGCCGATAAGTGTAAAGTTAGACTGTGTGTGAGGTGCGGCTAGTGAAACTTTTGCTTCTTTGCCCACTGCATTGAATTCGATACGAGCTTCAATGTCCCAAACCTGATTAGTTTCGCCTGGAGTCCAGGGTACACCGTAGGTTGTATGTCTGAACATACTCAGAGTTATACCTGCCACGATGAGCAGGAATATAGAAATATAAAATGGAATTCTTGACGTCATAGCTTACCCTACTATTGTTATTTAACTTCCGTTTGTACGTACTTTTTACTTACATCTACTAGCGCTATGTCTTTGATAAATTCGCGCCCTAGTAATACAGGGTGACTCATTTGAGAGCGATCCGCCAATGTAAATTGCGCTTTTTCATGGATTTTTCCGACTTTTACCCATAATTCGATCACAGCTCGACGTTCTGTTTGATCATTCGTCGATTGACGGATTTTCACATAACGTACAACGGGCGCTTCGATCCATTTTTGGTCTTCTTTTGCTTGTGCTTTATCTGCCAAATGGAACTTAACCCAATCTTTACCGTTGCGTTCGAATTCTTTGATGTCGACGGCATTTAAAGAAGAGGTGGTTGCGCCAGTATCAACACGAGCATCGAAGCTTTGTTTGATAGAGTCGATCGATACTTTTTCAATACCGCCTAGAATAGTCGGCTGTGATGTAGGAGCGGTAGGTGCAGCTGCAACGGCAACAGGCTCGGCTTCTTTTAGCTCTTCAATGACCCTGTGTTCCATACTGGTCAGGTGAACATCTAATTGACTAGAAAGAGTGGTAATTTCGTCTTCCAAGCTTTCAATATAATCACTTTGATTACTTAGCTGCAGTTCAAGATTTTGAACCTTGTTTGCGATGTTTGTCTCTGAGCGGGAAATAGCGTCGAGAGTTTCTTGATGGTAGGTAGCACCGCTCGTGAGGGTGCAACCAGAGAGCAAACCAACCGCCACGATAGGCGATAATCGCTTAAACATATAAAAACCTTTGGAAATTAGAGAATAGTTCAGACTATTTAGAAGTTTATCCCACAAAAAAGGATGCGTGAAGCATCCTATTGTAAGAGTCTGGTCATATTGAATCGCAATGTGAGCGCTACGAAAATTATTGTCACTTAAGGGCGCTCACTTATTAAACATGAGCGCAACTTTTGTACAATTAGTTCTCTTTTTTATCAAAATTCCCACATATAAATAACGGTGGCTGTATGACGACAGAGCTTATGGTTTTGTGTAACAGAGCTTAAGGTTTTGTCGCTACTAGAATCGCACGCCTTGGTGCTGGGTGACCTTCTACGGTTTTACTTGGATCATTAGGGTCTAAGTAATCCGGTAGAGAGTTGTGTGTCATCCACTCCGTTGTGCGTTGTTCGCCAATCGTTGTAACATTTTCATCAACGATACGCACGTCTTCAAAGCCTACCTGTTCAAGCCAGCGTTTCAGTGCGCGTGCAGATGGGAAGAAGTAAACGTTTCTCATTTGCGCGTAGCGATCTACAGGCACAAGAACAGCGTTTTCGTCACCTTCAATCACTAACGTTTCAAGTACCAGTTCGCCACCAGATACCAATTGGTCTTTTAGTTGAATCAAATGATCAAGTGGTGAACGGCGGTGGTAAAGCACGCCCATGCTGAATACAGTGTCGTAAGCTTCCAGTTTTGGCAGTTGCTCAATACCTAGAGGTAATAGGTGAGCACGTTGGTCGTCGCCCATCAATTTACGAATGGCTTCAAACTGAACCAAGAATAAGTGAGAAGGGTCGATACCCACCGTTAAGCGAGCACCTTCACCTAGCATGCGCCACATGTGGTAGCCGTTGCCACAACCTACATCGAGAACCGAACGGTTTTTCAATGGAGAGATATGTGGAAGCACACGATCCCATTTCCAGTCACTGCGCCATTCTGTATCGATGTGAATGTCGTGAACTGTGTAAGGGCCTTTTCTCCAAGGGTGGAAAGTCTTCAGTAAGCTTTCTAACTTTTTAAGTTCACCCGTGTGGAACGGTGTAGAGCTGCCAATCGTCACTGAGTTTTTCAGATCAACTTGATCAGGTACACCTTGCGGGATTTTATTCAGTGCACGTAACCAACGGTCGAAGTCGCCGTGTTCTGCATTTTGCCAATCCGTCAGCTGTTGAGGAAGAACATTAAGCCACGGCTGAAGGCGAGTGTCTTGGGCAATGAGTTGATAAAAATTGGCAAAATTAAACATAGTTTTTCACTGAGTTAATAGGGTCAATAAACCCTAAAATAGAAATTAAATTTGTCATTCCCTACAGTGAGGGACGAACATGATAGGGAGTCTCGGTTTATCGTACTTGATAGAGATCCCCAACTCGCTCGTTCCTCGCTCTTGAGGATGACGTTTTAGTACTAGCTGACTGGGTATGTGCGCTATTTAATCGCGAACATTGAACCAAAGTTAAAACATTGGAACCAGACTTCGCTGCTTGAGAAGCCAATCTTATCAAATCGCTCTCTGTGAACAGGGATCGAATCTGGGCGCATCACGTTTTCAATTGCGCTGCGCTTCTGGCTTACTTCCAGCTCGCTGTACCCGTTAGCACGTTTGAAATCATGGTGCAGGTCGATAAGCAGTTCATTTGAGCTTTCATCTTCGAATACGTATTTTTCTGACAGGATTAAGATCCCGCCTGGGCGCAAGCCAGCGTGAATTTTCTCAAGCAGAGCGTATCGATCGTCCGGAGAAAGAAATTGCAGCGTAAAGTTAAGTACTACAACTGAAGCGTCTTTGATTTCGACTTCACGGATGTCGGCTTCAATCACTTCTACCGGCGTGTCACTGCGGTAAGCATTAACGTGCAATTTGCAGCGCTCAACCATGGCTTCTGAATTATCGATCGCGAAAATCGTGCAGCCTTCTTGCTGAATGTGACGACGCATAGAAAGTGTTGCCGCACCAAGCGAGCATCCAAGGTCATAAATATTTGAATGTGGCTTTACAAAGCGCTCAGCCAGCATGCCGATTGCAGAGATGATATTGCTATAGCCAGGCACCGAACGTTGAATCATATCCGGAAATACTTCAGCAACCCTTGCATCAAAGGTGAAGTCTCCAATTTTATCAATAGGAGCGGAAAAGATATTGTCTGTGTTGCTCATGGCATTTTCTCTCGACAGTCAGCGTAATTGGCACAAAATTCGTACCAAATAAAAGGGGACGTATTTTACGTAAAAAAAGCGCCACTGTCACGAAAACTGAGATTTAGCTCAAGGTTCGAAGTTACTTATAAGTGAGAGGTTAAAACATCGAGATTTGGTGATTGCCTTTTTGAGCCGGAAACTGAGCCAGATCGGGCAGTAATAATGATGTATTTTCAGAGACTTGCTTTTGTAGTCGCTTATAAATAGCAATCGCAAGTTCAGGTGCGTGGTTATTGTCTGGGGTGTGGATCATTAAATAGGGCTGCTTGCCTTCATTAAGCCAGTTTGGGATTTTGGCAAACCAAGGCTTAAAAAACTCAATATTAGGTTCTTGGTCTGGGTGACCAATAAATCGAATCATCGGGTTATTGGCGGTAGCAATTGCATGAACAGGAACACGCGGTTTTTTCTGATGCGCATCGATCACCGCTTCTGTGGTGGGTGGCGCAGAGAAAACGGGGCGGCTGTCCATAATGATGCGATTGACGCCTTCCTCAACCAGCCATTGGTTGAAGCGTTTTTCCGCATCGCCCTTATCAAAGAAACCCAAGTGTCGAACTTCGACGCCAAGCTGCATATCTTTTGGGAATAAGGTGCAAAACTTTTGTAGTGCAGGCAGCATGCAGGGCTCAAAACTGTGCGGCAGCTGAATCGTCCATTGACCAATGCGGTCATGCAGTGGCGACATCGTCATCAAGAACTCTTTGAGTTCAGCTTGGCA
Source organism: Vibrio sp. 1F263 (assembly GCF_041439035.1). Classification (NCBI taxonomy): domain Bacteria; kingdom Pseudomonadati; phylum Pseudomonadota; class Gammaproteobacteria; order Vibrionales; family Vibrionaceae; genus Vibrio; species Vibrio sp. 1F263. Next base: position 57,125 of record NZ_JBGONI010000001.1, on the reverse strand, counting down.
GTGTCTGAGTTGTTGCTGGTGGGTGATGAATTTGGGCAATTTGAAGGTGAACTTGAAATCGTCGTGACTGGCGGCTTTCCAATTATGAACGGTAGACATACTTGGCGTAGCGTAAAAGGTCGTGTTGCCCTCGACGGTATGAAAAACTTGGGTGTACTTTTCTAAGCGTTCAGCAGGCTTGGTTCCCTTGCCATAGAACTGACTTTGCCACTCAGAGTGAGACCACATGGTTAATCCAAGTCTTAGAGGTAAAGTTTCTGTTGTTATTACACGATCATCCATCTATTACACCGTTATCCATCACGCCATCAGTCATTACAAAAAGTTTTTGGGTTGAAATGAAAATCTACTTTACGAGAGTTTTGCTGATTAAGGTACTTTCGAGATATAATTATCGCAATTTTTTCGGTTTTGATGAATCTTTGCGCACTTGATGGGCTAAAAAGCAGCAAAGCCAGATAAAACACAATAAATTCGAATGTGGAAGGTCGATTTTAAGCGAGTTTCCGCGTATAAATGTTCCTTTGCTCTGTTGTGTGGAATGACCACTGACAGCTTGGAAATTAGTAAATTATTAAGAGATTGGGAAATTCATTATGCGTACCCATTACTGTGGTAACCTGAACAAGTCCCTGGCGGGACAAACTGTAGAATTGTGCGGCTGGGTAAACCGTCGCCGTGATTTAGGCGGTCTTATCTTTATTGATATGCGTGATCGTGAAGGCATCGTTCAGGTTGTTGTCGATCCAGATATGAAAGATATCTTCCCGATCGCTAACCAACTGCGTAATGAATTCTGTATCAAGTTTACTGGTGAAGTACGTGTTCGTCCGGACAGCCAAGTAAATAAAGACATGGCTACTGGTGAAGTAGAACTTTACGCGACTGGTCTAGAGATCATCAACCGTTCAGAAGCGCTTCCACTAGACTTCAACCAAACGAACTCTGAAGAGCAGCGTCTTAAGTACCGTTACATCGATCTTCGTCGTCCAGAAATGAGCGACCGTATCAAGCTTCGTGCACGTGCTTCTAGCTTCGTTCGTCGTTTCCTAGATGAGAACCTATTCCTAGACATCGAAACGCCAGTACTAACAAAAGCGACACCAGAAGGTGCTCGTGACTACCTAGTACCAAGCCGTGTTCACAAAGGTAGCTTCTACGCACTTCCTCAATCTCCTCAGCTGTTCAAGCAACTGCTGATGATGTCTGGTTTTGACCGTTACTACCAAATCGTTAAATGTTTCCGTGATGAAGATTTACGTGCTGACCGTCAGCCTGAATTTACTCAAATCGATATCGAAACATCTTTCATGACTTCTCAAGAAGTACGTAACGTGACTGAGAAGCTTGTTCACGATATGTGGAAAGAACTTCTAGATGTTGAACTAGGTCAATTCCCAGTAATGCCTTTCTCTGAAGCGATTCGTCGTTTCGGTTCTGATAAGCCAGATCTACGTAACCCACTAGAGCTAGTTGACGTTGCTGACTTGGTTAAAGACGTTGAATTCAAGGTATTCTCTGGCCCAGCTAACGACGAAAAAGGTCGCGTAGCAGTTATCCGTGTTCCAGGTGGTGCTAAGCTAACTCGTAAGCAAATCGACGGTTACGCTGAACACGTAAACATCTACGGCGCGAAAGGCCTAGCTTGGATGAAGGTTAACGACCGTGCTGCAGGCATGGAAGGTATTCAATCTCCAGTTGCTAAATTCCTAAGCGAAGACGTAATCAACGGTATTCTTGATCGCACTCAAGCTGAATCTGGCGATATCATTCTGTTCGGCGCAGACAAAGCGGGCATCGTTGCTGAAGCAATGGGCGCACTTCGTCTTAAACTAGGTACTGATCTAGAGCTAACAGACACATCTGCATGGGCTCCACTGTGGGTTGTTGACTTCCCAATGTTCGAAGAAGACGGCGAAGGTAACCTACACGCAATGCACCACCCATTCACATCACCACTAGGTGTGAACGCGGAAGAGCTTAAAGCGAACCCAGCAGCAGCAAACTCTGATGCATACGACATGGTAATCAACGGCTACGAAGTAGGCGGCGGTTCTGTACGTATTCACAACGCAGAAATGCAAACAGCGGTATTCGGTATCCTAGGTATCGAAGCACAAGAACAACAAGAGAAGTTCGGCTTCCTACTTGAAGCGCTTAAGTACGGTACGCCACCTCACGCAGGTCTAGCATTCGGTCTTGACCGTCTAGCAATGCTGCTTTGTGGTACTGAGAACATCCGTGACGTTATCGCATTCCCGAAAACAACAGCTGCAGCATGTCTACTAACAGACGCGCCAAGCCTAGCGAACCCAGCATCACTGGAAGAGCTAGCAATCGCAGTTAAATTGGCAGAGAAAAAAGAGCAAGCGTAAGCCTGTTATCTTTTCTTGTTGATGAAGAGCTCATACTTGATAGAGAGCTCTTAATTAATTAGCCAAGACTTACCAGTAAATTAGAAAATGCCCGTTAATTTGACGGGCATTTTTTTTTGCGTTCGATATACTAAGCTCATAAAGCATGTATAAATAATCAGTATTGAAGTTATGTCTATTATCTTAGGGATTGATCCTGGCTCTCGCATTACCGGCTATGGCGTGATTCGCCAAAATGGTCGCCATCTATATTACTTAGGTAGTGGTTGTATTCGCACTTCCGAAAAAGAATTGCCGGGTCGACTAAAACAGATTTACGCTGGCGTGAGCGAAATCATCACTCAGTTTCAGCCAGATGTGTTTGCGATCGAGCAGGTTTTCATGTCGAAGAATGCTGATTCTGCACTTAAGCTTGGACAAGCTCGTGGTAGTGCGATTGTAGCCGCGGTGAATGCGGATTTACCTGTTCATGAATATGCAGCTCGTTTGATCAAACAAGCGGTGACGGGTAATGGTGGTGCTGATAAGTCGATGGTCCAGAACATGGTGATGAGCATGCTCAAACTACCTGCCAAACCACAAGCCGATGCAGCCGATGCTCTAGGCGTAGCGATCACTCACGCTAACACCAATAAAACCTTGGTCGCACTTGCAGGAAAAGCAACGGGAGCAAGAAAAGGGCGTTACCGTTAAATCTCATTCTATTGTTAGTTCCTAATTCTGCCTTTTAAACTTATTCTATTGATGAGCCTCACGCCCTGTTTGGCTCATATCAAAACAATACGCCTCTAAATCCTTGATGAAATGAGATCTTTCGAACATAACCCAGATAATAACATTGCGTATCATTTAACATGTCATTAACATTGGTCGGAGGTCTTACAAGTTAATCAAGGATGATCACTGATGAACCCAATCAAGCTGTGGCGCGCGCTGTTTCTACCTAAAAACAATGGGTGGAGTAACAACGAAGTCAGACAAGCCGATATCTTATTACTCTTCACTTTTATCGCATTCTTCGTGGGTGTCTATAGCTTAATCAAGTGGACTAAGCACGAAGAGCAACTTCTGATCGCCACATCTGTATTTCTTATCGTATTCGAACTGATCTCTGCACTGCTACTTCGTGTGACGAGTAAGCCGAGCCTTGCACTTAACTTTGGTTTTGTCGGCATGGCGGTACACGCGTTGAACATCATTTATCAAAGTGGTGGGGTTGTGGCTTCCACTCAAGCTTATTGGGTGCCTTTGTTAGTGGTCGCTTTTTTCTTGTCAGGAACACGAATTGTGGCTTTGGTGTGGAGTGGACTGGTTATCGGCGTTTCATTAGTGATGACCTCAGCACATCTCAATGGATTTGCATTTCCTCTACTTGAGCTAACCCCCGATGCGGTAGTGGTAGAAACTTGGTCTGGTGTGATTATGCCGCTGGTGGTGATCTGCATTGCCCAAGCCTTTACCGCTAAGCAAAAAGAGGTGGCGATTGAAATGGCAGAGGATGCGATTTCAGAAAGCCAACACGTTGCCAACCAAGCGACGCAAAGTGAAGGTCGGCTCTCTATCGTGCTCGACCAAGCCAATTCGAATTCAGAGAGCCTACAAGGTGTTTCGGTTCATTTAGATCAGCAGTCACAAGACTTGCATGCTCAAGTCGAAGTGTTGAATGTCAATTGTGAATCTCAAGCGAGCGCTGCAGAAGAGATGAGCCAACAACTCCATCAAATGACTCAAGGCATCGAAGAATCCAATTCATTTGTAGGTGAACTGAAAGACCGTAGCGAAGCGGTTGGCACAAAAGCGCAAAAGAGCTCAGAGTCGCTAGAAGCGTCAACCAGTGCAATCAGTCAGATCATTCAAAGTAATCAAGAGATAATGAAAGTCGCTGATTTGATCACTTCGGTTGCTGAGCAAACCAACCTGTTAGCACTCAACGCGGCAATCGAAGCTGCGCGTGCAGGTGAAGAGGGACGAGGCTTTGCTGTCGTCGCTGATCAAGTGCGAGAATTATCGGCGAAAAGCAGCCATTCCGCGATAGAGATTCGAACTTTGTTAGACCGCAGTAAAGAAGAAGTTGAACACGGAAGAGCGATTATCGAAACCACGGCAAGCGAGATGAACGGTATTATCTCTGAGGTGCAAACCATATCAACAGATGTTAATCAGCTTACCAATATTATGGCGATGCAGATGAATTCGTTAAAAGAGCTCGATCTCGCCAGTTCAGAAGTTGCCCAAAGTGTGGCGGAAACTAAATCGGTGTCAGGCTTAGTCGCTAATTATGGTTCTGAGCTAACAGGTCATGTGACTTCGGTTAAAGAACTGGTCGCGAGCTTGAACTGCGTGGTCTCGCAAGCCAAACAAGCCTAAATTATTCACTTCAAAAAACACAAAGAACTGGATAAGTATCCAGTTCTTTTATATTCTGTCCCTCAAATTAAATTCCATCAAGAGAGTGAATTGTGATCGGACGTCTCCGCGGTACATTAATAGAAAAACAGCCACCAGAGTTATTGATTGAAGTCAGTGGTGTTGGTTATGAAGTTCAAATGCCAATGAGCTGTTTTTATGAGTTACCAAACGTAGGCGAAGAGGCAATTATCTACACTCATTTTGTGGTACGTGAAGATGCTCAGCTACTTTATGGTTTTAACACGGTTAAAGAGCGTGCCTTGTTCCGTGAAGTGATTAAAGCTAATGGTGTCGGCCCTAAACTTGGTCTTGGGATTCTTTCAGGCATGACCGCTAGCCAATTCGTTCAGAGCGTTGAACGAGAAGATATCTCTACGCTGGTTAAACTGCCGGGTGTGGGTAAGAAAACGGCAGAACGCCTTGTTGTTGAAATGAAAGACCGCCTGAAAGGGTGGGGCGCAGGTGATCTGTTTACACCTGCAACAGATGCAGCGCCAATGGACTCTATGCCAACGGTGCACGACGCGGAAGAAGAAGCGGTAAGTGCGCTACTTGCATTAGGCTACAAGCCGACTCAAGCTTCTAAGGTGGTTTCTCAAGTAGCTAAAGATGGCATGACCAGCGAACAGTTGATTCGCGAAGCTCTGAAATCGATGGTTTAATACCTCATATACTTGTTCTACAAAATAGACTCATTCACTTTGCCTTTACACTGAATCAAGAAGCGCAGAGTCAACAAGAGCATAGTTAGGAATAGCAGAATTTATGATTGAAGCCGATCGCCTTATTGCACCGGACAACCCAGTATTCAAAGATGAAGATGTCATTGATCGTGCAATACGCCCTAAAGCACTGGCTGACTATCAAGGTCAGGATCACGTCCGTGGTCAGATGGAAATTTTCATCAAAGCAGCACAAATGCGTAATGAAGCGCTCGATCATCTGTTGATATTTGGTCCTCCAGGCTTGGGCAAAACCACATTGGCAAACATTGTTGCTAATGAAATGGATGTGAACATTCGTACCACTTCAGGACCTGTATTGGAAAAAGCAGGTGACTTGGCGGCATTGCTGACCAACCTTGAAGAAAATGATGTTCTATTCATTGATGAGATCCACCGCCTTAGTCCTGTGGTTGAAGAGGTTCTGTATCCGGCAATGGAAGATTACCAATTAGATATCATGATTGGTGAAGGCCCAGCGGCACGTTCTATCAAGATCGACCTTCCTCCTTTCACTTTGATTGGCGCAACCACTCGTGCTGGTTCACTGACATCGCCGTTGCGTGACCGTTTCGGTATTACTCAGCGTCTTGAGTACTATAAAGTTGAAGATTTACAAAACATCGTTCAACGAAGTGCTGATTGTCTTGGTCTTTCTATGGAATCGCAAGGGGCGTTAGAAGTTGCTCGTCGAGCTCGTGGTACGCCACGTATTGCTAACCGTTTACTGCGCCGTGTTCGTGACTATGCGGAAGTGAAAGGCGATGGACATATTTGCCCAGAGGTTGCTGATAAAGCGCTAAACATGTTGGATGTCGATGCTAAAGGTTTCGACTACATGGATAGGAAGCTTTTGCTTGCGATTATGGAGAAGTTTGGTGGTGGGCCGGTTGGTATAGACAACATGGCTGCGGCGATTGGTGAAGAAAGAGATACCATTGAAGATGTGTTAGAACCTTACTTGATTCAACAAGGTTATCTACAAAGAACGCCAAGAGGTCGAATCGCGACCGACAGAGCGTATTTACACTTCGGCATCGATAAACCATCTAATCGTTAATTTATTCATTTTTAAAGATCCCAGTTGCATAAGCGCTGGGATTTTTTGCTTTCTATTGAATAACAACTCTTTGAGCGAGTCGATAAAAAAAGCTGAATGGCTCCCTCAAAAATGAAAACTTTGATTTCACGTTTGAATTGAGTAACAAAAAGTGAAATAAGCTGTTATGTTTTTTGTTAATACTTTATGGGTAGTTGTAATTCATATGTTGATGCAGTGCTGAGCTTTTGTCACAGATATCATATGCTGCTATTAATAGAGACATAATTGGTGTGATTTTAATCATAACTGTTCAAAAATAACTCTAATTTGCTTGAATAAAATTGATACAAATCAACGCAAGGTTCTCCTATAAACCTTTTGAAACATACTGATTTTACCAGTAATATTAGCGTCAGCTATATTAGCTCATGCTTAACAATAATCTAACTATAACGGTACGTTTTTACTACAAATTTCAATTTGTAATAACAATCTCACGAATTGTTTTAACACAGATTTTTGCGGTGAATAATCACACAAGTGTCATTCAGCCGACACAAAGGAGTTACCATGATTGATGTTGTTGATCTGTCGCGATTGCAATTTGCATTTACAGCGATGTATCACTTCCTATTTGTTCCACTGACTTTAGGTATGGCATTTCTACTTGCCATTATGGAGTCAGTTTATGTAATGACTGGCAAGCAAATTTACAAGGACATGACTAAGTTCTGGGGTAAATTGTTTGGTATTAACTTTGCTCTTGGTGTAGCGACAGGCTTAACCATGGAGTTCCAGTTCGGTACTAACTGGTCATACTATTCTCATTATGTTGGCGACATCTTTGGTGCTCCGCTGGCTATCGAAGCGCTTGTTGCATTCTTCCTAGAGTCTACTTTTGTTGGTCTTTTCTTCTTCGGTTGGGACAGATTGTCAAAGCGTCAACACTTAGCGGTAACGTGGTTAGTAGCACTTGGTTCTAACTTCTCTGCGCTTTGGATCTTGGTAGCTAACGGCTGGATGCAAAACCCAGTGGGTGCGGAATTTAACTTTGAAACTATGCGTATGGAAATGGTGAGCTTCGCTGAAGTTGTACTAAACCCAGTAGCACAGGTTAAATTCGTACACACAGTAGCGTCTGGTTACACAACGGGTGCAATGTTCATCCTTGGTATCAGCTCATACTACATTCTTAAAGGTCGTGACCTTGCCTTTGCTCGTCGCTCTTTTGCGATTGCAGCATCTTTCGGTATGGCGGCAATCTTGTCAGTAATCGTGCTAGGTGATGAATCTGGTTACGAGCTTGGTGAAGTTCAAAAAGTGAAGCTAGCAGCTATTGAAGCTGAATGGCACACTGAAGAAGCACCGGCCGCATTCACTGTATTTGGTGTTCCAAACCAAGAAACCATGCACACAGACTACGCAATTAAGATCCCTTACGTTATGGGTATTATTGCAACACGTTCTTTTGATACAGAAGTAACAGGACTACGTGACTTGCGCGACGATCACGTTGATCGTATTCGTACCGGTATGTATGCGTATGAGTTGCTTGAAAAGCTACGTGGTGGTGACCGTTCAGAAGAGAACAAAGCGGCATTTGATGAAGTAAAAGGTGACCTAGGTTACGGTCTGCTTCTTAAGCGCTACACAGACGATGTTGTTGATGCAACAGAAGACCAAATCCAAATGGCTGCGGATGATTCTATCCCAACAGTTTGGCCTCTATTCTGGTCGTTCCGTCTGATGGTTGCTTGTGGCTTCATCATGCTGTTTGTATTCGGTGCGGCGTTTGTTCAAACGTGTCGTCAGAAGATCGAACAGAAACCATGGGTACTTAAAGCGGCGCTATTCTCAATTCCACTACCTTGGATTGCGATTGAAGCAGGTTGGTTTGTTGCTGAATTTGGTCGTCAACCATGGGCGGTGGGTGAAATCCTGCCGGTTAACGTTGCTGCATCAGCACTGACTATTGAACAGCTTTGGACTTCTCTATTTGCAATTCTTGCACTGTACACAGTGTTCTTGATTGCTGAAGTTTACCTAATGCTGAAATTCGCACGTAAAGGTCCAAGTAGCTTAAAGACAGGCCGTTACCACTTTGAACAAAACGATAACTCTGTTGAAGACAAAGTTAGCCGTTCAGTCGAAGTATAAGTGAGGGAATATTATGTTTGATTACGAAAGCTTACGACTTATTTGGTGGGTATTGATCGGTGTTCTACTGGTTGGTTTCGCCGTAACTGACGGCTTTGACATGGGTGTTGCTGCTCTTTCACCGGTTATCGGTAAGAGCGACACTGAACGTCGTATTATGCTGAATACTATTGCCCCTCACTGGGATGGCAACCAAGTATGGCTAATTACGGCTGGTGGTGCATTGTTCGCTGCATGGCCATTGGTTTACGCAACGTCGTTTTCTGGTTTCTACTTCGCAATGTACGTGACGCTAGCAGCACTTTGGCTACGTCCACTTGCTCTTGATTACCGTTCAAAGATTGAAGAGCCAAAATGGCGTAAGGCATGGGACTACGCACTTTGCTTTAGTGGCACAGTTCCGCCAATCATCTTTGGTGTGGCATTTGGTAACTTACTGCAAGGTGTTCCATTCGAACTGAACTACCTGATGATGTCTAAGTATCATGGTACGTTCTTCGCTCTGCTAAACCCGTTTGCATTACTATGTGGCGTGTTGGCTCTGATGTTGTTCGTGATGCAAGGTGCAACATGGCTTCAAATGAAGACAACAGAAGAACTGCACAGCCGCGCACGTAACGTTGCTCAGATCACTGGCCTAATTGCTATTGCTCTGTTCGTTATCGGTGGTTTCTGGGTTCAATCTATCGAAGGCTATGTAATTACAAGCACGATAGACACGTTTGCTGATTCAAACCCACTAAATAAAGAAGTATCACTTCAAGTTGGTGCTTGGATGACAAACTTCGAAACTTATCCAGCAATGTGGGCTGCGCCGATCCTTGGTGTAGCAATGCCACTGCTTGCTGTGATTGCATCTCGCTTTGAGCGTGGTGGTTTCGCATTCTTGTTCTCAAGCCTATCGAACGCTGGTGTTATTCTAACGGCTGGTTTTGCAATGTTCCCATTCGTAATGCCATCAAGCCTGAACCCTAACCATAGTTTGACTATGTGGGATTCAACAGCAAGTGAGCTAACGCTTGGTCTTATGACTGGAGTTGCGGCGGTAATGGTTCCTGTGATTCTTGGCTACACAACGTGGACATACTACAAAATGTTCGGTCGTCTAGATAAGAAACACATCGAAGATAACGACGTTTCAGCTTACTAAGCTAGAAGTTAAATAACTTAGGAGAAATTTTATGTGGTATTTCGCATGGATTTTGGGTGTACTTCTAGCATGTGCATTCGGCATCATCAATGCTCTATGGTTAGAGCATTCAGAAATGATGGATAAAGACAGTGAGTAATCTCGCAGAGCAAATCGCTAAACTGCATCAACCAATGGATAAGACTCTGTTAAGAGCTTTATCTCTAGTATTGGGGTTCATGCATGTAGGTTTAGTGATGTGGGAACCTGAAGCGTATGCGACAAGTATCGGTGGCTTTAACGCGATCATCGGGCCAATGTTCATTTGGGCAGCATGTTCAAGCATGGTTTACGGTATCGGATTTAAGCCGAGAGCTTGGATGTGGCAACTACTGTTCAGCCCATACGTTTCACTCACAATTTTGCTCTACCTAACGGTGCTGCGCCTTTTATAAAAGGCAAAGGATTTAGGTTAATAACGACGTGAACCTTTATACTTGTTGGGTTTTTAGCCAAAAAGAGGTCATCTTATACAGATGGCCTTTTTTTTCGTCTCTTAAATCAAAAAATTCACAGCGATATACTATTAATGATAAGGAGTTAGGTTATAGTGAGATCTTTATCGTTTTGAATTGTGGTATCAAATTGCAGGGATTATCTAAGCCATTTACGTGGCCAGTGACAGTGTATTACGAAGACACCGATGCAGGTGGTGTTGTATACCATTCAAACTATCTTAAGTTTTTCGAACGCGCTCGAACTGAGATGTTGCGCTCAATTGGCGTCTCTCAGCAAGTCTTGTTAGAACAAAATATCGGTTTTGTAGTCCGACATATGGACATCGATTTTATTCAAGGTGCGCGCCTTGATGATTCTTTACAAGTCATTACAAATATTTACGAGTTGAAGCGAGCTACCTTGGTCTTCTGTCAAGAGATCGTAAATCCTGATGGCAAAGCATTGTGTAAAGCAATGGTTAAGGTAGCATGTATCGACAATCAAAAAATGAAACCCAAAGCAATGCCAACATTTATTCTCACGGAGCTAACGAATAGTGACTGCTGAAATCTCAATCTTAGGCCTAATTTTAGAAGCTAGCTTACTAGTTAAGATGGTCATGCTAATTCTCATGGGCATGTCTGTTGTTTCTTGGGCGATGATCATCAAACGAAGCAAAGTATTATCTCAAGCTACTAAACAAACTGACGTGTTTGAAGATAAGTTCTGGTCTGGTGTTGATCTCGCTAAATTGTATCAAGAGAGTAATAAGCGCAAAGACGAACTCTCTGGTACTGAAGAGATTTTTTACGCCGGCTTTACAGAGTTTGCTCGCCTTCGAAAATCAAATGCAGCGTCTCCAGACTTCATAATGGAAGGTACTGGCCGTGCAATGCGTGTTGCGGTTGCCCGCGAAGTTGATGAACTGGAAACTAACTTACCTTTTTTGGCGACTGTCGGTTCTATCAGCCCATACATCGGCCTATTTGGTACGGTTTGGGGCATCATGCACTCATTCATCGCATTAGGTGAAGTGAAGCAAGCGACATTAGCAATGGTTGCTCCTGGTATTGCAGAAGCACTGATCGCGACAGCAATGGGTCTATTCGCTGCGATTCCAGCAGTAATGGCGTACAACCGCTTCAGCAGCCGAGTAGGCAAGCTAGAGCACAACTACGCGACTTTCTCTGAAGAGTTTCACAGTATTCTTCACCGTCAAGCGATGGCTGGCAGGGAATAATAGATGGCCGGATACCAACCTAAAAAACGCAAAATGACAGCAGAGATTAACGTTGTACCTTACATCGACGTTATGCTTGTTTTGCTGATCATTTTTATGGTGACTTCGCCATTCGTTACTCAAGGCGTAGATGTTGAATTGCCTAAGGCTTCAACGGCTCAGTCTGCACAAGATCTATTGGGTGACGACAATGCGAGCTTTATTATCGTTGAAGTGAACAAAGACGGTGAGCTTGGTTTGAGCGTTAATAACGAAGAGGTTCAGCGAGGCTTGTCTCTGGAAGATATTATCGTCCGAGTGAAGGCGGAACTGTCTCTGAACCCAAATTCTCCAGTGGCGGTTGGCGGTGATGCAGCAACGCCTTACGCTGAAGTGGTTATCTTACTTGATGAATTAAGCCGTGCAGGTGTGCCAAAGGTTGGCCTTTTAACGGATATAAGGGAATAGCTCCGTAGCATTCATGAAAGCGAATAATAAAAAATCCAATAATTTTAGATCACCGCTTCTTATTTCTCTTGGGCTGCACGTCGTTTTATTCGTTGCGCTCATTTGGGGAGCGGATTTCACCATGTCAGAGCCAAAGCCTACAGGGCAGATGGTTCAAGCTGTGGTGATTGATCCTCAGTTGGTTCGCCAGCAAGCTCAACAGATTCGTCAACAAAGAGAAGCGGCGAGCAAAAAAGAGCAAGAGCGTTTAGATAAACTAAGACGTGAAAGCGAACGACTTGAAAAAAATCGTAAAGCTGAAGAAGAGAACATTCGAAAGCTGAAAGAAAAGCAAGCTAAAGAAGCCAAAGCGGCTCGCGACGCGGAAAAGCGTCGAGTTGAAAATGAAAAGCAACGTAAAGTTGAAGAGGCTCGCTTAAAACAAGAGAAAAAGAAAGCCGCTAAAGCAGAAGCTGATCGTAAGTTGAAAGAAGCCGCGGTTGTGAAAGCAGAAAAAGAACGCAAGGCAAAAGAAGCGGCCATTGCTAAAGCTGAACAAGAACGCGTGGTGAAAGAAAAAGCCGCGAAAGAGGCCGCTGAAAAAGCTCGTAAAGAAAAAGAAGCCGCTGAGCGTGCTGAGAAACAACGTATAGCGAAAGAAAAAGAAGCGGCAGCCGCAGCAGAAAAAGCCCGTAAAGCGAAAGAAGCTGCAGCAAGAGCGGAGAAAGAGCGTAAACAGCAAGAAGCGGCATTGAACGATATCTTTGCTGGACTGGAGACTGAACAAAGCAATAACAACACTGCTTTGAACCAGCATTTAGAAGATGAAAAGGCTCGATATATATCAATTTATCAACAAACAGTACAACGAAACCTCTTGATGGAAGACTCCTTCCGTGGTCAAGAGTGTGTTCTTAACATTCAGTTGACACCAACTGGTGGTAATAAAGCTGTAGTGAGAAGGGTTTCGGTAGTTAGCGGAAATCGCCAGCTTTGCTCAGCAGCACAGGCTGCTACAGTTAAAGCGAGAGAGTTCGATTTTCCACAAGACTCATCATTACAACAAATATTCCGAGATTTTGACTTTCGGTTCATCCCATAATGAGAAATGGATAACTTATGCTTAAAGGTAACTTTTTCAAGAGCCTGTTTGTTATGGCATGTATTTTTTCTAGCTCTGCTTTTGCAAAATTAGAAATTGTTATTACAGACGGTATTAACTCTGCACGACCTATCGCTATTGTTCCTTTCCGTTGGGAAGGCGCAGGACCATTGCCGCACGATGTGTCAGCAGTTATCGCTTCTGACTTGCAACGCAGTGGTAAATTCAGCCCAGTTGCGACAAGTAAAATGCCTCAAACGCCTTACAGCGAAACCGAGGTGAATTTTGATGCTTGGACTAACCTAGGTGTTGATTCACTGCTAACCGGTAGCATCACTAAAAATGCCGAAGGGCAGTATGTGGTGAACTACCAACTGATCGACATTGTCCGTGGTCAACTGACTAAAGGGCAAAGCCGTGCACTAAGCGATGAAGGCCAATTAGTACTTTCTAAAGATCATGTGCTGTTCAACAAGAAAGCGACAGTGCCTGGTAAACGCTTGAGAGAGTACGCACACCGAATCTCTGATTTAGTGTATGAAGAGCTAACGGGTGAGAAAGGGGCGTTTCTAACGCGTATTTCTTACGTAGTTGTGAACGACAAAGACAAATACCCGTACCAGCTTCGTGTTGCTGACTACGACGGCTTTAACGAGCGTTTGGTGCTTCGTTCTAAGCAGCCTCTTATGTCACCAGCATGGTCGCCAGACGGTAAGAAGCTTGCGTATGTGAGTTTCCAAAATGGCCAAGCTGAAATATTCATAATGAATATTTACACGGGTGAGCGCGAGAAAGTGACGTCATACCCTCGTCATAATGGTGCGCCAAGATTCTCGCCAGATGGTAAAACATTGGCGTTGGTATTGTCGAAAACAGGCAGTCTTCAGGTGTACACACTCGACCTTGCTAGCCGTAAGCTGACTCAAATTACCCGCGGCCGTTCTAATAATACTGAACCATTCTGGCACCCAGATGGCAAGTCTCTAATTTTCACATCTGATCGTGGTGGTAAACCACAGATTTATAATGTAAATTTGTCAAATAATTCGACATCTCGTATTACTTGGCAAGGTAGCCAGAACTTAGGTGGCCAGATCACCCCTGACGGACGATTCCTGATTATGGTTAATCGCAGCAACTCGGGTTTTAACTTGGCTAAACAAGATTTGGAAACTGGTGCGGTTCAGGTGCTAACAAAAACATTGTTAGATGAATCTCCAAGTATTGCACCGAATGGAGGTATGGTTATCTATAGCTCTATTTACAACAAAACAAACGTACTATCGATGGTTTCTATCGATGGTCGTTTTAAGGCTAGATTACCAGCAACGAACGGACGCGTAAGAGCACCTTCGTGGTCACCGTTTCTCTAGTCGATTTGATACATTCTTTTAGCTATTGATAGTGTTAACTATTGTGGCATTTAACTATCTATAGCACTTAGTAGCTGTAGAAACTAAGTTTGATAACGTAAGGAAAAAAAGATGCAACTTAACAAAGTTCTTAAAGGCTTGATGATTGCACTACCAGTGATGGCAGTAACGGCATGTAGCTCAACTGATGAAGCAACTTCTGCAACATCTGGCACAGAAAGCAACCAAACAACTTCAGGTTCAGAAGGTAACGTAGATACAACTGTTGTAACGCCAATTGACGCTAACGGTCAACTGTCTGAGCAAGAGCTTAAAGAGCAAGCGCTACGCGAAACTCAAACAATCTACTTCGCATTCGATAACTCTACTATCGCTGGCGACTACGAAGAAATGCTTGCAGCTCACGCAGCATACCTAGTTAAGAACGTTGATATGAACGTTACTGTTGAAGGTCATGCTGATGAGCGCGGTACTCCTGAGTACAACATCGCACTTGGTGAGCGTCGTGCACAAGCTGTAGCGAAATACCTACAAGCTCTAGGTGTTCAAGCAGACCAAATCTCTATCGTAAGCTACGGTGAAGAGAAGCCACTTCTTCTAGGTCAATCTGAAGACGTGTACGCTAAAAACCGTCGTGCAGTACTAGTTTACTAATTTCAGTAGGCTATATAATTGAGGAATTGCCTCATGTTCAGTAACACAAAGCGAGTCATTTTGCTTTCGTTACTGGCAAGTGCAGCGAACACTACGTTCGCTGCACCAGCTCCAGTATCCGATCTCAATAGCACCGCAACAAATTCATCATCTTCCTCTCGATCAGCATCTAACGAATCAGATATTGAGCGTTTAGAGCGCTTGCTTCAAAATCGTAATCTCGTTCAGCTTCAAATGCAGCAACAAATCGACGATATGTCACTGGAGATCAGTGAACTTCGTGGTGAGTTGGAGCGAAACAGCTACGATATGAAACAAATGCTCGAGCGCCAACGTGAATTGTTCATTGAACTAGATCGTGTGAGAGGCGAGGTGAAAGCAGCAGGAACAGCAACGGTAGCAGTAGCAGCGAGCGAAGGCTCTAAGGATGCTTCTGGTACGTTCAGTACTGATGTTGATGAGCAAACAGCTTATCAGAATGCTGTAGATATGATTCTAAAGCAGCGAGACTACACGGGTGCGATTGCAGCATTCCAAAAGTTTCAAAAAGACTTCCCAGACTCGACCTTCACGCCTAACACCCATTATTGGTTAGGTCAGCTTTATTTCGCTAAAAAGCAAGATAAGGAAGCTGTGAAGAGCTTTGCCGCTGTTGTGTCATACAAAGACTCTAACAAGCGCTCTGATGCTCTGGTTAAGCTTGGTGACATAGCTACGCGTAACAACAACGCGACGCAAGCTAAGAAATATTACCAGCAAGTTGTAACCGAGTACCCAAACAGTGCTTCGGCTAAAGTGGCTAAAACCCACTTATAAACAAAATAGGGGTGCTCAGGTACCTCTTTTTTATATCTGATCACTTTCTTTTTGTGTCTACTTCTCTTCTTTGTAATGCCAACGCATCGCTTTGTTTATGCGTTTTAAGCATTAGTTAGTCATCGCTTGAAACCAATCCTTTTTGATCCCAATCGCTGTCCTGTGTAGAATACTCTAATTCTCGGAAGAAGTTGCGTAGAGCAAGAGCAATGAGTCATATACTAGATAAAATCGATACAGTTTACCCGTTTCCGCCTAAGCCAGTTCCACTGAGCGACGCTCAGAAGCAGGCCCACATCGCAAACATCAAAACACTACTTCAAGAAAAAGATGCAGTTCTAATTGCACACTACTACACAGATCCTGAAATTCAGGCCCTGGCTGAAGCGACTGGTGGTTTTGTTGGCGATTCATTAGAAATGGCTAAGTTTGGTAACCGCCATTCTGCAAGCACTTTGATCATCGCTGGCGTTCGTTTTATGGGGGAGTCAGCAAAGATTCTTACACCTGAAAAACGCATTCTAATGCCAACACTAGAAGCTGAATGTTCTCTTGATCTTGGCTGTCCTGCAGACAAATTTACAGAATTTTGTGATGCTCACCCTGACCATACAGTGGTTGTATACGCGAATACCTCTGCGGCTGTTAAGGCTCGTGCAGACTGGGTAGTTACGTCGAGCATCGCTTTAGAAATCGTTGAAAGCCTAGACGCTGAAGGCAAACCCATTATTTGGGGCCCAGATCGTCACCTAGGTTCTTACATCGCAAATCAAACTGGCGCTGACATGTTGCTTTGGCAAGGTGAGTGTATTGTTCATGACGAGTTCTCAGCCGATGCTTTGAAGAAAATGAAATCAGTATACCCAGAAGCGGCTATTTTGGTTCACCCAGAATCACCAGCAAGCGTGGTTGAACTGGCTGACGCTGTTGGTTCAACAAGTCAACTGATCAAGAAAGCAAAAGAGCTGCCTCATCCACAGATGATTGTCGCGACAGACAAAGGTATCTTCTTCAAAATGCAGCAACTGGTTCCTGAAAAAGAGCTGATTGAAGCGCCGACAGCAGGTGCCGGTGCAACTTGTCGAAGCTGCGCGCATTGCCCTTGGATGGCAATGAACGGCCTTGAAGCGATTGAAAATGCGCTTGAGAATGGTGGCGAGCAACACGAGATCTTCGTTTCTGACGAACTGCGCGTGAAGTCCCTTATCCCATTGAACCGCATGCTAGATTTTGCTGAGCAGCTTAACGTGCAAGTGAAAGGCAACGCTTAATCTAATGACGTGAGGTTATAAATAATCCAATATTTATAACTATGCAGTCTTTATAATGTGGTGCATTTGTCATCATTAAAAAACCAGCCGCAGTGCTGGTTTTTTTGTATCTGAATATTAGCCTCTATCTAGTCTGACTAGTAGCTGCTGTTTGCATTAGATATGTACCAATCGTAGCAAATACCACTATTAGTAATAGCTATCAGTTAATAAGTCCTGATTTTTATGGACATGGTAAGTCTGAGACAGAGTGTTCACGAGCCAGTATCAGCGAGATGGTCAGTCCGCACGAGCGCTTTAGCAGGAGAGCAATATTCGATTATTGGTGTCAGTGATAGCGGAATTGCAGGCTACCGCTTAACTATTCAAGAGATGAGTAGGATTACGTACTCAGCCTGCTAATC
Organism: Vibrio sp. 1F263; assembly: GCF_041439035.1. Lineage (NCBI taxonomy): Bacteria > Pseudomonadati > Pseudomonadota > Gammaproteobacteria > Vibrionales > Vibrionaceae > Vibrio > Vibrio sp. 1F263. Next base: position 39,507 of record NZ_JBGONI010000001.1, on the reverse strand, counting down.
ATTTGCTCAAGTACCTCTCTAAAGCTCTTAACTCTGTCTCAGATTAACTCTACATAAGCTTAATACTGTCTTATTTTTAATTTTTCTTCTCTTCTTCATGAATAGGGCGTCTCGTTAGGTGCTCGAACCATCAAAAATCAGAATTCTCAATTCAAGTTAATTAATGCCAGTGATAATTATTATCAATATTAAATGAGAATGCTTTACATTTAAATGTGCAACCGATAAGGTACGGTTGAAAATTCGTCAGGTCATTGAAAGGGAAATCATTTTTCAATTTATTCGTTGAGTGACTTAGGGCTTGTTCAATGTGACGGTTTTCAGTCGGAATTTTGGCTCATGTATTAAAGCAGTGGTCAATAAGGAGCTAAGGAAGTACAGCTTATACTTATTTTGAGTTGTTGCGTTTTCAACACCTTTTGAATGTCTTCCCTAGTTTTCATTATAAATGCCGTTACATGAGCCCACCTAAAGTTAATGCTTAATCAAGGAGAATTTTAAATGACAGCATTACGCCCCGCGGCAGTGAATGAGCTAGGAAATAGCAAATTCAAGCTACGTACTTTATCTGCAATCATCATGGGACTTTGTGTCAGTGGTCAAGCTTTTGCAGCGACAAACAATAATAATGAAACTACCGCTAACGAAGAAAAAACTACTTTTGAAGTTACCGTGTATGGCGAGAAAATAGAACGTTCGATTTATGATACGGGCTCAAGCGTGCATGTGTATGATGAAGATCGTATTGCGAGTACTCCAGGTGCATCTGAGGTCGATGACTTGCTGCAGCTAACACCGAACATTGTAGATTCAGGTCAGGGTAATAACCTACCATCGATTCGTGGTGTTGATGGGTCAGGTCCTTCATTCGGTGGTCTTGCAGCCTTTGGTGGCTCTGTGCCAAGATTGAATCTTTCAATTGATGGACGCTCACTCAGCTATTCTGAAGTCGCGTTCGGTCCTCGCTCTTTATGGGATATGCAGCAAGCGGAAATTTATCTTGGACCGCAAAGCTACGTTCAAGGCCGAAATGCATCTGCGGGTGCTATCGTTTTAAAATCTAATGATCCGACTTACGATTTTGAGAGCAAAGTAAAGGCTGCTATTGGTCAGCAAGACTATTCTCAAACCGCAGCGGTTATCTCGGCGCCAATACTAGAAGATCAACTGGCCTTCAGATTGAGTGTTGATCAACAAAAACGCAGTAGTTACGCAGACCTTACTGCTTATGAACCAGTCGGTGACCCTAATCGCATTGAAATGACGACAGCTCGTGGTAAATTTTTGCTAGAGCCAGCAGGCCTTCCTGGGTTCAAAACCACGTTAACGATTGCCCATATGGATACTGTGGGACCTCAATCTGAATCTCAACAAACAAAGATCAATAGAGCTGTTTACGAAACTCAGTCAACAAGCGGCATTTGGGATGTATCTTATGACATCTCAGATACGTTAGTGTTCGAAAATAATTTGATCTACACCGATCGCACCTACGATCGAATCACTGATCCTGCAGGCAGAAAGCAGGATTTCAAATCGAAAGGTAATGAGTTCCAAATAGAGCCTTTGGTTCGATTTGATTCCCTTAGCGAAGATCTTTCTGGTTTGTTTGGTTTACGCTACTTCAAATCTGAAGATGATGATGTATTTGAACAGACTGGGTCATCAATACCAATGGAAGGCAAAAACCGTGCTATGTCGGCATTTGCTGAAGTGACGTACTTGGTGATGCCGAGCATCGAAGTTGTAGCGGCAGGGCGATTCGAACGCGAAAGCAAAAAACGCTATGTTGCCCCGGGTCGCTTCGGCTTAGATTATGATGAAACATCAAATGTATTCCTTCCTAAGCTTGAAGTTGCCTATAAGCCTGAATCAGATCAAACCGTGGGTATCCGAGCAGCTAAGGGCTTTAACTCTGGAGGTGGCGGTGTTGGCTTCAATAACAAAACGTGGGCATTTTCTTCATATACGTATGAAGACGAATACGTTTGGAACTATGAATTCTTCACTCGCCATAGTCTGCTAGATAATGAACTTGAGTTAACAACTAACGTCTTCTACAACGACTACGATAATTTCCAAGTTCTGGAGACTTCATCAAAAGGTGATGTGAAAGTTGATAATGTTGATGAAGCATATACCTACGGTGCAGAACTAGGAAGCCGTTGGTTAACGACATCAAACCTAGAACTATTGGCTTCACTTGGTTTGTTGAAAACAAGTTACAAAGATCATGCTAATAGCTCAAAAGAACTCGCTCGAGCCCCTTCTTTGACGGCAAGCTTCGGTGCTTTATACATGTTTGCTGAGAATTTCGAATTGAGTGGTAATGCGAATTACACTGGAGATTACTTCAGTGACGTTGAAAACTCAGCTAACCAGAGTATTGATGCTTACTGGGTTGCAAATGCACAAGTTGCCTATGTGTTTACTAACGGACGTATGTCTTTATTCGCTACAAACTTGTTTGATTCTGAAAAAGAAACATTCAACTTTGGTGGAGACGATATTACGAAGCAAGCACCTCGCCAAATTGGTGGTTCAGTAGAATTGTACTTCTAATCGGTTAGATATAAGAAAACGCCTTGCTCAAAACAAGGCGTTTATTTTGAAATCATTAGCATGGAAAGTGGCGAAGATCCTATGAGTAAAACTCTGAACATTAGGAGAGGCTCCCACCAAAGTCATGCTTTCCCCTCAATACTGTAGATCTCTTTAAGAGGAAAATTGATGAGCGATCAACCAGTGCGTTTACATCCGATGTTGTTGGACTTTGTTCGTAAGGAGAAGATCTCAAAGCATCTACTGCGAGTAACTGTTACGGGCGACTCTTTAAAAGGGTTCCCTGAAGATCAAAATGGTACACACATAAAAGTGTTTTTCCCCAATAGAGCTAGTGGGATATTGCAGTTACCTTACCGAGAAGGTGAAACTGTGATTTGGCCTGAGCATAAACCCGTGCCCCGAGCCTATACCGTAAGAAAGTATCGAGCTGATGTGAATGAGCTTGATATCGATTTCGTGATCCACGGAACCGATTCTCCCGGCGGCGGGTGGGCAATTAAAGCAGAACAAGGTTTCCAAATTGGCCTTGTAGGTCCTGCTGGGCCTGACCCATTACTTGAACCCGCAGATTGGCATATTATTGCGGGAGACTTAACAGCAGTACCAGCCATTAATGCGATTTTGGAGAGCCTTCCCTCTGACACTCAAGGCTATGTATTTATCGAGATAGAGGATGCCGCAGATAAGCATGATATTCAGCATCCGCAAGGTCTGGTTCTGAAGTGGCTAATTAGAGACGAAAATAGCGATCAATCTCTATTGAGCGAAGCTATTTCCGGCTTAATTGCACCGAATGGATCTCACTCGCTTTCGGCTTTCATTGCGGGTGAAAATGAAAGCGTGATTGCGTGTCGTAAAGCGCTTAAACAAGAGTACAAGCTGTCTAAAAAAGATATGTATGCGATTCCTTACTGGAAACGAGGTAAGGATGAAGAAGCGTACCATGATGAACGTCATGAAGTTATGGATGAAGAGTACTAATCAGCTTTATTGAAGTTATTCGATAGATGTTTCAGCCATGATTTTTCTGATTTAGTAATCACCACAGCAAGTCCATCTTAATAATTAAACTTAGACTAAATGAAGTGCAAGCAGTAAATGAGAATCAATGTAATTTTTAAAATCAATATTGTGTTTAAGTTCGTTGTTGTTTTTTTGATTTCAGCTTCGGCTTCTGTTTTCGCAGAAACCGAAATGACATCTCAAAATACTTACCCCAAGACTTTCGTTAATGCGGATGGCTCACAGACAGTGATCCCATCTAAACCGACTCGAATCCTTTCTACCTCGGTGACGATTAGTGGGACGCTACTGGCTATTGATGCTCCTTTAGCCGCAACAGCACTCACTTATGAAGGGAAGTTTTTTAGTCAATGGGCAGATATTGCTGAACAGAGAAGCGTGGAAAAGGCATGGCCTGCCGGCAGCGTTGATTTAGAGTCTGCCTATATCTATGAACCTGATTTGATTGTTGTAGCATGGCGCGGTGGTGATTCGGCGAGAGATCAAATAGCTGAATTTAAGCAAATAGCACCAACCATTATTTTGGATTACACCGCACAATCATGGCAAGACTTGGCTTTGAGGCTTGGACAGGCGACAGGGTTAGAAGAACAAGCCCAACAAAAAATTAGCCAGTTTGAGTTGTTCGTTAACCAGAGTAAAAACAAACTACAGATACCAGAAGGCGAAACCAATATTGTGGCGTATTTTGGACCTGGAGCTACCAATGCTATCGCATTAGAGGACGGCGTTCATGCGGACTTGCTCATTGACCTCGGTTTCAAAATGGAAGTGCAAAATCGTCAATGGCATGACAACACCGTGCCTTTATCAGATTTTATGCGCGTCCACTTTGAACTGCTGACTCAACTTAAAGCCGATACGACATTTTTGCTAGAAGCGAGCGACGACAGCGCTAATCGATTCATGCATGACCCAATCTTGATCAACCTTCCGTCCGTCCAGAATAAACAAGTCTTTGGCCTAGGTGAGAATTCATTTCGTATCGATATGTATAGTGCCACTGAAATCGTTAACGACATTGTTCAGCTTTTTGAACGAGATACAAATGCAGGTTAATGGCTAATGGCTAATGGTTAATGCCAATGGTAAATGGGTAAAGGATGTCCGTAATGACAAGTATTGCTGGTCCTGCAGAAGCATTTGAACAGATAAGAAATGGACAACGACGACGGTGGCTGATGGCGGGAGTCGTGTTGTTATTTTTTGCCTCGTGTTTTAGCCTTTTTATCGGCACGCATTACATATCGCCGGCAGTGACTTTGGATGCGATTTTTTCTTTTGATCCAACCAACAGTGATCATCTATTGGTTGTCCACCTTCGAATTCCACGCACCTTGTTAGCTTTAGTTGTTGGCGGTGCGCTTGGTGTTGCTGGCGTTATCATGCAAAGCTTAACTCGTAACCCATTAGCAGATCCTGGGATACTCGGTGTCAATGCGGGGGCGACAGTTGCCATAGTATCAGCGATAGCCTTTCTGGGCATCCATGATATGGCCTATGTGATGTGGTTTGGTTTACTTGGGGCGGCTGTTTCCGGAGCGGGTGTTTTTGCCCTTGCTGGGGTCAATAAAGGGGTTAACCCTGTAAGAGTTGTATTGGCGGGAACTGCTTTGTCGGTTGTGTTGCTTGCACTGACTCATATGATCACAATAAACAGCAATGAAATGGTGTTTGAACAATATAGACATTGGGCTGTGGGGTCATTTCAAGGGCGAGGTTACGATGTCTTAATCCCGGCTGCCATGTTAGTAGCCATTGGATTAGTAATCGCATTTTCATTAAGTAAAGCCTTAGATACTGTCTCGTTAGGGGACGATATTGGTCACGCCTTAGGTGTTAACCCGATCAAAATATGGTGTTTTGCTTCTATTGCTATTGTGGTTTTAGCGGGGACCTCTACTGCGGCGGCTGGTCCTATCAGCTTTGTTGGTCTTACTGCCCCTCATATTGCAAGGATGGCGGCGGGGCCGGATCATAAATGGTTGATGCCTTTCTCTTTACTGATTGCATCCATTCTGGCGGTTGTCGCCGATGTGCTAGGCCGGATCGTCGGGTATCCCAATGAGATCAGTGTAGGTATTATGATTGCTCTAATCGGCGGGCCATTCTTTGTATTCTTAGTGAAACGTTGGAAGATATCTCTCCTATGATGATTGAGCCTTACACTCTTCAAAATTCTGGCTCGGGAAGTGTTGTACGCTTCGGTCAGTTTTCTTTCTGTTATCAACCGTCTTATATACTTGTCGCTTTGATTTTGTTGATATCAGTTTGCGCTATTGCAACTTATTCCATGACATTGGGTAAGTTTAATATCTCGTTGCCTCAAGTGGCCGATATCATTCTTGGGGTTGGAGAGGGGGGCGTAAAAGAGCGAATAATTCTTAACATAAGACTACCGAAGGTTCTTACTGCGGTCTTTGTTGGGGCTGCGTTAGGCATTTCTGGTGCGGTATTTCAATCGGTATCAAGAAATGCTCTTGGTTCTCCAGATGTCATTGGCTTCACTACGGGGGCTGCGACCGGTGCAATTGCTCAAATAGTTTTGTTTGAGCAAGGGGCAATAGAAGTTGCAATCGCGGCGATAGTCGGCGGAGTAATTACGGCCGTTATCGTTTACTTACTCGCGGTAAAGGCAGGAGTGGTTGGAGGGTATCGCTTAATACTCACTGGTATTGGGATCGGGTCCATTTTGAGTGCGCTGAACAGCCTGATGTTAGTTAAGGGTAATTTGGACAATGCCATTTTGGCTAATCTATGGCTTGCAGGATCACTGCATGCTAGGACATGGACACATGTATATCCTGTACTTATTGGGGTATTTCTCCTCCTCCCTTTTATGATGATGCTAAAGCGTGCGCTTGCCATGATAGAGATGGGGGATGACATCGCAACTCAGCTGGGTATCCGAGTTGAGCGAGTCCGTCTTTCTATGATTTTCTTTGCTGTGGTTTTAGCCGCATTCGCGACAGGAGCTGCTGGGCCTATTGCCTTTATTGCCCTTGCTGCTCCTCAATTAGTTGGTCGATTGAGAAAGTCGCGAGCATTATCCTTGTTCTCCTCAGCTCTTATGGGCGCGTTGTTGGTCTTAACCGCGGATGTTTTAATTCAATGGTTGCCTTTTCAAGCAAGCGTGCCGATAGGCAGGATGACGGGTATTGTAGGTGGCATATATTTAATTTGGCTATTGACTCGATCTCGCCAGTTTTAAGCATAGGTACTCATATGATTAATGAGAGCGATACTTCTTAAGTTTACCGATTATTTGTCAAGTATATGAGTGTTAGAGCAAGACTCGTTTTACCGAGTTAGATCAGTACTCAAAAATGACAAGTTGGTCCAATGGGTTATGGTGTACCCAACTGAACTTGAAATCGTGTAACGCTGCCTGTTTTAGCCCCGAAGAAACCAAGTGTAACCTTAAGCAGCAACAAGTCTATTCTTGATGCTACGCTTTCCCAAGCAACTGAATAGCTAGAGCTAATTAGTTAAGTAATTAGCTAAATAAGCAAATAGCTAAAAGTTACTTGGGGATATTGTTTAACATAAATTAAATCAGAAACTTATGAGCCTATCGACACCGGTTAAATCTAAAATCACCTCTCGACTAAATGGAAGTAACCTTAAACTTGCATACGAGAATCGCGTTATTTGTGAAAATCTCGAACTTCATATTCCTGAAGGTAAATTTACGGTCATTGTCGGACCCAACGGGTGCGGAAAGTCGACCTTATTGAGAAGCTTATGCCGTTTATTGAAACCTTCTAAAGGCCAAATTTGTCTAGATGGTCAGAATATCCAAAAAGTACCAGCTAAAGAGTTGGCGAGAGAGTTGGGGTTACTTCCCCAAAGTTCACAAGCTCCAGAAGGGATTCGAGTCGTTGATTTGGTAGCAAGAGGCCGTTATCCGCATCAAAAACTATTTAAGCAGTGGAGCTTAGATGATCAAGAGGCGGTCTTCCAAGCGCTGGAAGATACTGGTGTCACCGATTTGGCCGAGAGGCAGGTTGATGAACTATCAGGAGGTCAGAAACAACGAGTTTGGATTGCAATGGTATTAGCACAAAAGACACCGATAGTATTACTTGATGAGCCAACAACTTATTTGGACATCGCACACCAGATCGATTTGTTGGAGTTGTTCCGCAGCCTCAATAGAGAGAAAAAACACACTATCGTCGCCGTGCTGCATGATTTGAATCAAGCCTGTCGTTATGCGGATCATCTGATTGCATTTGCTGGTGGAGAAATTGTCGCACAAGGGGAACCTAAGTCTTTAATTGACGCCAAACTCGTTAAGCAAGTATTTGGCTTAGATAGCGTTATTATTGATGATCCCGTAAGTCATACTCCATTGATTGTGCCTTTGGGGAAGTAACTCATATGACTTTTTGCTCAGTTTTGATTAACTCCAGAAATTGTTTGTAGATATTTCTAAGTCTTTTTGTACCTAAATGTGGACTATTGGCATTATTTTGGGCTCATGTGCCTTTTTCTTAAGATACATCTTGTTGATATCATTTATTTTTTCTAGCATGTAATTAAGAGAAATGGATTAGAGGCTCTAATGATAATCTGGTTACAACTCAAACGTTGGGTCAAAGCGAATATCTTTGTTTTGAATGGCAAAAACCTACTGTTTACTTTCCTCGGCTACGTGTTTTTATCGTGGTCGACATTGTATTTAGCGGGTGAAACGGACTTAACCAACTCGTTTACTACATTTGCATACTATTTAGTCGTGACGGCTTCTACGGTTGGTTATGGCGATTTGTCACCGACAACGGAAGCGGGGCGATGGATTGTTATTTTGTTTGTTATCCCTGGAGGGCTCAGCCTTTTCGCTGCTTTACTGGGTAAGGTGGCAACAGAAGGTGTTGAATATTGGCGAGCGGGCTTGTTAGGTAAAAGGAGAGTTAGAGTGGAAAACCACATTTTGATGTTGGGGTGGAATGAACAAAGAACCATTCATCTCATCCGTATGCTGCAACATGAAGAAACGGGCAAGCGACCAATCGTATTATGTACGCGTTCAGATATCGAAAATCCGTTACCCGGTGAGATCAATTTCGTTAAGGTAAACAGCTACACCGATGGTAAAGAGATGGAGAAAACGGGCATTGAGTCAGCCAGTTGTATTCTTATTGATAACCCCGAAGACGACATCACGCTGTCTGCAGCGCTTTATTGTGCGAACCGAAACCCTAAGGCTCATCTTCTGGTTTACTTTAAAGATGAGGCGTTGAGCGATTTACTGCATCAACATTGCCCAAACTCTGAATGTATTCCGGCAGTGGGTGCCGAAATGCTGGCTAAAGCTGCGGTTGATCCCGGTTCAAGTGCGCTTCATCAAGAGCTTTTAAGCTCAACTAGAGGTATGACACAGTATTCGACGTATTACCCTAAAGATGCCGAACCTGTAACCGTCGCGCCTATTTTCTCTGTATTCAAAGAGAAGTATAAAGCAACGCTGATCGCGATTGATACGGGGAGTGGTATAGAGCTTAATCCGGAGTTAGACCAAGTTGTCAGCAGCGGCACTAAGTTGTTTTACATTGCCGATGAGCGAATTGATCATTTCGATTGGAAAGGCTTTTAGACGGCTATTTAGTCTCTCCTGAAGCGAAAGAAGGCCTCATTGTGAGGCCTTCTTACTATCGTTCGAATATAGCGCAGCTTATTTCTTTTATATCTCTCGCTTTAGAGAGAATGGAAAATTATTGAGCTTCGGCTAATGCGATACCGCGTTGCGTTAACCCGCAAAGCATCACTGGCACAGCATTAAAGATCTCTTCAAATTGCTCAAGGCCTTCGATGCCTTGTTCTGCAAGCGTAGCAATGGAAGTTTCTGGATCGTAAAGCATGCTTAGTGAAAGCAACACGCCGCCGACCAATGCGTTGTCTTCGCTGTCTTCGGGCATCAGTGTTTCCCAATCATCACGGGCTATCTGCCAACCTTGAAGTAAGCCTTCACAAAAATCGCGAGCTGCTGTATTTACAACTTCTGCATCATCTAATTGACAAGCTTCAGGCCATACCCAAGTACCTTCGATCAGTTCTGGGCGGGTTTTGTTCCAAAGCGCGATGATAACTTCAATGTAGCTTTCCAGCTGTTCACCGTCGGTAAAAGGCGCGACTTCTTCGCCACCCCAAAGGAATGGTAGCCATTCATGAGGAGTTAACACATTTGGAGCTGCTGCCATTGCAGTGACAAAGCCCATGGTTTTGTGTTCTGTGATTAGCTTTCCTTCCAACTCTGGAAGCGCAAGAATATCTTGTAAAGTCAAAGTGAGGTACCGTAAAAGGGAACATATTTGCGCTTATAGTACCAATGAACTTGCGCCAATCAAGCTTCAATCTAAAAACGCTTGATGTCATTAGTGATAAACACTAGGTTAAACAGAAAAGAAAACAACAAGATAATTATGCAAATACGGTCGTCTCTTAAGAAAAAAAGTATGGTAGCGCTTGGTGTATACCTCGCAATGTTCATTGCCATTGTCGGTAGTGTGACGTATTACGTCGTAGAATCTCCTGTACGCGCTAAGTTGCAACAAAATCTCGACTTACGTACACAACTGTTATCGGAATTGATTACAGAGCCCCTCAGTAGCTCTCAAGGTTTTGTTGATAGTTTGGTTGGTTTCGCTCAGGCGCAGCGCAGTGATACTGATGTTATACCGTTATTTATTAAGTCAATGTTGGCGGCGAGCGATGACACGATCGTCAGCGCAGGTATTTGGCCAGAACCGCATGCATTGGATTCTGATAAAATCCTTAACAGTTATTTTTTCAACAAAGCCGACGATGGTGATATTGACCAGCTCTTTTCTTATAACAACCCCAAAAATGCGCCTTATCAAAACGAATATTGGTATACATCTGTAGTAAACAAAGTGCAGGGAACCATTGCATGGAGCAATGTGTATATTGACCCATATACACATGTTCAAATGATCACAGCATCTTCACCTTACTATTACGATGGAACTTTTGCAGGTGTCGCGACGGTGGATCTCTCACTCGAAGAGTTGCTCGGCTTTATCAAGAACCATGCGGAAGAATACAACCTTGGTATTACTCTAAGAGACAAACTCAACCAAGTGTTGGTTTCTCATAACTTCAATCTCGTTGATGGAATTTATATTAGTAGTAACCAATTTGGAGAGTTTGGATGGCAAGTGGATGTCGTCAACTCAAAATCACGAGTAGCAGACGAAGTGTTTCGTCAGGTAATGAGCGTTGAAGGCGGTATTGTGCCGCTGTTGTTGTTGTGTGTCATGGCCGGTTATTACTTACTGAACCGCTATTTGATAAGCCCAATCACAACGATTGCCGCCCAAGTTGATAGTTCTAAAGCGGGCGAGATCATCGATGTTGACTACTCTAGTGATGATGAAATCGGACATTTGATCAAAACCTTCAACGAAAAAACCATCTATCTCGAAGCTGAGAAGGTTAAAGCTCAAGCATCAACCAATGCCAAAACGGCCTTTCTTGCGACCTTGTCACACGAAATTCGTACCCCGATGAATGGTGTATTAGGAACGGCTCAGATCTTACTGAAAACCCCTTTGAGCACAGAGCAAGAGAAGCATCTTAAGAGCCTGTATGATTCGGGTGATCATATGATGACGTTACTCAATGAAATTTTGGATTTTTCAAAGATAGAGCAGGGTCGGTTAGACCTAGATGAAACACGATTCCCGCTTGATTCAATTATAGGAAGTATCAACAGTGTCTATTACACATTGTCTTCCGAGAAAGGGCTTCAATTCAAAGTGTACTCCGAAGTGCCTTCTGGCCGTTGGTACTTCTCAGACAAAGCACGCCTTCGCCAAATTTTATTTAACCTCTTAAACAACGCAGTCAAGTTTACCTCTCGAGGCTTTGTCGAGGTGTACCTTAAAGAGGTCGTAGAGGGAGGTGACACCTACCTTAGTATTCGAGTTCGCGACACCGGTATTGGTATATCTAAAGAAGCACAAAAACGTATTTTCAAACCGTTTGAACAAGCTGAGTCTTCGACTACGAGACGCTTTGGCGGTACAGGTCTCGGGTTAGCGATTGTGAAGAAAATTGCCCAATTGATGGAGGGCAGTATTAGCGTCACCAGTGAAGAAGGGATAGGCACCAGCTTCGATGTTCGCTTGAAGATTAAGCCTTGCCAGCCTGGTGAAATAGAGAGCTTGCCACATAAGAAGTTAGATTACTCTGGCTTGAAGGTACTGATTGTCGAAGATAACCGAACCAATACAGTCATTATTGAAACTTTCATGAGCAGTAAAGGCTTTACTTGTAAGAGCGTCGAAAATGGTGAACTTGCGATACAAGCCGTGGTGGCTGAGCGCTTTGATTTGGTATTAATGGATAACCATATGCCAGTGATGGACGGCGTTGAATCAACCACTGCAATTCGAGCTTTGATAGGCGAGATATCATCGGTACTGGTGTTTGGTTGTACGGCTGATGTCTTTAAAGAGACTCGCGAACGTATGCTTGGTGCGGGTGTGGATTATATTATTGCCAAGCCGATTGATGAGCGTGAGTTGGATGATGCGTTATTCCGCTATTCAAACAAGCTTTACCAATACCATGAAGTTAAACCTCATGATCTTGATTGCCTGGATGTGAAAAAAAACGATTCGCAAAGTAACAGCGAGTCACTACCTAAACCTGATCTACGAAACAAAGATAACACCGAAGAGCTACTCGTCACGCTGTACGTTGCGCTCGAAGATAATAACTTAGCGCTGATTAAGTCTGCATTAGAGAGCTTGCGTGTTCATGCTGAACCTATGAATAATGCAAAGCTCACAGATCACGTCGATAAAGCTTTAGAGCAGGTTTCTCTCGGTTTCACTCCTGAACAAGAAATCATCAATACCATTACGGTAAATCTTCCTATGGCATAGTTGTTGTTTAATTACGGAAATATAATAACAAATCGCTCGTTATTTGACCTTTGTGGGTTTTGTTGGTGGAAGTGACTGCTTTTAAAGTGGTTTTTGGTTGTTAATTTACAACTTCATTTTTAATTTGGAATGTATGACTGCTTATATTGTGATTTAATAGTGACATTATCTGGCTAGGTGTAATCTAGCCTTGTTTATGTGTTGTTAAATCACTAATTAAATAGTGATATATTTTAGGTTTATCGTCAATGAAGTCTCGTGGTCCATTCTGTATTCGAAACGCAGCTGCGGATACATTCGCTATGGTCGTTTTCTGTTTTATTTCTGGAATGATTGTTGAAGTGTTTATTTCTGGTATGACGTTTGAGCAGTCTCTTGCTTCTCGAACGTTATCTATTCCGGTAAACATAGCTATCGCTTGGCCTTATGGAGTCTTTCGTGATTGGTTCTTGCGTAACGGCGCAAAGCTTTCACAAAGCTCATTGATGAAAAATTTGTCTGACTTGGTGGCGTACGTGTTATTCCAGTCACCTGTGTATGCCGGTATTTTATTGGCAGTAGGTGCTTCGAGCGACCAGATTGTTACGGCTGTCACCAGTAACGCTGTTATCTCATGTGGTATGGGCGTGCTGTACGGTTATTTCTTAGATATGTGCCGTAAATGGTTTAGAGTTCCGGGCTACTATCAACAAGCTTAAGAAAAGCAACAAGCGTAAGTACAACGATAGAATGAAATTTGGTTTGTTTTTGATCTAATGAGTTAATTTGTAATCGAACAAACTGAAAAAGGCACTTTTTTTGATAATGCCTCTTGACCAAAGCAAGCAGAATCAATAAAGTAGCGCCTCGTTGAGTGACAAGCTCAACACACGATTTGTGGAAGGATGGCTGAGTGGCTTAAGGCGCTCGCCTGGAAAGCGAGTATACGTTTATAGCGTATCTGGGGTTCAAATCCCCATCCTTCCACCACTATTCAAAACCCTAGCAGAAATGCTGGGGTTTTCTCGTTTTAGAGCACCTATATTTTATCTCTATCTCTATCTCTAGCCCAAAGTCCTTTGCCTAGTTATCACGCCTTCCAACGCTATTTATGACCACTTGCTTACTGTGATTGGTATTATACCAATCGTAGTAAATAACTGGTCACCCTAGCTTGTTAAAAACCTCGATAACTTCGTTAGAATTTTTGATTGTAGAATAACTACTTATCGAAAAATTCTGCCTTGTTCTCAAGCTTTTTTCCTACGCTATGTTTGATCACTTATTTACTGTGATTGGTATTACTCAAGTGAAAGCCGAACTTCAAAGGTGCCATGTCATCGAAAATGCTTCGTTAAGCGGTTTCAAACAGGTTCTTTAAGCTCTTTCCATCTGTCTATCAAGAGTAGATCGAATAAACGAGCATGAGCCTTTAGCTGTCTTGAAGTGACTCGGTGCACAAGTTAGTAAGTGTAAATACGTTCTTGATAAAATGGGATACATGTTCGCAGCCAATTTGTGAGACGCTTGATCTAGTGTCAGTCGAATCACAAGGAAGTTGAATGCACCACTTTAATATCCGTGCTCTTGAGTATTTAAACGCGTTGTCTAAGTATGGCTCATTGCGTAAGGCATCCAAGATGATGAATGTTGACCCTGCTGCAATGAGCAGAATGCTGACCCAGCTCGAAGCGCAAGCGGGAATGAAAGTTTGGGAACGCAACAACCGCCAATCACTGTTAACTGAGGCGGGTAATGAGCTGCTGCATTACTATCGTTCCATTGTTCGTGGAGAGGCTGCAGTGCTTACTCGACTAGCCAAGCTTAAAAACCTCAAAGGAGGCAGTGTCAGTATTGCCATCGGTGAAGGGTTTATTACCAACTTGGTGTCAAAGCCGATGCAAACCTTTATGACCCGTTATCCTGATATCAACCTTTCTATTGAAATTGCTGGGGCATTGGACGCGGTCAAGATGTTGGAAGATCAACAGATAGACTTCGCAATAACCTATGCTTCTGCTCCACATCCTAAACTGCACTCCCACGTTGAACGTAGCCATCCGCTCGAATTGATTGCTCCGAAGGGGCACTTCCTTACGATGAAAGAAGCACCTGTGACACTGCAAGATATTAAGGATGTGTCTTTGGCGTTGATCGACAACTCAACAGGGATGGGTCGATTGGTTAAGCAGGCCGAGCAAATGTCGCATTTCACGTTAGAACCTAAGCTTCAGACGAACTCAGTCACTGCACTGACTAACTTTGTTTCAGCAGGGTTGGGCGTCACCTTTATGCCTAAGCTCACGGTGATCGATGAAATAAAGTCAGGGCAGATTGAAGTGGTTGCGACCGAGTTGGAGATGCTATCGAAGGCGACGGTTAAGGTTCAATCTTTAAAAGACCACGCACTCACACTACAGGCCGAAACCTTGTTAGATTTCTTACTTGAAAACGCCACTTTCTTGAGTCATGACGCTTACAATATCTAAGAATAGTAGATTTACTTAGCGACTCCTCTTAAGCGACCAAATACCGCCAATATCACAGTTCCAAACTGCCGAATTCGTTTTTAAGTTGAATTGAGTTTTTGTCAACGCTCCCTCTATTGTTAAGTCAACATGCGCGGAATAAGTTACAAATTATTAACGAAACAAGTTTTAGACTGACAGCTGTGTTAGACAGATTTTGGCTTTGTCGGGCATTAGGAGAAGAGAATGGAAGTTATTGTAATTGGTAGCGGTGTTATTGGGTTAACCAGTGCTTGGTACCTGGCGAAGGAAGGTCACTCGGTCACAGTTATTGATCGTCAAGATAGCAGTGGCAAGGAAACCAGCTTTGCGAATGCAGGGCAAATTTCTTACGGATATTCTTCACCATGGGCGGCACCGGGGATTCCGTTGAAAGCAATGAAATGGCTTACCCAAGAGCATGCGCCTCTAAAAGTGAAGCCGTCACTTTCTCCTGAATTAGTTGCTTGGGCGACTAAGATGTTGGCCAACTGTAATGAAGCCAAGTACGCCATGAATAAGTCACGCATGTTAAGAGTGGCAAACTTCAGTCGAGAGTGTCTCACTCATCTAAGAACCAGTGAAGATTTAGCTTATGAGGGCAGGCAGAAAGGCACCTTGCAAGTATTCAGAAGCGAGAAGCAACTCGATGCTATTCAGCAGGATATGAAGCTATTAACAGAGAGTGGGATCGAACACTCGCTGTTTGATGTTGACCAGTGTCTGTCAGTGGAGTCGGGTTTAGCGGACGTCAAAGACAAGCTGGTGGGCGGCTTATACTTACCTCATGATGAAACCGGTGATTGCCATCAGTTCTGTTTAACCTTGACTGAGAAAGCCAAGCAACTCGGTGTTAGGTTCGTGTTTGATACTGAAGTGGTAAGTTTGAATCATCAGAATCAAGCCATTGAGACTATTACAACGACTCAAGGCGAGTTTAAAGCGGATGCTTACGTGGTCGCGTCAGGAAGCTATTCTCGAGAACTATTAAAGCAAGTCGACTTGTCTATACCGGTTTACCCAGTGAAAGGATATTCACTAACATTGCCTATCGTGAATGTAGATAAGTCACCGACTTCGACTGTTATGGATGAAACCTACAAGGTCGCGATGACGCGATTTGATGATCGTATTCGTATCGCGGGTACGGCAGAACTCGCTGGTTTTGACTACCTAATCCCAGAAAAACGTAAAGCCACGATTGATATGGTGATAAAAGATCTTTTCCCACAAGCGGGGGACTTTTCTAAGGCTGAATACTGGACTGGGCTAAGACCAATGACGCCAGATGGCACGCCTATCATCGGCAAGACGCCTATCAAAAATTTATTTACCAATACAGGTCATGGGACATTAGGTTGGACAATGGCATGTGGCTCAGGAAAGATCTTAGCAAGCATAGTCAGTGGCTCTGCCAGTGATATTAAATCTGATGACTTAAGTATCCATCGTTATTTGTAGCGGCATGACACCGTGTTAACTAAAGTCACCCCATTCTTAAACTGTAGAATGGGGTTATGGGTTCTCAAGGAGAAGATTATCTGGTGGTGGTTTCTAGTACATGGGTAAATCTATCCCACGATTTCTGGTCAGCTTCTTGTTGATAGTTGTTTGAGCCGAATACGGTAAAGGCATGTGGCGCACCACTGTAGGTGATCATTTCATGCGGAACCTTGCTTGATTCAAGTTGAGCTGCGAGGCTTCCAAAGTCGTGCATTGAGATCATGGCGTCTGCTGTACCATGGAACACGACAACTGGAGCTTTTGTCTCAGAGTAGTCTTGTCCTTTAGGTGTCGATAAACCGCCATGGAAGGTGACATAAGCTTTCGATGGGATGCCAGCACGAGCGGCTTCTAAAACGGCTGCGCCACCAAAACAGTAACCCATTATCACGTTGTTATCTAAGTTACCACCAAGCCTTTTCGCTTCCATCGCTCCCGCATTAAGTAGTGCACGCATTTTTTCTCTGTCTTTATACAACTCGCCTGTGTGTTGTTTTTTGCCTTTCACTTCGGTAGGGCGAATGCCTTTACCAAATAGGTCGATGGCGAACACGTTGTAACCGAGTTCGTTGAGCATCTCAGAACGTTTCTTTTCGTAATCAGTTAAGCCATCCCAATCGTGAATTAGCAGCACCAAAGGCGCTTGGTCACTGGCCTCACTCCAATAACCTTCGTAATCCATACCATCGACTTGGTAAGTGATGTTTTCTCCTGAAATCGCAGAGAAGGGCAGTAAAACTGAAAACAGGCCGAGCGTTGTGAGTTTTCGCATGCGTTATTCCTTTCGATGACAATTGACGTTCCAATCGAAAGTATAGATAACGCGATGATTCTCGCCAGATTTCAGTTTATAACTTGAATAGCTAAACTGGAGAATAAAGGAAAAAAATTACCAAGATGCGTTGGTTTTGCTAATGCTCATCTCCGGATACTTCCGCTGATAGCGCGGCAACATCGATTCATTGCCTAAGATGCCGCCTTGATGAATATAGATGATGGTTTTGGTCGGGTTGTCTTCTTGCCAACGTTCCAAGCATTGCCACATCAAAGGGTCATAGAGCAGGTCAAATTCAATGTCGGTTTGCTCTTGTAGATCTAACCAAGTTTGATAATCCTGCTGATACAACTTACCAAAGTGGTGTTTGGTTTTGAGCGGTAAGATCTGCGGGTGATCGGTCTCGCCAAGCTCATTGAACTGCTGAGTTAAATAGTCATTACCACCTACACACGCACAGGTTAACACCGGGATATTGTGTACTTTTAAATGCTTATGTAGATACAGAGCCGTACTGCCTGTACCAGCGGGTAGTGCCACCACAAAATCGTGTTTGTTTTCGAAGCGCGTCCAGCTGAGTATTTCCATCGCCAGTTGCTTCACGCCATATTCAGAAAGCTGAGAACGTCCACCTTCAGGTAACACAATACAATCGGAACCTGGTTGCCTTATTTGTTCAATATACGCTTGTGGATGAAGCTCAGAGCCTGTTTCTTTGACTGAAATAACCTTAGCCCCAAGATCGATAGCGCCACGGTAGTTGCCGAGTGGGCGTTCTTGTAGCCATTGAGGAAGGTGGTCGACGTAAAACTCAAGCGTCCAGCCTTTGATTTTTGCAAGTGCGGCTAGCGAGAACAAGGAGTTAGCTTGAGCGGATCCATAGCTTATTAGAGTGGTGGTGTTTGGGTGATCGTCTTCCAGTAGCTTCATGAACTTTCTGGCTTTGTTGCCGCAAAAGTGGGAGTGAAGCTTATCGTCTCGCTTTAAGAAAAAGGTGTGATCGTTGTATTGATGCTGAGTTACAGGGCTATTATTTAGTTTCATCGCACTTAGACAAAATGCTGACTCAAGAGCCAGCATTTTTAAATCAAAAAGGACTACTGAGTATCTAGTAGCTAGCGAGTGCTGTAAACCAACTAAATCAAGTTTTCATAGGGTATTGAGCTTCGTATTACGAGTTTGCTTGCTTTAATGTGGATAAGGAGGAATCTGTCTGAAAGGCGATTTTTGCAGTACACCCTCCAGAGTTGCGATTGACCAACTCAAAGTCCCAATGGAAGCGCTGACACAAGTCGTCGACAATCAATAAACCTAATCCATGACCATTCGGATTGTACTGTTCCTGAAGGCCTTCTCCTTGGTCTTCAATTACCAGATTGTCTTGTGAGAGAGTGATGCTCACTGTGCCACTATTGGTCGCTGCAATCGCATTTCTCAACAAGTTGCCAACCAACATGTTCATGATCGCACTGGTGGCTTGAATTATAGGCTCAGATTGAATGAGTAGGGATATTTCGACTGCTTTCTCATTTGCTTGTAACGTATTTTTGGAAACGATGGTCTCTAATTCTTGCTGGCTAAACAAGCGCAGCGGTGCATCGTCACTATTTCTTTCGTAACGAACTAGGCCAAGCAAAGCATCGACCATCTCAGACATCTGAACAATGGCTTCATCAATGCGTTCAACCTGCCGAGATTGAAACTCGGTGGTTTCGCTTCTTAATAGCAATTTATTCGCACCACGAGCAACGGTTAGTGGTGTTCTTAACTCATGGCTTGAGTATCGAGCAAAGGCTTGTTCACGCTTGACCAAGGAATTGATTTCTCGACGATACTGATTCAGTTGATCGGTTAGCTGACGAAATTCAACTGCCGCATCATCACTCACACCGAACTCTTCGTTGAGATTGAGTTTATTCGACTCAAGTTGCTCAGACAGAGAGTTGAATGGTTCAATCAGTCGTTTTGACAGTCGATAGAGCAGAGCACCAAAACTAAAAATTAAGATAGAAAGTAACGTGAGCACAAAGGCGGTCGCGTACACAAGTTCAGAAATAGCAAATTCAACACGGTCTATTTCGGAAAGTAGGATTATTGGGTGGGTTTTTCCTTTGTCAGAATACTCGCCAACATAGACCATTCTTGACTCTGGCTCTTCGCCGATCTCTCCGAGAAAGCTCTCTTTATTTGCAATGAGCTTATAATATTCGGGAGGTACGAATGACGGGTCGTTATAGGCGACTGTCAGATCATCAATTCTTAACTCACCACTTTCTCCGGCTTGAAATAGCTCGACGGCGTAATTGCGGTCAATCAAGATGCGTCTTTCACCGACCCGGTCTTCAGACATGTAGAGCGCGACAATAAAAACGACATAGACGAACGCAGACACAATCACGGCCATTAGCCCAAAGAAAACAGCTAAGCGGCCGGTGAGGGTTTTAGTGCTTGTCAGAAAGTTGGAAATCAATTAGATGACTCCAAGCGGAATCCTATTTTAGGAACCGTAATCAACATTTGACTGTCAAAAGGCTTGTCGAGTTGATTTCGTAATTGATAGATGTGACTGCGCAGCACATCATTATTGGGTTCATCTTCTTCCCATAATTTGTAGGAGATATCTTCACGAGTCACCACTTCCGGTGCGTTTTGGCAGAGCATCTCAAGTATGGTGTAAGTGGTTGGGTTTAGCGCAAGAAGCTTATCTTGGCGGTAAGCTTTACGGGTTTTTTGGTCGATGGTGAGTTCACCGAACTGAAGTTTTGAAGAGGCTACTTTTCCGCGGTAACGACGAACTAGTGCGTTCATTCTTGCTTCTAAAATATCCAAATCAAAAGGCTTGGTTAGATAGTCATCGGCACCATGCTCAAACCCTTTCAACATATCATCGCGGCTATCTAGCGCGGTCAGCATCAAAATAGGTGTCGCGTTGCCTTGGTCTCGCAATTTATTACAAACCGTGAGGCCGTCCATTCTTGGCAACATCAGATCCAATATGATGATATCAAATGAGTTTTCCAACGCGAGTTGCAGGCCGAGTTCGCCGTTGTCCGCATAATCGAGTTCCATACCAATACACTCAAAATAATCAAACAAGACACCTGCGATTTCACGGTTATCTTCGACTAATAGAACTCGTTTCATTTTGATTCTCATACAGAAATAGACGGTAACATTATCCTGAGTGAGCGTGAAAAATATGTCAATAACATAACTTTCACTTATGGGAGGGTAGATTGGATTCAGATTAAAAAATAGAAGAACGTATTATGTCTGAACTTCATATAAGCCGCCCTAAGATATCTACATCGCAGATCAACCCTGCGGTTTCTCTGTCTATCATTGTGCCTTTTTACGATGAACAAGAGGTATTGGAAGAGTTCCACTCTCGCCTTACCAAGGTGCTGGATAGCTTACCCATCACCAGTGAAATCGTTTATGTCGATGATGGCAGCAAAGATAACAGCTTGGAGTTGGTGAGTTCATTCACTTCAATCAATAGCTCAATTTCTGTTATCGGTTTAAGCCGTAATTTTGGCAAAGAATCAGCGATGAGCGCAGGCCTTGAGCACTGTCGTGGACAAGCGGTGATTTTGCTAGACGCTGACTTACAAGATCCACCTGAGCTTATCCCGCAAATGATTGCCAAGTGGCGCGAAGGTTATGACGTCGTCAATATGCAGCGCAGCCAGCGTGATGGTGAAACATGGTTTAAGAAGTTTTCAGCAGCGAGCTTTTACAAAGTCATGAACGTGGCTGCGAAGATTGATGTTCCTGAGAATGTGGGTGATTTTCGACTGTTAAGCCGAGAGGTTGTCGACCATATCAATCAGCTTCCAGAACGTAACCGCTACATGAAAGGCATTTTTTCATGGCCGGGTTTCCGACAAGCGACACTCCAATTTAAGCGTGATGCTCGCTTCTGTGGCGAGACCAAGTGGAACTACCTCAAGTTAATCGGTTTGGCGATGGATGGGATTACCTCGTTCTCTATCCGACCTCTGCGTATTGCGACGGCCGTTGGTGGTTTAGTGGCTCTTACTGCTTTTGTATATGGCGTCTTCATCGTATTCAAAACCATGATGTTTGGCGAGCCAATTACGGGTTATCCGTCAATGATGGTCGTGCAACTTGCACTTGGCGGAATCCAACTGTTGAGTATTGGTTTAATGGGGGAGTACATAGGTCGTATTTTCATCGAAACCAAGAATCGCCCTCTTTATCTGATCCAATCGGTCGTTGATACTCCCGCATTGAAAACACATTTTAAATTAGAGGAATCAGCATGAGTTTGAACAGAACGCATCTATGGTATTTGTTGGCTTTTGCACTAGTTTTAAGGCTTTTATCTTTGGCGACTTATCCGTTAATGGACACCACTGAAGCTCGCTATGGAGAAATGGCTCGCTTGATGGTAGAAACTGGCAATTGGTTAACCCCTCAGTTTGATTACGGTATTCCTTTTTGGGGTAAGCCACCGTTGTTCACATGGATGAGTGCTGCTGGTATTGAGTTGTTCGGCTTGAGTGAGTTTGCTGTGCGTGCTCCGCATTGGTTAGCAGGTTTCGCGACGATTCTATTGGTCGCGTATCTGGCGAAGCGTACGGGACAAAGTGCCTTAGTGGCGGCTGTTGTATTGGCAACATGTGGGATTTTCTCTATCGCCGCGGGTGCTGTGATGACCGACATGGCGTTAACGTTAGCCATGACCATCGCGATGCTGGGCTTTTACTTATGTTGGCTCGGTGGAGAAGACTGTAAAGGCGAAGGAAGTGAGAGAACCAACAAAACCTGGGGTTACGTTGGATTTGTAGGCTTGGCGTTGGGCTTGCTTGCAAAAGGTCCTGTTGCGATTGTGATCATGGGTATCGCAGTATTCCCTTGGTTGCTATTACAGCATGGTATTTTTGGGGCTTTTAAAGTGTTGTGGCAACGCTTTCCACTGTTGTCTGGTTTAGGTGTCATGCTGGCGATTGCCTTGCCTTGGTACATTATGGCTGAAATGGCTACTCCGGGCTTTATTGATTATTTTATTGTTGGCGAACACTTTAAGCGTTTTGTTGTGAGTGGTTGGGAGGGCGATTTATACGGTTCTGCTCATGATGAAACCAGAGGCATGATCTGGGTATTTTGGATTCAGGCCGCTGCGCCGTGGTCGATTGTATTACCTATTTTAACTTTCGCTCGTCGCAAGAAAATTGCAGAAATTAACGCTGAGAATAGTGGGTTGTTTTCATTCCTTGTCTGTTGGTTGATTTCGCCACTGATTCTTTTCACTATGGCGGGCAATATTCTCCCTGCGTACGTACTGCCGGGGATTCCAGCCCTTGGGATGCTGGTTGCTATACTTGTGGTGGAAAAAGATAAGAAGTGGTTTTCGAGTGTGGCTTTGGTGCTACCTGTGCTGTTAATGATTGCGATGGTTTACCTGAACTTAGGGAAGGCGAACGAGAAAAGTGACCGTATTATTTTTGAACAGATTACGGATTCTGCGCCAAGTTTTTATGTGGGTAAAAGACCATTCTCAGGGCAATTTTACAGTCATGGGCAAGCGAAAAAGCTTCTTGATATCGAGCAACTAGATGGCATCGATAAATTCTATTTGATCGGCCATAAAGCGGAAGTGGAAATTAAGATCAAAGAGAACGCATTAACGTGTATTTTGGAACCGACGGTCAAGATTAAGCGTGCTCTGTTCAGCTGCCATCACCAGAGCAACACACCAAATTTTTCGTTGAATCATATTGAAAGTGAAAATGATGTTCAGCGTTAACTCAAGGCTACGAATGTTTAATGACAAGCTTCAATCACATAGCCAAAGACTACAGTCCCACCACAAGATGGTTCGATTTGCTGTGGTTGGTGTTGGCGGGTTTGTTGTTGATTGCTTAGTGTTTGCATTGATGCATTACGTTATTGGATTGCCCTTAATGACTGCGAGAATTGTCTCCTTCATTGCAGCCGCAACGACAACGTGGTTTGGTAACCGTGTGCTGACCTTTGAGTTCAAAGGTCAGGGTAGTTGGTCAGAGAAGTTGATTCAGTGGCAAAAGTTCATGTTTACCGCATCGATATCGGCGGTACCTAATTTGCTATGTTTTAAGCTGATGACGGAATTACTGCCTGCGTTTACTGGGGCAGTATTTATTACCATGGCGGTTGGTATCTTGGTGGGCATGGTCACTAACTATTTGTTTAGTCAGTATTGGGTCTTTACCCGTTAGAATCCCTTGTAATCACATAACCAAGTGAAACCTTTGGGTAGTTCATTAGTAACAGACACAAAAAAGCGCAGCTAAATAGCTGCGCTTTGTATTTTTATGATAACCAAGTAAATGGGGTCGCTATATTAACGCTGTGTTGCGCGCTGGCGATTCTTTCCGTTACTTGCAGGTTTACCACCTTGACCATTACCCGCTTTGCTACGGTTTGGCTTGCCATTCCCGCCGCCATTGCCTTGAGATTGCTGACTAGCA
The DNA here is from genome assembly GCF_041439035.1 of Vibrio sp. 1F263. Classification (NCBI taxonomy): domain Bacteria; kingdom Pseudomonadati; phylum Pseudomonadota; class Gammaproteobacteria; order Vibrionales; family Vibrionaceae; genus Vibrio; species Vibrio sp. 1F263. The sequence continues at coordinate 15,764 of NZ_JBGONI010000001.1, read as the reverse complement.
GGGGCTTTTTTGATGAAGCCCGTCGCTGGTTTATGCGCGTTACCATTGCCGTTCTGCTTTCCGTTGCCCTGATTGCCATTACCTTGGCTACCCGTTGGCTTCTTACCGCCCGGTTTTGGCTTATTGCCACCTGGCTTAGGCTTATTGCCGCCAGGCTTAGAATGGTTACGTGGGCTTTCGCCACCAAGACCTGGTTGAGCTTTACTGTGCTTAGTTGCAAAACGTTGCGAGCCGTGACGACCAGACTTACGACGCTGTGCCGGTGTCTGAGCCTCAAAGTCTTCTTCAGGCACTAAGCAGTTCGCTTTGTCACCAATTAGGTGCTTTTTACCCATGCTGATCAGTGCTTCACGGATGATCTTCCAGTTTTCTGGATCGTGGTAACGAAGCAATGCTTTATGCAGACGACGTTGACGATCGCCTTTAGGCACTGGAACATCTTCACGTTTTTTATATTTCACGCGCTTCAGAGGGTTGGTCTCTGAGTAGTACATCGACGTTGCATTACACATTGGCGATGGATAGAAGTTCTGTACTTGGTCACACTCGTAGTTGTGCTTTTTCAGCCACATTGCAAGGTTAAGCATGTCTTCATCTTCTGTGCCCGGGTGAGCAGAGATGAAGTAAGGAATTAGGTACTGTTTCTTACCGGCTTCAGCGCTGTATTTCTCGAACATCTCTTTGAAACGATCGTAAGTGCCCATACCCGGCTTCATCATCAGATCCAGTGGGCCTTTTTCAGTATGCTCTGGAGCAATCTTCAAGTAACCACCAACGTGGTGAGTCACAAGCTCACGAACGTATTCTGGAGATTCAATCGCTAAGTCGTAACGTACACCAGAAGCGATCATGATCTTCTTAACGCCCGGTACTTTTCTCGCAGAGCGGTACAGGTCGATGGTGTGTTGATGGTCTGTGTTTAGCTTTTCACAGATTTTCGGGAACACGCATGATGGACGACGACAGTTAATTTCTGCTTTAGGATCTGAACAACCTAAACGGTACATGTTCGCCGTTGGGCCGCCCAAATCAGAAATAGTACCTGTGAAGCCCGGCACTTTATCTTTAATGTCTTCGATTTCATCCAAGATAGATTCTTTCGAGCGGTTCTGAATGATACGACCTTCGTGCTCTGTGATTGAACAGAAAGAACAGCCACCAAAACAACCACGCATGATGTTAACCGAGGTTTTGATCATGTCGTATGCAGGGATTTTCGCTTTGCCGTACATAGGGTGCGGAACACGCTTATAAGCAAGGCCAAACACGTAGTCCATCTCTTCTGTGGCCAATGGAATCGGCGCTTGGTTAACCCAAAGTTCGCGATCACCGTGACGTTGAATCAGAGCTCGACCTGAGTACGGGTTTGTCTCAAGGTGCAGAATACGGCTAGCGTGAGCGTAAAGAATACGGTCATTGTTTAGCTTTTCGTAACCTGGGATACGAACCGCGGTTGTTTTTGCGTCGTGACGAGAAGGACGAATAGTAATAGGTTGCGCTTTTACTTCTTCTTTTTCGTCTTTCTTAGTATCACACTGGGTTTCAACTTCGTAAGGGTTAACCGGAACGTACGCTTTGTTCGGCTTTTCGATACGAGAAGAGTCAATGATCTTGAAGCCTTCTGGGGCAGCAGGAAGATTGATAGCAGTACCGCGGATATTGGTCAGCGTAGACATGTCTTCGCCATCGGCAATGCGGTGTGCCACTTCAACCAGTGCACGCTCAGCGTTACCAAAAAGAAGAATATCTGCTTTTGCGTCAAACAATACAGAGCGACGAACTTTATCTGACCAGTAGTCGTAGTGAGCCACACGGCGCAAACTTGCTTCGATACCACCAAGAACGATTGGCGTGCCTTTGTAGGCTTCGCGACAACGTTGGGAATAAACTAGAGTTGCACGGTCAGGACGTTTGCCACCTTCGTTGTTTGGCGTATAAGCATCATCGTGACGTAATTTGCGATCAGAGGTGTAGCGGTTGATCATGGAGTCCATGTTACCCGCTGTAATGCCGAAGAATAGGTTAGGTTTACCTAGCTTCATGAAGGCGTCTTTATTGTCCCACTTTGGTTGCGCAATAATGCCCACGCGGAATCCTTGAGCTTCAAGAAGGCGACCAATGATAGCCATGCCAAAGCTCGGGTGATCGACATAAGCGTCACCAGTTACAATAATAATGTCACAGCTATCCCATCCAAGAGCATCCATCTCCTTTCTACTGGTAGGCAAAAAGGGTGCAGTTCCGTAGCACTCGGCCCAGTATTTTTTGTGTTCGTGAATAGGAGTGATATCGCTGTACATATTTCAACCTCTGATTTTTGAGGCGGGAATTATAGCGGCATGAGCCTAGACTAGCCAGTAGAACATGCCCCTGTTAGTTTTGATGTCTTTCGTATTTTTACGGTAAATGGCGACAGAAGAGCCATACATCAGCATAGTTGAAGCCTTGAATCTCGTCTCTAATTTATGATTTTGATTAGTGTTCGCACCAGTTTTTGATATTATTCGCGAAAATAAGTTTGAAGAAGTAGATCCACAATGGTCGAAACGTTATTAGTACAATTTGCTCCGATGCTATTAGGAGCCCAACTGATCTTAACCCTCATCTTAGTGAAAGGGGATATTTGCCCGGGACAACGTGGCCGCATTCACAAGATGTTGCCTGCAATTGGCGTGCTGTGGCTTGCCGTTGCCTCATTAAGAATTGAAGCATTTCTTGTCGTGTTCGCGATCTTTTATTTCTATTCTCAAGTTCAAACCAAGAAGACTCGAGATTCTGGCCCTATTTGGGTGATGTATTTAGCTTGTGGTTTAGCACTGTCATACGTTGCTATACAAGCGACGGAGCAAGCAACCACAGTCGGTATTATTAGCACTTTATTACTCGTGGTTTTATTGGGGGCAGCGTTTGGTCATTTACTGCTGACGATTGCAAGAACACGCTTACAGGCTTTTCACCGTGTTCTGCCCGTTGTTGGTGTGCTGACGGGGATGTTGGTGGTTTTGGCGACGGTCATCAATGTTTACTCTCTGTCTGAAGCTCAATTAGAGCCAATGATTTCAACTCTGCTGTTTAGCTTTGCTTTGCTAATCTCAGCTATCGTGGTGTGGTGTTGGCATTTATTGTTCGTTAAAACCCCTGAAAAGCTTCAGCTGACTATTTCATTGTTGATGTTATTGGCGGCGGCTGTTGGTTTAACGCCAGTTTGGGCGATGTAGGCGGTTACTGATCTCACAAGCCTTTCGGTGTTGAATCGAAAAAGTGTGATCTGTTTTTTAGCGTGGTGTTGGTAAGCGTTCTAAACTTAAATCTAGTCGGTGTGTTCGTTAGGAGTACGGGATGGATTTAAGCAACGTCAAAGGTTTCGATAGCATTATTTTGCTGGGAATCGTGAATGAAAAACTTCGCTTAGAATGCGATAGCTTTGAAGAGCTGATCAGTATGTATGAAATGGATATAGAAAGTGTCGTGGGCAAGCTTGATATGTTGGGCTATCAATACGACCCACTGACTAATCAGTTCAAGTCTTACTCAAGATAAGCTCACAATGAGAGTTTCTTCTATCGTGGATTAACACTCATTACCTGTTGTCGGTATTGGCAATAAAAAAGTCACAGATAATCTGTGACTTTTTTTGTTTCTGGCGCATATCTATCAGGTTCAACGCAGGCATAAACTAACCCAACAACGAGTCTCTTAAACGACCTCAATGCCATCTAGGTGACTCTTACTTTGCTGTCTTGCCGTGCTAAAGAAAGCTTGTAGGTAACGTTTGTCTTTTTCTGAGTTTCTTACCGCTGCGAACAACCTTCTTGAAAGCCCGTTACCCAATGGTTTACTGGCGATTAACCCTTGTCTCGAAAATTCACTGATTGCCCAATTAGGTAAGGCCGCAACACCTAAACCTGCCGATACCATTTGCACCAGCATCAATGTGTTGTCTGCTTGTTTCCATTTCTTTGGTTCAACGCCTGCTGGTTGCAAAAAGTGTTTCACTACATCGAGACGCTGTTTTTGAACCGGATAAGAGAGCATGGTTATATCGCTAAGATCTTGCGGTTCTATGCTCTGTTTTTCTGCCAAAGGTGAGTTGATTGCAGTGATCAAACGCATCTCAAAATCAAAGAGAGGTTCGTAGTGAACTTCAGAACGGGGCTGTATATCAGAGGTGATCACCAAATCGAGTTCTCCAGCCATCAATGCCGGTAGAGGCTCGAACCCAAACCCTGACGAGAAATCTAAGGTCACGCTTGGCCAAGCAACTTGGTATTCCTTCAAAGCGGGCATTAGCCATTGGAAGCATGAGTGACACTCGATCGCCATGTGCAATCGGCCATTCACATCCTCTTTTAGGCTTGCGAGTTCGTTTTCAGCTTTGGCGATTTGTGGCTGTATCTCATCAGCCAGTTTTAACAAAATTTCGCCTTCCGAGGTAAATTTAACCGGCCTTGTTTTACGCAAAAAAAGCTGACCGCCAATTCGAGCCTCAAGGTCTTTCAACTGGTGAGAAAGTGCCGACTGAGTCAGATGAAGAGAAGTTGCAGTCGCGGTTAGCGAGCCGCTGTCTCTCAAGGTGGTCAATGTTCGAAGGTGTTTAAGCTCTATCATGAGTATTCCTCATATTCCCTAAGCCAATTCAATATTTCTTAATAATCACCCTACGGTGTTTTTGCTCTCTTGTAAACGTCTAGATGTCCAGATGGATTTAAACTGTTCATCTTTGGATGATTCAAGATGAATATTATTAATAAACAAGATGAATATTTGGACCTTGTTCATCGTTCAGATTAGGGAGATAGTTTAGCCATCCAGACGCCTTTGTTAAAAATACAATCATTACAGGCAGTCTGACCGGAAATTAAAATTATCGAATAAGGAACAGACACATGACGACAACAACGCATATTCTTGGCTACCCACGTATCGGTGAAAAACGCGAACTCAAATTCACTCTCGAGAAGTACTGGCGCGGTGAGATCGATCAATCTGAGCTCAAGCAGACCGGCAGTGAATTAAGAAATCGTAACTGGAATGTACAAGCTGACGCGAATCTAAGCTTTGCAACTGCGGGTGACTTCGCATGGTATGACCATGTACTAACTACGACTCTACTTCTAGGCCACGTTCCCAAGCGCCATGCTGGTGGATCAGAAGATGAAAAAGCCTTCCCAGATTTAGATACCTTGTTCCGCGTTGGTCGTGGTCAGTCTCAAGTTCAATCTACTTGCTGCGGTGGTTCGCATACGTCGAATGATGTCACTAAAGACAGTTCAGCTGCTTCTGACATGACCAAGTGGTTCAACACTAACTACCACTACATTGTTCCTGAGTTCAGCAAAGATGACTCTTTTGAAGTAAGTTGGCCTCAACTGTTTGATGAAGTGAATGAAGCGATTAAAGCAGGACACAAAGTTAAGCCTGTACTCCTTGGGCCACTCTCTTACTTATACCTAGGCAAAGAAGTGGAAGAAGGGTTTGACCGCTTATCTCTACTTCCTCGCCTTCTTACCGCGTATCAAGCCATTTTGGCAAAGCTCTCAAAGCTTGGCGTAGAGTGGGTCCAAATTGATGAGCCAATCCTGGCTTTGGAGCTTGATAATCAGTGGGTAGATTCATTCAAGCTGGCTTACCAAGTGATTCAAGGCGATGTAAAACTACTACTTACCACTTACTTTGATTCGGTCACAGATACATTAGATAAAATCGTAGATCTGCCTATCAACGGCTTACATATCGACTTAGCAGCAGCACCGCAGCAACTCGATGAAGTGGTTAATAAGTTACCGGAAGATTGGGTACTTTCTGCGGGTGCAATCAATGGACGCAATGTGTGGCGAGCTGACTTAGCCGCGCAGCTTGAGTTACTGCAACCGGTGAAAGACAAACTAGGAGATAAGCTTTGGATCGCAAGTTCATGTTCATTGCTGCATAGTCCTGTTGATTTGGAGTTAGAAGAAACGCTCAGCGAAGAAGTGAAGAGTTGGTTTGCCTTTGCAAAACAGAAAGTGACCGAGGTGAGCTTGTTGGGTGCGGCGTTAGACGGCGATCAAAAGGCCATTTTGGCGTGTGAGACTTACAGCCAACCAATTGTTGCCCGTAAGAGCGCGATTCATGTGAACAAGCCACAAGTTCAGGCTCGTATCAATACCATTACCAAAGCACTGGCAGAACGCAGTGCTCCATACGCAGAGCGTGCAGCGCATCAGTCTGAAGTTCTCGGCTTACCGCTGTTACCAACCACAACCATTGGTTCGTTCCCACAGACAGGAGAGATTCGTCTTCAGCGTAGTGCTTACCGAACTGGCAAACTGAATGAAGCGGAATACACAACCGCATTGAAAGGTCATATTGCTGATGCGGTTAAACGCCAAGAAGCCTTAGATTTGGATGTGCTTGTGCATGGCGAGGCGGAACGCAATGACATGGTGGAGTACTTTGCAGAAAACCTAGCAGGCTTCCAAACCACTAAGTTTGGTTGGGTACAAAGCTATGGCTCTCGCTGCGTGAAACCGGCGATTGTGGTTGCGGATATCGAGCGTGAAAAACCAATGACGGTCGAGTGGTCGACTTATGCGCAATCTCTGACCTCGAAACAGATGAAAGGCATGCTGACCGGACCCGTCACTATTCTATGTTGGACATTCCCTCGTGAAGACATCTCACGCAAAGAGATCACTAACCAACTGGCGTTTGCTCTACGTGATGAAGTGTCTGATTTACAAGACGCAGGTATTAACATAATTCAAATCGATGAGCCTGCTATTCGCGAAGGTTTGCCTTTGAAAAAACGCGACCATGCAGAGTACTTAGAATGGGCAGTGGATGCCTTTAAGATCTCAGCGGCGAGTGCTAAACCAGAAACTCAGATTCATACCCATATGTGTTATAGCGAGTTCAACGAGATCATTGATTCAGTGGCCGCGCTAGATGCCGATGTGATCACCATTGAGACTTCTCGCTCGAACATGGAATTGCTGAAAGCGTTTGAAGAGTTTAACTATCCGAATGCGATTGGACCTGGCGTTTATGATATTCACTCGCCAAACATCCCTTCAGAAGAGTGGATTGTAGATTTACTTAAGAAAGCGGCAGAAAAAATACCTGCAGAACGTTTGTGGGCAAACCCTGATTGCGGATTAAAGACTCGTAACTGGGCAGAGACAGAAGCGGCACTTACTAACTTAGTTTCGGCGACGAAGACACTGCGTAAAGAGTGGGGATCCGCTGAGGCATAATTTAGTCTAAGATTTGATTGACCCTCTACTCCACGATGAACCACAAAAAAGGCCTCGCATTTGCGAGGCCTTCTGGTTTTATGCTTGTTCGAATATCGAATCTAGCTGCTGCTCTGGCAAGTCTCTTTGCTGATCAGCTTTTCAACCATCAGTTGTCCGCGTGTATTGCGAATTTTGATGTTGTAAGCTAAGCCCATGTCGAGGTTAGCTCTTACTTCAGAGTTGGTGCAGTAGCTATTCACACTCATATCTACAACTTGGTTTAAAGGCTTAGCACCTTTTGCATCTTGGTTGTAGATCATCATGATTTCGACGACAGTATTTTTTGCTAGCACACGCATGATAGAGAGTGGACCATACTCAATAGGTAGGCCAGCAGATAAAACGCCCGCACGATGGTGAGCCATCATCTCTAACTGTCTTTGTTTGTCTTGTTCACTTGATGAGCTACAGCCTGCGAGTAGGGCAATAGCCAGTGACCCAATAATCCATTTTTTCACGTTAAAATACTTTCTTGAATGGTTTAACAATTACATTCTGGTAGACACCAGCAGCGATGTACGGGTCTGCATCAGCCCATGCTTGTGCGTCTTCCAAAGAGTTGAATTCAGCAATAACAGTAGAACCAGTGAAGCCTGCTTCGCCAGGGTTATCGGAGTCAATGGCTGGCATTGGACCTGCTGTTAACAGTCGGCCTTCGTCGTGAAGTGTTTGTAGGCGTTCTAGATGTTGTGGGCGAACACTTAGGCGTTTTTCTAATGAGTTTTCGACGTCTTGAGAAAAAATCACGTACCACATGTTGAGATATCCTTATGTTACTTCACTGAATTAGAGCGATTAAATTAGTTATCTGGCTAATTTACGCGAACTAATCGGTATTGGAAGAGTTAATGATAAGAAATTGTGAATTGGTGCGAGGTGAATTGGTACGAGAGAGTTGTATGGTCTTTAGTAATTTCATTTGCTGAAACTAAAGACCATTTGCGTTAATGGCTTAATGAAAAACGTTATTTGTTGATTGAGCGAGGTTTACCGCTTTCGTCCACGGCAACGTAGTTGAATGTCGCGCCACATACCTTGTAACGATCGCCAATACCGTGATCAAGTACAGGCTTAACCCAGACTTCTAGGTCGATATTCATCGAGCTACGGCCAATCTTGGTGCAGTCGCCATAAACACAGACCACATCGCCAACCGACACTGGCTGTTTGAATTCGATGCTTGATACTGACACGGTGACTATCTTGCCGTTAGAGATCTCTTTCGCCAGTATCCCGCCAGCAAGGTCGAGCTGAGACATTATCCAACCACCGAAAATCTGGCCTGCTGCATTGGTATCAGAAGGCATCGCCAAAGTGCGAAGAAGTAAAGAACCAATCGGGTTCAAAGTTGATTGAATTGTCATTGTTGTACTCTTAATGGTATTGATTGTTTTAAATTTAAATAGATGTGTTTGCGGGGTTCGCGGTGGTCGTATTTTTAACGTATTCACCGAACACAAACAATCAGTGGCCAATGATCACGAGTATCATTGGCCACTGTTAAATCGCATATTGATAATAATTGTATCAAAAAGGGGGTGAGGACTCATCCCTAAGGGTTATTTCTCCTCGGTATTTTTACCTGAGAGCTCTTGTTGCGTATCGTTTTGTGTTTCTTGGTCTCTTTGCTGATGCTTATCTTTTGGCAAATGTTGGTCTTTTGGTAAATGTTTATAGATATAAACGCCCGTTAGTAAGGTAAATGCAAAAGTAGCGATCAGTAAGCCAAACACTTTGAAGTTGACCCACACATCCAATGGCAGGTTGAAAGCAACGTAAACATTGAGGATCGCACACAATGTGAAGAACAGAGTCCAAGCCCAGTTGATCTTGCCCCATACTGCTTCAGGAAGAGAGATCTCTTTACCCAACATGCCTTTAATCGCTGATTTGCCCATTAGGTGACTGACTGTAAGGCCGATAGCAAATAGCGCATAAACGATGGTCACTTTCCATTTTATGAAGTTGTCATCATGCAAAAAGATGGTCATGCCACCAAATACGGCAACCATTAGAAAGGTGATGATCTGCATTTTTTCTACTTTCTTGTAGATGATGTACGTCAAAATGATTTGTACTGCGGAAGCAACAATCAATGCACCTGTAGCCGTGTAGATGTCGTACATCTTGTAAAGCGCAAAGAAAATAATGAGAGGAATGAAATCAAGAATTTGCTTCATGTGGCACTGACTATCCAGTTAGTTGAGTTGCAGACAGTCTAACCAAAACTGTCTCGATGCTAAATAGCTCGAGACAATTGGATGCCAATTAATTACATCTAACCGTTTTGGCGAGTTTAACCCCAATAAAGGATTGAAGCGCCCAATCGAGATTAAGAACGTTATTGTATTGATGTGGTTTGGTAGCGAGGTATTAGCTTCTTGATATCTTCAAGGTAACCTTCGCTCTTTAAACTGTCTAAGGTATTCTCGAGCTCTTGTTCACTCATGGCAAAACATGTCGATTTGCCGGTCGTTAGGTCAAGGTATTCGTGATATTCACGCTCTGTGAAGTGGCCAATTCTGTCCATTAATAGGGTTTTAATTCCATGGTGAATTAAGCCGTAATATGTATGTCTTTGTAAGGTCATAGCCTATCCTCCGTGACAAGCTGCAATGTTATTGGTGCAACCTGCTGTATATTGGTTGGGTTATCTATGACAAAGCAATTCGAATGCCATTTTATCCATTGGGATAGAATTTCTGACGCAAAAAGTTGAATTAATTTTCTTTTCAACTAGTTAAAGAAACGTCCGTTCTAAACTCTAAACACCAATACGTAGCTACCGGAAAATAGTTTCATTTTGAGAACGGTAAAATTCTCATTATGACGATCTATTAAAGCTACAGTGGGGGCTTTCCAAAGATGATTGCCGCTAATCGACGAGCCAATCAACCAGCGTAGATAAGGATGTATTTTGTCGATTCTTGGGTTGCAGTAAGAAGTAACCATTTCCAGAGAAGACACTGCCTTCACTCACTTTCACCAATCTACCCAAATCAATATCTTGCTTGGCCAGCGTGATGTCGCCTATGGCAATACCAAACCCTTGAATGGCTGCGTTCATCGCTTGATCGAGCGTCGCGAATTGTTGGTTGTTCTTGCTTGAAAGGTCGTGGCTGCCTATGTGTTCCAACCAAAGCCGCCAATCACTCTGCTCATTGTTGGCGTGCAACCAAGTGTATTGGGCGAGCTTGTGTGGCTTGATGATAGTAGAAGCGCTACTTACAAGATGGCTTTGCGTAATGCTTTGAGCTTGGCAGACCGGAGCCAGTTGCTCGTTGAACAATAACTGGCTCACTATCGATTGTTGGCTTGGCTTCTTACCATAGGTGATTACGGCGTCAAACGGGTCAAAGCTTGGTTCAAAAACGTGCTTGATGGTCGACGTGAGTTCGACATCAATTTCAGGATAGGCTTGCTGAAAAGACATCAACTTGGGTAGCAGCCAAGAGGTAATACAACTTGGTGCGTTGAGCTTGATCTTCGATGGAGAGCTGGCAACTTGATTTAACGCCGATTGCAGTTGTTGGATGGTATCTTGAATCAGCGGAACCAGTTCTTCTCCCTTAGGTGTTAATGACAACCCGCGAGCATGTCGGTAGAAAAGATCGCACCCGAGACTTTCTTCAAACGACAATACCTGACGACTCACTGCACCTTGCGTAACATTCAGCTCATGTGCCGCTCGCGTAAAATTGAGGTGCCTTGCCGTCGACAAGAACGCGAGCAAGGTTTTAGTTGAAGGAAGTGTGCGATTCATATCTTTACCTATGATTTTTTATCATGGCTATTGTGTGATTATTTCGATTCATTTATCAATAGTGTTCTGTTTGAATGTAAATACTTAATCATCATTTGTGATTCAATATGTGTATAGGTCACATTTATTGAATATGAAGGCAATGATGAAGACATTGTGATTTTGTGAAAGGGATAGCTTCTTGACATCTTTTATTGATAGCTTAGTACCTCAGGCTGTAAAAAAATTAATACCTTATCAATCGGCAAGAAGAATTGGTGGTGATGGACGTGTTTGGTTAAACGCCAATGAATTGGAAAGCTCGCTGTTTCAAGGAGAAGCAAGTCACAACCGATACCCAGACTTCTTACCACAAGATATTGCTAAGGCTTACCAAGATTACTGTGGCACTGATGCCGCGACGGTTGCTGTCCGTGGTGCAGATGAAGCGATTGATTTGCTGATTAGAACATTCTGTAAGCCGGCGAGCGACAACATACTTATCTGTTCTCCAACCTATGCGATGTATGAGTTTTGCGCCGATGCATTGGCGATTAATACTTTAGACTCTCCATTGCAGGAAGACTTCAGCCTTAACGTCGCTGATATAGTGAATAAAGCGGAATTGGCTAATATCGTGTTTCTTTGCTCACCAAACAACCCTACGGGCAATGTGATCCCTAAATTGGATTTGATTCAGGTACTGGAAGGCACGATTGGCAAGTCGCTAGTGGTAGTCGATGAAGCGTATATCGAATTTGAACCACAAACTTCAGCGGTGAGCCTTATTGCGCGTTATCCGCATTTGGTTGTGATTCGCACCTTGTCTAAGGCGTTTGGATTGGCTGCGGTTCGATGTGGCTTTATCTTAGCGAGTCAAAATGTGATGCAGTATGTCGCGAAACTGATTCCCCCTTATCCAATGCCAGATTGCTCATCTCAAATAGTGCTAGACGCATTGTCTGATGAACGAATTGCGTTGATGGAAAGCGCGACGTTAAAGTTGGTTGAATTGCGTAATCGGTTTGCTTGTGAGCTAACGCGGTTTGAATTTATAGAACAGGTTTACCCTTCATCGACTAATTTCGTTTTGCTACGTCAAAAACCGGGGCACCATGTGTTTAGCGTATTGGCGAAGGATGGCATTGTGACAAGAAACCAAAACCACGAACCTGCTTTGCGTAACTGTGTACGAATCAGTATTGGTAGCCAAGAGAGCATGCTAGAAGTGATAACGTCACTAACACGCTACCAAACCGAATTAGAAAAGAATCAACAAGGCAAACAATCTCAGCATAAAGAAACTCAATCTCAACTCGATAAAGATCATATCTAGGATGGCAATGATGAAAAAGATAATACTAGGACTCGCTTGTGCGGCCGCTTTACTTGGTACAACGGTACAGGCGAAAGAAATCCGTTTGGCGTCAGACTTTACGTATCCGCCATTTAACTACAAAAACAGTGATGGTGTGCCTGTCGGGTTTGATATTGAGATAGCGGATGCCTTGTGTGAGCAAGCCAAACTCGATTGTACTTGGGTTTCACAAAGTTGGGACTCGCTAATTCCAAGTTTGTTGGCAAGAAAGTCAGATGTGATTATGGCTTCAATGCGTATTACCGAAGAGCGTAAGCGTAAGATCTTGTTTACTGATAAGTACTACCAAACTCCAGCCGTGTTTGTTGCTGCTAAAAGCGCGGAATTCAGCGTCGATGAGGCAGGCTTAGCAGGTAAAACCATCGGTGTTCAGCAAGGTACGATTCACGATCGCTACGTAACCGACAAGTTTGGCGATGTGGCAAACATTAAGCGTTATACCGGCCAAGATGAAGTTTATCTGGATCTGCAAAACGGTCGTCTAGATCTAACCTTCGGCAACTCAGATCAACTGTCATTGGCTTTCTTAGACAAGAAAGAAGGCGAGGGCTTTGAATTCAAAGGCAAAGCAGTGACCGACAAAGCCTACATTGGCGAAGGTACGGCGTTAGCACTAAGAAAGCAGGATTCAAAACTGGCGAAACAATTCAATGCCGCGATTGAAGAGATCAGAGCAAACGGTACTTACGACAAGATCGCCGCGAAGTACTTTACGTTTGATATCTATGGCGCTGATTTGTAATTCGTCTAACGCCTAAAAATTAGAACACCAAAAACAAAAATCCGAGGGCTGTGAGGCTCTCGGATTTTTATTGGCTCCAAAAGACCATTGTTTAAGTGTTTAAGTGTTTAAGTGTTTAAGTGTTTAAGTGTGTAGTTGGGAAGGGGAGAAGAGACGTACAAAAAAAGCCACTCGACTGAGTGGCTTAGTGCAAGGAAAGTAGGCAGTGCCTTGCCAACAATCGTAACTAATGATCTGATTAGTATATTTTATTCCAATCAGCAATCGTCACATCGCTATTGTCGTAATTGATAGCTTCTGCTGTAACCTTAGATATCTCATTTAATAATTGAATATCTTCTGCGTCCGTCACGGTTACTGGAGCAACAATGACCGAGTTATTTGATTTTACCTGTAGTGAGTAAGAGTTATTCGTTAGAACACCGTTGGTTTCCACTACCGATAGCCCGTTTAAGCTTAGGGGATGAGCTAGGGAATACTCAGCAATTAAATTCGCGGTTTGTAACTCTTCAGCACTGAACTTCACACCTTTAAAACCATCGTAATAGTAACGGCCATGGATCAGGGAATCTTCGAATTTGAATGCATCAACGAATAGAGATGTAGCCTTGTTAGGGGCCTTTGTCTCATAGTTTACTTGAACAAAGTATTCGGTTTCGGTTGAATCTTCACTTACGAAACCAGGAATTAATTTGCCTCCAGATTCGACAGCACTTGAAGCGACTGACACTGTACCGTAGCCAGACTCGGCGCGGCTCTCAACTTTAAACTTCTCGTTGTCACTATTACAGTCCTGACATGCCACGTTGATAAACTTTGAATACGCTTGCGTAGGATCTGAGGAGTTTTTATTAACTTGAGTACGTCTAAACAGACCTGTTCCAGGAGTGTCATCGCTTGATGTTTGATAGAAAGTAAAAGACTCAAATTGCTCTTCGGGCTCGTCACTGAAGTTATAACTGTTTTCAAGAATGAAGACGAGTTCACCGCCAGTGTTACCTACGTTTGAGCTGTAAGCAATGATCTCTTGGGGAATTGAGGATTCAAATTCTGATTTTGCGGTGCTCTGATTTAACTTGGGTGCCCAATCATTTGGATCTTGGCATTCGCCTTTGGATGCGAAATAGATAATAGAGACGGGGAGCGTAGTGATACCATTTTTTGTGCCGTATTGATCGACAACATAATCAATACCCGGCCAATTCTTCGCTTCTACGTTTTCTGCAATACAGAAATCCATCACCTCTTTATCGACACCTTGTGTCTTAGGGTTTTTCTTCAAGTAGTCAACGACAAAGCCGACTTCTTGAGATGCGTCGATCAACTCCTGTCTAGTTTCCAACGGAAGTTCCGTGTTCTGCGAACCCGTAGTCAAAGATGTTAGCAATCCAGTTGGGGAGGTTTTTAATTGCTTAACATTTGTTGCGTCCATATAAAGCGCAGCAGAGTCAAAAAATGACGCTTTAAGCTTAGTTGTAATCATTTCATCAATGCTACTACGCATGTTCTCACCGACTTCATGAGCACCATTGTAGTGGGCGTTAACGATAGATGAAGAGAATAGGCTTATACAAATGGTTGAAGCTAAAACGGTTTTTTTCATAATACTAATCCTTCAATATCTATTGTTTAACTTGACTGAATTTGGTCGGTGTAGAGATAGATAGGCTCGTCTTTCCGACAGGCAAGTTCATAATCGTATTAACGCCTTCTGAGCTCAGTTTTTTTGATTGCAAATCTACCTTGTTCAGTTTTTGGTTTAGAGTAGATTTAGTCGCGGTAACTTGCTGGGTTTTAGGCTTTGAAGTGGTGGTTGATTTTTTTGAACTATCTCCCCCGCAGCCGATCAAAGCTATAGGTAATATAATTGCACTGATATGTAGAAATTTAATCATTGTTATGGGACCTCATATAACATCGGGGAGACCAACCTAGTAGCTGATTGGGTTATTAAGCTTTGTATCAACTGCTTACAATTCATTTTATAAGTCATACTGCCAAAGCGGAGCAACCGATTGCGTTAAACAGAAATTCCATATTGTTCAGTGCAAATTGGTGGTTTTGTTGCGTAATTCGGAGGAACTAAATCAAGAACCAACGATCTGAACAGTTACGTCAACTCCCTCTCGTAGCTCATGCCTCGTTACAAAACACCAGCTGGAAGTAACAATCACTCATTAACAGTTGTTTTATTACCTTTGGATTGATGAGAAGCGATAAGCGGGTTGACATAAAGGGCTTTGTTGCGTAATTCAATGGAACTAAATCAAGAACCTACGATCTGATCAGCTACCACCACTCTCTCTCGTAGCCTTATGCCTAAACCTTGTTACAAAACAACCAACTGGAAGCAATACAACCAATCGCTCATTAACCGTGGTTCTCTGACCTTCTGGATCGATGAAGAAGCAATAAGTGGGTGGGCGCAAAGCAAACAGAATAAGCGCGGGAGGCCACGTCGGTTCAGTGATTTAGCTATTACGACAGCACTCATGGTGAAACGAGTTTTTTCTATGCCACTGAGAGCGCTGCAAGGATTTATCGACTCGATATTTAGGTTAGCCCATGTGCCGTTAAGTTGTCCGCATTACACCTGCATCAGTCGTAGAGCCAAGCAAGTTGAGG